>SKJX01000166.1 GCA_007121785.1 Nitriliruptoraceae bacterium
ACCTTCCTGCCGATCCAATCCCCGACCGAGGCCCAGCTGCGATGGGAACTGACTCGTTCCGCGTGACCGGCGGGGCGCGTGACTTCGCGACGCCCTCCGGCACCGTCACCGCCTTCCGCGGCCTCGACCTCACGGTCACCCGCGGCGAGGCCCACGCCCTGCTGGGCCCGTCGGGCTGCGGCAAGTCGACCCTGCTGCGGATCATCGCCGGCCTCGACGACCTGTCCGACGGCTCGTTGGACGTCCCCCGGCATCCCGACGGCCGTCCCGACGCCGGCATCGTGTTCCAGGACGCGCACCTGCTGCCGTGGCTGACCGTCCGCGACAACGTCGCGTTGGGCCTGCGCTACCGAGCGAACGCCCACGTCGACGACACCGAGGTGGAGCGGCTGCTCGGGATCCTCGGGCTGACCGACCTGCGGTCCGCCCGGCCCGCCGAGCTCTCGGGCGGACAGGCCCAGCGGGTCGCGATCGCCCGGACGGTGGTCACCGCCCCGCCGCTGCTGCTGCTCGACGAGCCGTTCGCCGCGCTCGACCCGTTGACCCGCCGCGGCCTGCAGGACTGGCTGCGCGGGGTCCGTGACCTGCTGGACGTCACCATCGTGCTCGTCACCCATGACGTGGACGAAGCGCTCCACCTCGGCGACCGGGTGTCGTTGCTGCGCGGCGGCCACCGCGGGATCGTCGACACCTGGGACACCCGGCAGCTGCACCGCGACGCAGGCCAGCTCTCGCAGGTCCGCCAGGCCGTCCTCGATCGGTACGCCGCGGACACCGACCTGGACCCGCTCGACACGCTCGCGACGGCGGTGGCCGGATGAGCGCGCGACCCACCAGCGGGTCCGGTTCCGGCCGCACCCGCCGCGATCTCGCGCTGCCGGGCGACGCCGTCCGGCCGACTCCGGCGACGCTGGACCGGCGGACGCTGCTGCGGGGGCTGGCCGGCGCCGGCGTGCTCGGCGCCGGGGGTGGGCTGCTGAGCGCCTGCAGCCGGCTGTTCGATGACGAGCTGCCCGACGCCGACGCGACCGCCGGGAGCGGCCCACAGACCGACGGCAGCGACACCGATCCGGGCGACGACCGGCTGCGGGTCGGCTACCTGCCGATCACCGATGCGACACCGCTGCTGGCCGCCCACGGGCTCGGGCTGTACGAGGAGCAGGGGCTGGACGTCGAGCGGCCGACGCTGCTGCGCAGCTGGGCCCAGGTCGCGGAGGCGTTCCAGGCCCGCCAGGTCGACCTCGTCCACCTGTTGATGCCGATGGCCGTGCAGCTGCGCTACGCCTCCGACTTCCCGCTGAAGATCGTGGCGTGGAACCACACCGGTGGCTCGGCGCTGACCGTCGCCAACGACGTCGACGACGTCGCCGAGCTCGCCGGCACCACCGTCGCCGTGCCGTTCTGGCACTCGATCCACAACGTCGCGCTCCAGCTGCTGTTGGAGGAGGCCGGGCTGACCCCGCTGGTCGGCTCCGGCGACGAGGCGTCCGCGGCCGACGGCACCGTCCAGCTGGTCGTGATGGCGCCCCCGGACATGCCGCCGGCGCTCGCCCAGGGCTCGATCAGCGGCTACATCGTGGCCGACCCGTTCAACGCGGTCGCCGAGCTCGAGGGCATCGGCAAGGTGCTGCGGTTCACCGGCGACGTCTGGCTCGACCACGCGTGCTGCGTGAGCGTGATGCACGCCGACACCCTGGACGAGCGCCCGGAGTTCTCGCAGCGGACCCTCGACGCGCTCGTCGGTGCGCAGGACGCCGTGCTGGACGACCCCGCCGCGACCGCGACGCTGCTGTCGGAGGCCGGCGAGGGCTACCTGCCCCAGCCCGAGCCGGCGATCGCCCGCGCGCTCGGTCACTACGACCTCGACGAGTACGGCGACACGGGTGCGGTCCGCAACGCCGGCTGGGACACCGACCGCATCGGCTTCCAGCCGTTCCCCTTCCCGTCCTACACCGAGGAACTGGTCCGCCGCATGCAGGCCACCGAGGTGGACGGCGACCGCCGCTTCCTCGACGACCTCGATCCCACCACCATCCACGCCGACCTGATCGACGACCGCTACGTCCGCGAAGCGATCGATCACGTGGGCGGCCCGGAGGTGTTCGGCCTCCCCGCCGACCTGACCCGATCGGAGACGCTCGATGTCTGAGGCGACCCCGGCGCTGCCGACCCCGGCGGAGCTCAACGCCGTCGGAGGGCACGATCGCAGCGATGCCCCCGGCGGCCGCGACCGCAGCGACCTCCCGCGAGTCCGCGATCGCAGCGATGCCCCCGGAGACCGCGACCGCGGCGACCTCCCGCGAGACCGCGACCGCGGCGACCTCCCCGGATCGACGCCGGACGGCGGCGGCCGCCGGGGGCGACCCATCGGTTCGGCCACACGATCGGACGCGACGCGCCGGCTGGGTCGCTCGGCACGCGGTGCGGCCGGGCTGCTCCTCGCCCTGGCCGCCTGGTGGCTGGTCACCGACGTCGTCGCGACCGACGGGTCGCTGCTCGCCCGCTTCTCACCCATCGACGCGCTCCCGGCACTGGTCGCGCTGTTCACCCAGGGCGCGGGCATCACCCACCTGCTCGTCACCGTCGAACGGCTCCTCGGTGGGCTCGCGATCGCGGTCGCGTTCGGGGTACCGATCGGGGTGGCGATCGTCCGATCGACCCGGCTCGCCGAGCTGACCGGGCCGCTGTTCCAGTTCCTGCGGATGGTCTCCCCGCTGGCTTGGACCCCGATCGCGATCGTGCTGTTGGGGGTCGGCGACGCGCCGGTGATCTTCCTGGTCGCCGTCGCCGCCGTGTGGCCGGTGCTGCTCGGCGCCGCGGCCGGCGTCCACGCGCTCGAACCCGGCTGGCTGCAGGTCGCGGCGAGCCTCGGCGCGACCCGCCGCGAGCAGCTGACGACGATCGTGCTGCCCGGCATCCGCGCCCACCTCGCCACGGGCCTGCGCGTCGCGCTGGGGACCGCCTGGATCGTGATCGTGCCGGCGGAGATGCTCGGGGTCGACTCGGGGCTCGGCTACGCGGTCCTCGATGCCCGTGACCGGCTGCGCTACGACGAACTGATGGGCGTGGTCCTGATCATCGGGCTGCTGGGCTTCGTGCTCGATGCGGCCGCCCAGCGGCTGACCCGGCCGTCGCGACGTCGCCCCCGTCGCGACGGCTCCCGCCGCAACGGTCCCCGCCGCGACCGCCGCCGGACGAAGGCCCACCGATGACGCAGCACACGCTCGCACCGGTCGACACCACCGCCGGCCACGCGGCCCGTCAGCCGGCACGCCGCCAGAGTCGCCGTCGTCACCTCGACGACCGGCGAGCGGCAGGAGGCGGTGGCGGTGCGGACGTGACCGACGCGATCCCGTCGGTGCTCGTGGCCGGTCAGTGGCAGGCGGCGGCGAGCCACGGGTAGGGGTTAATCGCCGCGCCGCCGCCGGGATGCAGCTCGAAGTGGACGTGCGGCGCGGACGGTGACGCGTTGCCGGTGTAGCCGTTGTAGGCGACCAGTTCCCCGGCGACGACCCGGTTGCCGACCGCCGCATGGTCGTCGATCTCGTCGAGGTGGGCGTAGTAGTAGACGTTGCCGTCGTCGCCACGCAGGTACAGCCCGATCCCGCCGAGCCGGCTCTGGGAGTGGCGCTGGATCTCCCCGCTGGTGAACGCGTATACCGGCTCGCGCTGTCGGGCGAACACATCGGTCCCGCGGTGGGACCGACCGCCGCTACGCGGATGCCCCCAGGTGTCGCGGAACCGGAAGGTGCCCGGATCGAAGATGCAGCTGTAGATGCCCTCCTGGTCACCACGGTCGATCCGCTGCTGCCGGGAGGTCAGCGTCCGCAGCTCGTCCGCCTCCTCGGTCGCGGAGCTGAACTCGTCCTGCAGCGCAGCCTCCTCCTCGGCCAGGACCGACTCCAGCTGTTCGAGCTCCCGTTGCCGCGCCTCGATCAACCGCTCGGTGGTGTCCAGCTGCGTGCGCGCCGCCGTGGAGCTCTCGACCCGCACCTGATCCCGCTGCTGCAGCGACGCCAGCATCGCGACCTGCTCCACCGCCGTCTGCGGGCCCTCGGCGGCCAGCATCAGCTCCAGCTCGTGGATCCCACCCCGCATGAACGCTGCGCGGGCGCGATCGATCAGCTGCTCCTCGGCCGCCTCGACATCCTGCTCGAGCCTCCCCGCGACCCGTTCGAGCTCATCGAGCTCGTCACGGGTCACCTCGATGGCCGACCGGGTGGCTTCGACCCGCCCCGCCGCATCGTCGAGCTGGCCCTCGAGGTCGTCGACACGGTCCTCGAGGACCTCGAGATCATCGAGGGTCTGCGCTGCGACGGCCACCGGCGTGAGCAGCATCGCGGCGACCAGCGTCCCGGCCGTGCCCATCGGCCACCAGCAACGGTGGCCCTGACGCCCCGTCACGGGCGCGCGGCGGCCTCGCGACAAGAGACGGCTCCCCTGGTGCGGCCAGACATGCAGCGAACGGCGTGCAGCGGACGGATCGAGCACCGCCGGTCCCCCGCCGGCACGCACAGCATGCCAAGCCGGGTGGGACCGGAGCAAGCGCGTGACCGGCCGCATGGGCCCCACGGCTACGCTCGTCACGCCCGCCGAAGCTGCGCCTGGGAGTGACGCCATGACCGACGCGTCGGACGTGCCGCACCGGCGGAGTGCAGCCGAGGACTCGGACGGCGGACGAGCCGCACCGACGCCGGACCCGGTGGAGCGCGAGCGGGACCGGCCGTGGCTGATGCGAACCTACTCCGGCCACTCCTCCGCGCAGGCTTCCAACGAGCTGTACCGCTCCAACCTCGCCAAGGGCCAGACCGGGCTGTCGGTCGCGTTCGATCTGCCGACGCAGACCGGCTACGACCCGGACCACCCGCTGGCCGTCGGCGAGGTCGGCAAGGTCGGCGTGCCGGTGTCGTCGCTCGACGACATGCGCACACTGTTCGACGGCATCCCGCTCGAGCAGATGAACACCTCGATGACGATCAACGCGACCGCCATGTGGCTGCTCGCGCTGTACATCGCCGTCGCTGAGGAGCAGGGCGGCGACGTCTCGAAGCTCACCGGCACCACGCAGAACGACATCCTCAAGGAGTACCTCTCCCGCGGCACCTACGCGTTCCCGCCGCAGCCGTCGATGCGGCTCACCACGGACGTGGTGGCCTACACCGTCGAGCACCTGCCCAAGTGGAACCCGCTCAACGTCTGCAGCTACCACCTCCAGGAGGCGGGTGCGACCCCGGTGCAGGAGCTCGCGTTCGCGCTGGCCAACGCGATCGCCGTGCTCGACGCGGTGCGCGATCGGGGCCAGGTCGCGCCGGAGGACTTCGGCCAGGTCGTCGGCAGGATGTCGTTCTTCGTCAATGCCGGCATCCGGTTCGTGGAGGAGGTCGCCAAGCTCCGCGCCTTCGTGGAGCTGTGGGACCGCATCTGCACCGAGCGCTACGGCGTCACCGATCCCAAGCTCAAGCGGTTCCGCTACGGCGTGCAGGTCAACTCGCTCGGGCTGACCGAACAGCAGCCCGAGAACAACATCGCCCGCATCATGATCGAGCTGCTCGGCGTCACCCTGTCCCGCGACGCACGCGCCCGCGCGATCCAGCTGCCCGCCTGGAACGAGGCGCTCGGCCTGCCCCGCCCCTGGGACCAGCAGCTGTCGCTGCGCATGCAGCAGATCCTGGCCTACGAGACCGACCTGCTCGAGCACGACGACCTGTTCGAGGGCAGCCAGGTCATGGACGCCGAGGTGACGCGTCTGGTCGATGGCGCGTCGTCCCTGCTCGATCAGGTCCTCGCCCGGGGTGGGGCGATGGACGCGGTGGCGTTCATGAAGTCCGAACTGGTGGGTTCGAACGCCCAGCGCCTGCGCCGCATCGAGTCGGGCGACCAGACCGTCGTCGGGGTCAACGCGTTCACCACCGCGGAGCCGTCACCGTTGCTGGACGACCAGGGTGGGATCCTCACCGTCGACGAGGCCGCGGAAGCCGAACAGCTGGCCCGTCTGGAGGCGTGGCGGACCCACCGCGACGACGAGGCCGTGGCGGCGGCGCTCGAGGAGCTGCGGCGGGTGGCCGCCACCGACGACAACCTCATGCCGGCGTCGGTCGCGTGCGCTCGGGCCGGGGTGACCACCGGCGAGTGGTCGCAGGCCCTGCGGGAGGTGTTCGGCGAGTACCGCGGGCCGACGGGTGTCGGCGACCACGCGGCCGCGGGCGGTGCTGCGGTGTCCTCGCAGCTGCAGACGGCGCGGGAGCGCATCCGGGCGATGGAACAGCGGCTCGGCCGACGCCTGAAGGTGCTGGTCGGCAAACCCGGGCTGGACGGGCACTCCAACGGCGCCGAGCAGGTGGCGATCCGCTGCCGCGACCTGGGTATGGAGGTCGTCTACGAGGGGATCCGGCTCACCCCCGACCAGCTGGTGCGAGCTGCCGTGGACGAGGACGTGAACCTCGTCGGGCTGTCGATCCTGTCGGGCTCGCACCTGGCGCTGGTCCCCCAGGTGATGGAGGGGCTGCGTCGGGAGGGCCACGAGGTCCCGGTGATCGTCGGGGGCATCATCCCCGACGCGGACGCGGCGACGCTGCGTGCGGCGGGGGTCGCGGCGGTGTTCACACCGAAGGACTACGAGCTGACCGACGTGCTCGTGCAGGTCGCCGAGCTCGCAGGGCAGGCACCTCAGCCGGCCTGAGCCCGCCTGGCGCGTCCGGGCCCCTAGACGTCGGCCGAGCCCTCCGTGCGGAAGCCCCGGTCGAGGATGCCTTCGGCGAACGCTGCCACCTCGGCGTCGCTGTCGTCGGGCAGTTCGTCCTCCAACGTCCGGGAGAACCGGTCGGCGCTGCTGTTGATGTCGAGCGTGTAGCCGGTGGCCGTGCCCTCGCCGGTCAGCACGTTGGGGTCCTCCGCCACCGCCGCCATGTAGATGGCCCACGACTCGAGGTGGCGCAGGTAGGACTCGCGGACGGTCTCCGCCCGTTCATCCTCGAGGGACGAGCGCAGCGGCTCCCGGGCATCCAACAGTTGCTCGCGTCGCTCGGTCGCCAGCTCGGTGATCGCGTCGACGATGTCGGCGTCGCCGGGCCCGGTGCCCTCGAACAGGGCGCTGAGGTCGTCCTGGAACGCGATCATCGTGCGCTCCGAGCGGTCGATGTCGGTCAGCAGCTGCCCGAACTGTGCGTCGACCCCCTGGAGGCCGTCGAGCGCGACCGGTGGGACGTCAGGATCGTCGGGGACGTCGCCGGTCTCGGGCGCATCGTCGCCCGGGTCGTCGGCGTCGGGTGCGGGGTCGTCGGCGTCGGGTGCGGGGTCGTCGGCGTCGGCTGAGGGATCCTCCGCGCCCTCGTCCGTGTCGCCGTCACCGGCGCCGTCACCCTCGTCGCGGTCGCTGGCGGTCGGCGAGGCCCCGTCGCCCACACCGGCGAACGCGATCACGAGGATCGCCGTGGGGACGCCCAGGAGCAGCACGGCGGCGATGACCGCCACCACGATCTGACGGCGGCGGCGCTGGCGCCGTCGCTGCGTCGGCGGTGGCGGCGGTCCGTCAGCGTCGACCCCGGGCGGGGCCGCCGCCGGAGCGGACGCCGGCGATACTGCCCCTTCGAAGGGGACCCAGGGTCGTGGCTCTCCGCCGGGCGATCCGCTGGATGAGCCAGCGGCTGCCCGATCCGGCCGCGCTGACGAGCCCTCCGGAGACGGCTCCGTCGGTGGCCGTGGTGGCGGTGGCGGTCCCGACGGGGGCCGGTCCGGTGATGGCGGCGGGTCGTCCTGCGGTCCCGACACCCACGACCTCCCGACTGGCGATGGTGCTCGCCGTCGACGGTACCCGCCGGTCGCGGTCACATCGTGGTGACCGGGTAGCCGGCCTCCTCGAGGATCCCGTGCAACCGCGCGATGTGATCGGGCCCTCGGGTCTCGAGCTGGAGGACGACCTCGACCTGGCCGAGCTGCACACGCTGCTCGAGCCGGTGGTGCGACACCCCGACGACGTTGGCGCGCGCGTCGGCAACGATGCTCAGTAACCGGGAGAGCCCACCGGGCGTGTCTGCGACGCTGGTGCGCAGCGAGGTGTAGCGACCCTGCGCCGCGAGCCCCGAGTTGACCAGGTGCTGGAGGACCAGCGGATCGATGTTGCCACCGGAGATCGTGGCCACGACCGGACCGTCGCTGCGCACCTCACCGGACAGCAAGGCGGCGACAGCGGCAGCACCCGCCGGCTCAGCGACGAGTTTCGCGCGCTCCAGCAGCAGCACCACCGCGTCCGCGAGCTGCTTGTCGGTCACGGTGACCACGTCATCGACCAACGCCTGGACGTGGGCCAGCGTCAGCGCACCCGGACGCTTGACCGCGATCCCGTCCGCGATCGTGCGTGGCCCCTCGTCGGTCGCCTTGACCGGTCGTCCCGCGTCCAGCGAGTCACGGAAGGGAGCGCACGCCGCGGCCTGGACACCGACCAGGCGCACGTCGGGTCGCAAGGCCCGCATCGCCACGGCGATACCCGACAGCAGCCCGCCCCCGCCCAGGCACACCACCACCGTCGCTGCGTGCGGGACCTGCTCGGCGAGTTCCAGGCCGACGGTGCCCTGCCCGGCGATGATGTCCGGGTGGTCGAACGGGTGGACGAAGGTGCGGCCCTGCGCCTGGGCGTCGGCGATCGCGGTCTCGAGCGTCTCGTCCAGGTGGGAGCCGGCCAACCGCACGTGCGCGCCGTAGGCGGTCGTGGCGTCCACCTTCGGTAGGGGCGCCTCGACCGGCATGTACACCGTGGCGGCAACCCCCTGCATGTCCGCAGCCAGCGCCACCCCCTGCGCGTGGTTGCCCGCGGACGCGCAGACCACACCGCGGGCCCGCTCCTCGTCGCTCATCAGCGCGATGCGGTTGTAGGCGCCCCGGAGCTTGAACGACCCCGCCCGCTGGAGGTTCTCGCACTTGAGAGCGACCTCCGCCCCGACCTCGCGACCGATGGCCCGGGAGTGCTCGATCGGGGTGAGATCGGCCACGCCCTCGAGCCGCGTGGCCGCGGCCCGGATCTCCTCGATACCGACCAGCTCCACGGGTCCTCACCTTCCGTCGGGACGCACCGGCGTGACCACCGACGCCCGGGCCGCCCCGCAGGGCCTCCGCCGCCGACGCTAGACGAGCGTGACCCCGCGGTGGGCTCGACCGAAGGACGATCGTCCGCGTCGCTCGCGCGGCGGGACCCACCGACATCGACGACCGGGGCGTGCGAGCACGCTGGCCGAGCCCGCCGACTCGTTGTCGGCCGGCGTCACGCTCTAGCCTCGGTGCTCCGAGGCGGCCACGCCGGCCGCCGGATCCAGGAGCGCAGGACCATGGCTGACGGGTTCCGGACCGCACGTGACACGATGGGAGAGATGCGCATCCCGGCCGATGCGCTGTGGGGTGCGAGCACGCAACGGGCGGTGGAGAACTTCCCCGTCTCGGGCCAGCCCGTGCCCGCCGAGGTGGTGCGTGCGCACGCGATGCTCAAGTGGGCCGCGGCCACGGCCAACGCCCAGCGGGGCGTGGTCGA
>SKJX01000097.1 GCA_007121785.1 Nitriliruptoraceae bacterium
CACCCCGCTCGGCCCGCCACCTCTCGACGACGGACTGGGGCCTGCTTCCGGGTACTCCGGTGTCTACCCGGTCGGGACTTCCACCCGCGGGCACGACGCAGCTTCCAGGACGCAACATGGCTCGACCCTACCGGCCGTCGCGGACGGCGGTGACCTCGTCCGCTCCCCACGGGGGCCTGCCGCCGGGCCGGCACCGCCACCGTGACATCTCCCTCCAGATCGGTGCGTCGCACCTCGACGTCCAGCCGGTCGAGGTGCGCCAGGATGTCCGGGTGCGGATGGCCGTGCCGGTTGTCGGCGCCGACCCCGATCACGCCGACCTGGGCACCGACCGCCTCCAGGAACGCCGGTTCGGAGGTGGCCGAACCGTGGTGCGGGACCGTGAACAGCTCCGCCTGCAGCCGCGATGCGTGGCCGGACAGCAGATCCCGCTGTCCGGCGGCCTCCACGTCACCGGTGGCCAGGACCCGCTGGTCGCCGAGGTGGAAGCGCAGGACGTAGGAGCTGTCGTTGAGCTCGCTGCGCTCGTGCCGGTACGGACGCCCCGGGGGCGGATGCAGCACCTCCACCCGCAGGTCGCCGACCGCGACCTCGTCGCCGGCGATCGGGGCCCGCACGGGGACGTCGCGGTCGGCGGCGACCTCGTGCACCTCCGCGGCTTCCGGCAGGTCGGTCGGCAGAGGCGCCGCCCACACCACGCGCACGTCGACACGGCGTAGCACCTCCGGCACACCGCCGACGTGGTCCAGGTGGGGGTGGCTGACCACCACCAGGTCCAGCGACCGCCGGCCGTTGCGCCGCAGCCATCGGGCGGCGGTGTCATCCTCGCCGGCGTCGACCAGGATGCGTGCGCCCGGCGACTCGATCAGGAACGCATCACCCTGCCCGACGTCGATCGCAGTGACGGTGAACCCGCTGCGCGGGAGCGCACCGGTGCCCGACGGCACCGCCGACACCAGCAACGCGACGACGGTCAGCGCGGCCGCGCCCCGGGCGAGCCCGGTGCGCCGGCCGGCCACCAACCAGCCGCACCCGGCGACCAGCGCGACGACGGTGGCGGGTCGACCGACCTCCGCCACACCGCCGACGTCGGCGAACCCGTGTGCGGCGGTGAGCACCAGCCGCGAGCCGGGCGAGGCCAACGCGAACGCGACGGCGCCGAGCTCCACGTGGATCAGCGCCAGCACCGTGCCGACGAACGCGATCGTCGCCGCGACGATCGCGCCGGGCACGGCCACCAGGTTGGCGGGGATCGACGCGATCGACAACTCGCCGAAGCTGACCAGCAGCACGGGGACCACCGCGATCTGCGCGCCGAGGGTGATCGACGCGAGCTCGGCCACCCGCCGCGGCAGCCGCTCCGGCAGCCGACGGCGCACCACCGGCGCGACCACCAGCACACCGACGGTCGCGCTCGCCGACAGCACCAGCCCGAGCGAGCCGGCCAGCCGCGGGTCGACCAGCAGCAGCACCAGCACCGCGACCGCCAGCGAGTGCCGGGCGTCGCGCACGTGCCCGCGGACGCCGGCGAGCAGCAGCAGCGCGGCCATGGTCCCAGCCCGCAGCACGCTGGGTTCGAACCGCGTCACGTAGGCGAACCACGGTACGACCAACGCGACCGCCAACCGGCGGGTGCCCGCACCGGCCCGCGCCAGCGAGGCGATCCCGAGCACCCCGGCGATCACCAGGCCGACGTTCGTGCCGCTCACGGCGGTCAGGTGGGTCAGCGAGGTCGCTTCCATCGCCTGCCGGTCCTCCGCCGGCAGCAGGCGGGTGTCCCCGGTCACGAACCCGACCAGCAACCCGCCGACCCGGTCGTCGAGGTGACGCGTGGCGGCCTCCCGCACCCGCGACCGCACGTGCTCCGATGCGCGGGCCAGCCCGTGCGCCTGCCCGAGCCGCTCCCACCCGCGCGGTTCGAGCAGCACGGCGGCGTGCTGCCGCGCCAACCAGGTGCCGTAGCCGCTGTCAGGCAACGGCCGGGCGGTGGTCGCCGCTCGCCACCGCTCCCCCAACGCCGGCGGATCCGCCTCCAGGATCAGCGCGGCCCGCTCCCGGGTCGCCACCCCGTCGACCTCGTGGACCCGGACCAGGACGTGCCACCCGTCGGCGATCGGGCGCGGCTCGGTGGCGACCGAGGCAACGATCGTCGCTTCCCCGCCGTGATCGGCCAACGCCGGCAGCAGCCCCTGGTCGACGGCCGCGATCCGGGAGACCGTCCCGGCACCGCTGACCAGCGCCAGGGCCACCGCGACCCCGAGCCCGATCGCCGCGGACAGCCGTCCGGCCGCCCGATCGCGTCGTGCCCGTCGCCACCCGGCGGCCGTCAGAGTCAGCGCGACCGCCGCCGCGACCAGCACCGCACCGCCCGGCCCGACGGCCCCCGCACCGGGTAGGACCGACGGGAGCCGCACCGCCACCAGCTCGCCGGCCCAGGCGCCTGCCAGCGCAGCCCCCGCCCACAGCGGCACGGGCCCGACCGCGCCACCGAGCGTGCGCCGACCACCCTCAACGGCGGTGACGGGGGCGGTCACCCGACACTGACCAGCGGCGCCAGACGCTGGAACGTCGCCTCCCCGATCCCGGAGACGTCGCGCAGGTTGCCGGGAACGGCGAACGGGCCGTGCTGCTCGCGGTGCTCGACGATGGCCTGGGCCCGAGCGGGTCCGACGCCGGGCAGTCCCTCCAGCTCCTGCGCGGTGGCGGCGTTGAGGTCGATCGGCGCGTCGTCGGCTCCGGACGAGCCGCCGCCAGCGGCGCCTGAGCCGCCACCGCTCCCGCCGGGCCCGTTGCCTGGATCGACCGGTGCCGGTGGGTCCTCGCCCTCGCGGGGGACGTGGACGTGCTCGCCGTCCTCCAACGTCCGGGCCAGGTTGATGCGATCGAGTTCGGCCTGCACGGTCGGCCCACCCACCGCAGCGACGGCGTCACCCACCCGGCTGCCATCCGGCAGCGTCGCCACGCCCGGCGTGACCACCGCCCCGGAGACGTGGACGGTGAGAGGTCCGCCGTCGTCGGTTCCGTCGACGTCACCCGCCTGGCCATGCGGCGGGTCCGCGTCCGCGGCGTCCGGGGCGGGGGACGCGTCCGCTCCCCCGACGTCTGCGCCGGTCCCCCCGTTCGCGGCGTCATGCTCGCTGCCGGGGGCCGGCGCCTCCGCCTCACCGTCGGGGTCGACCGGCGCGCCGACCGCGGCGGCCGGACCGTGGTCGGGGTCGGGCCGCTGCACCGCCTGCCACCACCACAGGGTCGAGGCCACCACCGCACCGACCAGCAGGGTCACCAGGCCGAGGACCTCCGCCGGGGTCGGTTGCAGCCATCCGGCGAGACGGTCGGTGGGACGGGTCGCACCACCCGCGTCCGGGTCGTCGTCCGGGTCGTCGGATCGGTCGTGGAAGAGCATGCCGGCATGCTGCCGCCCGCATGGCCGCCGGCCACGACGGATCCGGGATGCCTGTGGACGGATCCGTCAGGCCCGGACCACGACCGGGGCAGCGAGGTGGGCTGGGACGAGGTGGTGGCGGCTGCTCGGCAGCAGCGGCAGCGCGGTCAAGGTCGCGCCGACGAGGAACATCACCGGTTGCATCCAGGACCCCTCGACCAGCAGCACCTGCACCACGATCCACGCCATGAGCCCGACCCCCAAACCGATGGACCCCACCCACGTCCAGTGGTGACCGGTCGCACGCTCCAGCCGGTGCACGCCGGGCCAGTCCGGCGTGCGCAGCAAGCCGATGGCCAGCACGAGGGCGGTAGCGCCGAGCCCGACGCTCAGCAACAGGCCGGGCCAGAGGTACGTCGTGAAGGGTGTTCGCGCCAACAGGCCGGGTTCCAGACCTGCGGCACCCCCGCTGGTGTCGGCGAGCATCACCGCGCCGCCACCGACCGCTGCGAGCCCCTGGAACGACAGCAGGCCGATCAGCAGCCACACCGCCGGTGGTCGCTGCGCGCGTGGTCGCGGCGTCGCGAGCACGCGAGGGCCGATGTCCGGTGGGTCCTCGCTCGACGCCACGAACCCACAGATCGCGGCGATGGTGGCCGTGAACAGCAGGGCGAACAGGCTCACCAACGCCCAGTCGCCGGATTCGGCGTAGTACCCGGGGCTGTTCAACGTGGTGTAGGCCAGCGCACCCAACGCGACGGCGGCGAGCAGCCGGCCACGCGAGGACCGCCGCAGCACGGCGACACCGGCGGCGACGAGCAGCCCGGCGGTGAGCAGCTCCGCCGCCAGGTGGAACCAGATGTCCACGCGGCCCTGGTCGATCTCCGGCACCTGCCCGGCCATCACCAGCGTCGCCCACAACCCGGCGATGCTGAGCCCGACCACGAGCTGGAACCACCCGATAGCACGCATCACCACCTCCTCGGGATCGAGCCGCCACTTCGAGGATGACCCGGGCCGCAGGCTCTGGACAGGGTCGACCGACCCGGCTCGGAGCCGTCCGGTCATCCGGAGCTCGACGTGCCCCAGCGGCCCCCCGCGCCGACGTCCGCAGCTCAGCCGTCCTGCTGCCGTTACGCCGTGACCGCCGGCACCACGGCGACCCCCGCCGCACCCGGGCCGACGTGGGTCCCGACGATCGGACCGATCGGCGCCTCCAGTCGTTCGCGGACCTCCACGCGGGCATCCAGTTCGGCCCAGAGCTGGGCGGCGCGCTCCGGCGCCAACGCATGCACCACGATCGCGTCCACGGCAGCACCGCCCGCCGCGTCGGCGACGATCTCGCCGGTGCGGGTCGCGGCCCGCGACCACGTCCGCGCCCGTTCGCGCACCTCGACCGTGCCGGCGTCGGTCAGCTCCAGCAACGGCTTGACCCGTAGTGCCCCACCGATCGCGGCCTGCGCGCCGGTGACGCGGCCACCACGCCGCAGGTACTCGAGCGTGTCGACGACGATCAAGCTGGTCCCGGTCCGTCGGACGCGTTCGGCGGCCGCCACGACCTGCCGGACCGAGCCACCGTCCGCCGCGCACCGGTGTGCCGCCAACGCCGCCAACCCGAGCGCACCCCCGACCGCCCGGCTGTCCACCACCTCGACGGGCAGGGGCGCCCGTGCCGCCCGGTCACGGGCGAGGCCGACGGTGCCCGACAAGGCCGCCGAACAGTGCAGCGACACCACCGCCTCGAAGTCGTCGTCGGCCGCGTCGGCGTAGGCCTCCTCGAACCAGGCGGGCGCCGGCTGTGAGGTGGTCGGCGTGCGTTCGGAGGTGGCCAGCCGCTCGTAGAACGTCGGCGTATCGAGCGTGACTCCGGCGATGAACGAGTCGGTCCCGAAGCTGACCGACAGCGGCACGACCCGCAGCCCCAGCGACTCCACCAGGTCGTGGGGCAGGTCACAGGTGGAGTCGGTGACCACCGCCACGCCCCCCACGAGGACCTCCTGGGTCGATGCCGATCGGCGACGGGCCGAGCGGGGCCGGCGCTGACCGTGACGCCGGCCGGGCCGGTCAGCCCTTGACGACGAAGTTGAGCAGCTTGTCGGGCACGTGGACGACCTTGACGACCTGGCCGTCGAGGTGGCGCGCCACGGCCTCGTCCGCCCGCGCTGCCGCCTCCGCGGCGGCCTGGTCGGCGCCGGCGCTGACGGTGACCCGCCCCCGCAGCTTGCCGTTGACCTGGACGATCAACTCGACGTGGTCGTCGACCAGCAGCGAGGTGTCGGCCTGCGGCCACGGCTGATCGTGGACGGAATCGTCGTGGCCGAGCCGGGACCACAGCTCCTCGGTGACGAACGGTGCGACCGGCGCGAGCAGGCACAGCAGGTGCTCCAGCGCGGAGCGGACCGATGGCCCGCCCTGACCCTGCCGTGTGGCATCCAGCACGGCGTTGGTCAGCGTCATCAGCTTGGCGATGGCCGTGTTGTACTTGCGGGCGTCGTAGTCCTCGCTGGCGCCGACGACGGCCTCCGCGACCGCGCGGTCGAGCGTGGCGGCAGCGTCGGCGTCGAACGCCGGATCACCATCGGCCTCACGAGCCACCTGCTCCAGCGTCAGCCGCCAGATCCGCGAGAGCCACTTGTGGATGCCGGTCGGTGAGACGTCGGCCCAGTCGATGTCGTCCTCGGGCGCGGAAGCGAACAGCATCGTCGCCCGCAACGTGTCCGCGCCGTAGGTCTCGTACACCTCGCCGGGCACGACCAGGTTGCCCTTGGACTTCGACATCGACGCGCCGTCCATGATGACTTGGCCCTGATTGAGCAGGCGTTGGAACGGCTCGTCGGCGTCGAGGTAGCCGCGATCGCGCATCGCCTTGACCACGAACCGGCTGTAGAGCAGGTGCAGCACCGCGTGTTCCACACCCCCGGTGTACTGGTCGACCGGCAGCCAGCCGCTGGCCGCCTCGACCGGCCATGCGCGTTGGTCGTCAGCCGGGGAGAGGAAGCGCAGGAAGTACCAGGAGGAGTCGACGAAGGTGTCCAGGGTGTCGACGTCGCGGGTGGCGTCGTCGCTGCCGCAGCGTGGACAGCTGACGTCGTGCTTGAACGTCGGGTGGTGGTCGAGCGGCGAGCCCTGCACCTGGAAGTCGAGGTCGTCGGGCAGCTCCACCGGGAGGTCCTCGTGGGGGACCGGGACCTCACCGCAGCTGGCACAGTGGACGATCGGGATGGGCGGCCCCCAGGAGCGCTGGCGCGAGATCAGCCAGTCGCGGAGGCGGTAGTTGACCTTGGCGGTGCCCCAGCCCTTGGACTCCACGTCGGCGACGATGCGTGCCTTGGCCTCCTGCCACGACAAGCCGTCGTAGCTGCCGGAGTTCACCATCACGCCGTCGCCGAGGTACGCCTCGGTCATCGTGGCGGGATCGAGTTCGTCGAGCAGTTGGCCATCGTCCGACGTGGGGCGGATGATGGGCCGGATCTCCAGGTCGTGCTGGCGGGCGAAGTCGAAGTCGCGCTGGTCAGCGATCGGGACCGCCATGATCGCCCCGGTGCCGTACTCCATCAGGACGTAGTCGGCGGCGAAGGCGGGGATGTCCTCACCGGTGAACGGGTTGGTCACCTCGAACGGCAGGCGGTAGCCGGTCTTGCCGGCCTGCCGCTCGACGTCGGAGCGACGCGACACCTCCTCGAGGAAGGCGTCGTAGTCGGCATCGCCGGCCATCCGGCGCGTGACGATCGGGTGCTCCGGTGCGAACACGAAGTAGGTCGCGCCGAAGATCGTGTCCGGCCGGGTGGTGTAGACCAGGATCTCGTCGTGGCCATCGGCGGTCCGGAAGGTGATCTCCGCACCTTCGGACCGCCCGATCCAGGCCCGCTGGGCGTTCTTGACCCGGTCCGGCCAGTCGATCGTGTCCAGATCGTCGAGCAGTTCGTCCGCGTAGTCGGTGATGCGGAAGAACCACTGGGTCCGCGGGACCCGTTCCACGATCGCGCCGGAACGCTCACCCCGACCGTCGACGACCTGCTCGTTGGCCAGCACCGTCTGGTCGATCGGGTCCCAGTTGACCAACGCTTCGCGGCGGTAAGCCAGCCCAGCGTCGAACAACTCGAGGAACAGCCACTGGGTCCAGGCGTAGTACGACGGATCGCAGGTGTAGAGGACGGTGTCCCAGTCGAACGAGTAGCCCAGCCGCTGGATCGTCGAACGCTGCTCGTCGATGTTCGCGTAGGTCCATGCCTTCGGGTCGGCACCGCGGTTGCGGGCGGCGTTCTCCGCTGGCAGGCCGAACGCGTCCCAACCGATCGGGTTGAGCACCCGATGACCCGTCATCCGCAGGTGCCGCACCAACGCGTCGTGGATCGTGAAGATCTCCGCGTGCCCCATGTGGAGGTCACCCGACGGGTAGGGGAACATCGTCAGCGCGTAGTAGGGCGCATCGGCCTCCGCCGGCGCGTTCCTGCGCAGCTCCTCCGGCAAGCTGTAGGTGCGCTCACGGGCCCACCGCTCGGCGATCGGGGGTTCGACCGCCAGGGGGTCGTACCGCTCCGTCGCACCGGCGGCTTCGGCCGGTGCGACGGCAGCGCCATCGGGGGTGGCAGGGACGTTGGACATCGGGTGCGAGCAGCCTCCGGAAGGTGACCCGGTGAGGGTAGCGCCGGGCCTCCCATCGCTGGCATGAGGCCGACGGACCAACGGCATGCACCCTTGCCGCATCCGTCGGGGCCACCTCGGTGTCGACGACCGATGTCGGCGTCGTTGACCGGTTCGCGAGGCCACCCAGCACGGGGTACGCTCCGCGCCCGCAACCGCAGGGGTGATCGACGCTGCGGTTCCTCGGGCCGGTAGCGCAGTCCGGCAGCGCACCTCCATGGCATGGAGGGGGTCGTGGGTTCAAATCCCATCCGGTCCACGTCTTGAAGACCCCGCCGGGGCCTCGCCCCGGCGGGGTCTTCTCGTCGCTGCTGCCGACGACGAGCACCCGCCCGGTCCGCACGTACCCTGAACGACACCTCGTGCGTGTCGCGGGTGCACCTCGTCGGCTCGTCACGACACGGTGAGCCCGAACGTCGTCAGGTGGATGGCACGAACATGGCGCAGGCCGTGCCACCGTGGTGCATCCTTCGCACCCCTCCAACTCCTGTCGCCCCACCTGCCCGTCGCCCCATCGAGGTCGGCCTCTCGCCCACCAGGACGTACCGATGAGCCTGCTCGCTGACCGCTACGAGCTCCGGGAGGAGCTCGGTCGCGGCGGCATGGCCCGGGTGGTGGCCGGCCACGACACGCTCCTCGATCGGCCGGTCGCGGTGAAACTGCTGCTCGCCGACCACGATCCGACCGCCCGAGCCCGGTTCCTGCAGGAGGGACGGACCGCCGCACGCGTGCGACACCCCGCGGCGGTCGCCGTGTACGACACCGGCGAGGAGGACGGACGCCCGTACCTGGTCATGGAGTACGTCGAAGGGGTGACGCTCTCCGACCGGCTGCGCAAGGATGGCCAGCTCAGCATCGACGAGGCCGTCCGGATCACCGCCGGTGTCCTGGAAGGCCTCCACGCCGCGCACCAGGCCGGGATGGTGCACCGCGACATCAAGCCGGCCAACGTGTTCCTCCCCGATGCTGGCGGCGTGAAGCTCGGCGATTTCGGTATCGCCAAGGCGCTCGATGACACCTCGGAGGGACTGACGGCCACCGGCGCGGTGATGGGAACCCCGACCTACCTCGCTCCCGAACTGGTGGAGGGCCGCGAAGCCAGCCCGGCCTCCGATCTCTACGGCGTCGGCTGCCTGCTCTACACCCAGCTCGCCGGACGTCCACCGTTCCATGAGGGAGGACCGGTCGCGGTCGCCTACGCGCACCGGCATCAACCCGTGCCCCCGATCACCGCCAAGCGGCCGGATACCCCGCCGGAGTTGCAGGAGGTGCTCGCACGGTCCCTGGCGAAGGACCCGGACGGCCGCTTCCTGGATGCCGCCACGATGCGTGCGGCGCTGCTGGGGGAACCGCCCGACGAGGACGCGACCCGACCCTACGTGCCGCCGGCAGCCGCGGCGGCGGGCGCCGCCGGTGGTGCGGCGGC
>SKJX01000247.1 GCA_007121785.1 Nitriliruptoraceae bacterium
CGGCGGGGGCGGGGGTCGTCGGCGTCACCGGCTCCGTCGGCGCAGCCCGGTCAGATCCTGACCGCTCCCGGGCGCGGGCTGGGGGCCGGGCCGAGGAGACGACGAGGTGACGTCGGCGCCGCGGCAGCTCCAGCAGTAGTAGGCGAGCCGGACGCCGGACGGCGCCCACTGGTCGCCGCGACCCTTCTCCTGCAGCGTCGAGGTGGGGATGCCTTCGATGTCGGTGGAGCGGCACAGCCGGCAGGTCGGGACGACATCGCGGTCCCAGGTGGTCCCGCAGCGTTCGCAGGTCAGCTCACGACGTTCCGCGCCATCGCCGTCCGTGACCGAACGGCCGATGAGCTGCTCGTCCTCGCCGCAGCCCGGGCAGGTCACCAACGGCATGGGGCTCCTTGCGGTCGGGGCCGATCGTGGCCGCCGCCACCGACGCTACCCCGAGGTCTCGACCGTCGTCTGCGCGCCGCCCGACGGGCCGGGTGGTTCGTCACCCTCCCGGTGTCGTCGCCGGCTGCGCAGCACGCGGCGCGCGACCCCGAACAGCGCCACGGTCAGGGCACCGCCGGCGACCAGCAGCACGGTGACCAGCACCAACGCCACGATGGGGTTGCTGACGGCGAACCACACGACGGCCGCCATGAGGCCGTCCTCGACGAGGCTGGCCAGGCTGTTGCTTGCGGGCTCGGGCGAGCTGTTGATCGCCAGTCGGGCCGTCGCCTTGGCCGCGTGGGCCGCGGTCGCCAACCCGCCGGACCCGATGACCGCCACGGCCTGCTGCCAGCTGTCGGCATCCCCGGTGAGCAGCGCGCCGATCGCGGCGGCCCCGACCGGTCGGATCACGGTGTGGACCGCGTCCCAGAACGAATCGAAGTAGGGGACCTTGTCGGCGACGAACTCGACCGCGAACAGCACCAACGCGATGACGATCACGTCCGTGCGTTGCAGCCCATCGGGGACCGGGCCGACACCCAGCCGGCCCAGGATCCCGAGCAGCCCGACGACGCCGTAGAGGTTGATCCCGGCCGCCCATCCCGACCCGGCGACGAGCCCGACCAGCCCGACGTCCATGGTGCGCATCCTCCCCGCTGACCGTCTCCAAGGTAGGTGCCGCCCGGGCATCTGTCGCCTCCACCGGGCTGGCGACCGGCGCCGGGCTCGTCACTCAGCGATGGCGTCGGCGATGTCGAGGTAGAGCTGCGCGGTGAGCCCGATCGACGTCGTATCGATGCGCTCGTCGTGGCCATGGAAGCGGGACTGGAAGTCCTCGAGCGAGATGTCCGGGCTGAACATGCCGGCGCCGTAGGACGGCACCCCGCGACGCCGGAAGAACGCCGCGTCGGTGCCACCGACCACCATCCACGGCAGGACGGCAGCCCCGGGGTGCACCGCCTCCGCACGCCGGCGCAGGAGGTCGAACATGGGTGTGTCCGTGGGTGAGGCCGTGGCGGGCCGAGGCTCGATCGTCTGCGAGAACTCGACCCGGTCAGCGAGGTCACCGAGCGCGTCGACCAGCATCGCCTCCACGTCGTCGCCGCTGACCCCCGGCAGGACGCGGATATCGAGGTCGAGCTCGACCGTGTCCGGCACGATGTTGGTCTTGTTCCCGCCGTGCACCACGTTCGGGCTGAACGTCACGTGGCTGAGCGCCTGGCAGTACGCCGCCAACCGGGGCGGCAGCTCCGCGACCGCCTCTGAGACGTAGACCGGGTCGAGCAGCCGAGCGCGCTGGGTGTCGTCGACGGGGAGTGCGCCGACCCAGGCACGCCAGTGGTCGGAGAGCTGCGCGGCCGGCTCGTAGGCGTGCAGGCGACGCACCACCTCGGCGGCGGTGATGATCGCGTTGTCGGCACCGAAGGGCATCGACCCGTGGCTGGGGGTGCCGTGGATCGTGAGGCGACGCCAGGCGATGCCCTTCTCCGCGGTCGAGATCAGCAGGTGCGATCCCGCTGGCGTGTGCAGTGGGATGCCACCGGACTCGGTGATCACGTAGTCGCAGGCGACGTCGTCCCAGGCGTGATCGGTGATCCACCGCGCACCCCAGGTGCCGCCCGCCTCCTCGTCGGCGACCGCGAGGAACTTGATCGTGGCCCGGGGAGGCTCGCGTCGGTCCGCCAGCTGACGCATCGCGGTCAGCATGCCGCTGGTCAGACACAGCATGTCCACGGCCCCGCGACCCCAGACCTCGCCGTCGAGCAGTTCCCCGCCGAACGGATCCTCCCGCCACTCGCCCGCGTTGACGGGCACGACGTCGGTGTGGCCGCAGAACAGCACCGTCGGCGCGTCCGGGTCGCTGCCCTCCAGCGTGGCCAGGACGCTGCGGCGGCCGGGGACCGGCTCGTAGTGCTCGCGTGGGAGGTCGTGCAGGACGTCGTCGACGAGGTGCGCGTTGCGGATCTCCTCGCCGGAGGAGGGTGTGCCGTCGTTGACGCAGGCGTTGCGGATCAGCGCCTGGAGCTGTTCGGTGCTGCTCGCCGTCAGCTGCGGATCGGGATCGCTCACGTGGCAGGTCCAGCGGTCGGGTGATGACGAGCCTACGACCTCGGACGGGCCGGTCACGGCCTCCCGGTCACCGTCGGCCGAGGAAGGCCTCCAGCGCCCACGAGACGACCGAGACGATCAGCGCGGCGAGGAACGTCCAGCCGAAGCCTTCCGACTCGAGGCCCAGGTCCAGCGCGCCGGAGATCGCCACCGTCAGGGCGAGGACCACCGCGTTGACCACGAGCAGGAACAGCCCCAGCGTGAGCATGATCGCCGGGAAGGTCAGGAACCGCAGGATCGGCTGCACGATCACGTTGAGCACGCCGAGGATCACCGCGATGCCGAGGAACGCCGGGATGCCGCTGGTCTCGAAGTCGAACGAGAACTCCGGGTCCAGCAGCGTCACCGCCACCCACAAGGCGGCCGCGTTGATCAGCACTTTGATGACGATGCCCATAGCGTCTCCTACCGACGGCCAGCCGCACGCTAGTCGTCGTCGCGACCGTGGGGGACACAGCGTCTCGACCCCGTGCGGTCCCGACCGACCTCCCGGGAGGACCCTCTGGTGTCCGACGTCGCTCCGTGGTCCACGGCGGACCCGTTGCCGGTCGATGAGGTCCTCGACGACCTGCGATCCGCACTACAGGCACCGGGCATGGCGGTGCTCGAAGCACCTCCGGGTGCGGGCAAGACCACCCGCGTGCCGCTGGCGCTGTTGGCCGACGACCCGCCCGGGCGCATCGTGGTGCTCGAACCGCGGCGGGTCGCGGCACGGGCGGCCGCCTCCCGTCTGGCCTCGCAGCTCGGTGAGGAGGTCGGTCGGCGGATCGGCCTGACCACCCGCGACGAGCGCCGGACGTCCCGTGCGACGCGGGTCGAGGTCGTGACCGAGGGCGTGCTGCTGCGCCGCCTGCAACGCGACCCGTCGCTGGACGGCGTGGGTCTGCTGCTGTTCGACGAGTTCCATGAGCGCAACCTCGAGGCCGACCTGGCCCTCGCGTTCGCGCTGGAGACACGTGCGGCGCTGCGCGACGACCTGCGGTTGCTGGTCGCCTCGGCGACGCTGGACGGCGCCCGCGTCGCCGAACTGCTGGACGGCGCGCCCGTCATCCGAGCCCAAGGCCGACGGTTCCCCGTCGAGGTGGCACACCGGGACCGCCCCGACGAGCGGACGCTGCCGGATGCGGTCCGCGACGCCGTCGCGGAGCTGACCGCCGACGGCGACGGCGACGTGCTCGTGTTCCTCCCGGGGGCGCGCGAGATCCGCCGGACCGCGGCCGTCCTGCAGCAGCGCCCGGTCACCGGCGACCCGGTGGTCCGGCCGCTGTACGGGGCACTGTCCCCGGACGAGCAGGACGCCGCGATCCAGCCCGATCCGCGGGGCCGCCGGCGGGTGGTCTTGGCCACCGACATCGCCGAATCCAGCCTGACGATCATCGGGGTGAGGGCGGTCGTCGATGCCGGCCGTTCGCGCGAACCCCGGTTCGACGCCACCACCGGCATGACCGGGTTGGTCACGGTCCCGGCGTCACGGGCCAGCGCGGAGCAGCGCGCTGGTCGGGCCGGTCGGCTCGGCCCCGGACGCTGCATCCGGTTGTGGCCGCGCCGCGAGCACGCGGCACGGGATGCCCATCCCCGACCGGCCCTGCACACCGACGATCTCACCGCCGCCGCTCTCGAGGTCGCCGCCTGGGGGGCGGAGGTGGACGAACTCGCCCTCCTCGACACGCCCCCGGCCGCCGGCTGGCAGCGGGCGCGGAGCACGCTGCGGGATCTGGATGCACTGGACGCGGCCGGGCGGATCACCCCGCACGGTCGGGAACTGGCCGCGCTGCCGGTCCATCCTCGCCTCGCCCACCTGCTCGTCCGGGGACGGGAGCGGGGCCTGGGCAGCCTGGCGGTCGAGCTCGCGGCGGTGCTGGCCGACCGCGATCCGATCCACCCGACGTGGCAACGTCCGGACGCCGACCTGGCCACCCGGGTGCGGTTCCTCCGGGGCGAGACCCTGCCGGCCGGGTCGCGGCCGCGGCCCGGGGCCCGCAAGCGATCGCGCCGCGAGCAGACCCGGCTCGCCCGTCTGCTGGACGTCGACCCGGACCGGTCGCAAGACCTCGAGCGGCTCGGGGAACTGGTGCTGCTGGGCTGGCCGGATCGTCTGGCCGGTCGGCGGAGCGAACGTCGTGGCAGCTTCCGGTTGGCCGCTGGGCGCGGCGCGGAACTGCCGGACGGTGACCCGCTCGCCGGTGAGGACCTGCTGGCGGTCGCCCACCTCGATCGCGGGGAACGCGCCGCCCGCATCTTCCTGGCCGCCGCGGTCGATGAACGGGCCGTCCGTGCCGTGCTGGGCCACCGCATCGACGAGGAGCACGAGGTCGCCTGGCGCGACGGCGAGGTGGTCACCGAACGGCGTGACCACCTCGGCGCGGTCGTGCTCACGCGTCGTCGCGACGACGAGCCCGACCCGGACCGGGTCCTGTCCGCGCTGCTGGACGGGTTGCGCGCCGAGGGCCTCGACCTGCTCGACCGTCGTGACACCGACCGCCAGCTGGCCGCCCGGGTCGCGCTGCTGCGCCGAACCCTCGGCGAGACGTCGACGGGGGCGGTGTGGCCGGACCTGAACGACGCCGCCCTGCTGGCCGACGCGGAGCGGATCCTGGGGCCGTTCCTGCTGCGGTCGCGACGGCGGTCGCACCTGGCATCGATCCGGTACCGCGAGGTGCTGCGGTCACAGCTCACCCCGGGGCAGGCGTCCGACCTGGACCGGCTCGCCCCGACGCACCTGACCGTGCCGTCCGGCTCCGAGGTCCGGTTGGACTACCTCGACGGCGACCGGCCGGTCCTGGCGGTCAAGCTCCAGGAGCTGTTCGGCGCCACGACCACGCCGACGGTCGTCGATGGCCGCGTCGCGGTTCTGGTGCATCTGCTGTCGCCCGCCGGGCGCCCGGTGCAGGTCACCGACGACCTCGCCGGGTTCTGGGAGCGCGGCTACCCGCAGGTCCGCTCGGAGCTGCGGGGCCGCTACCCCAAGCATCCCTGGCCGGAGGACCCCACCACCGCCACCCCGACGGCGCGGACCCGCCGCCGGACGTGACCCCGGGCGTGGCCTACCAGCCCAACGCGTCGAGCCGGGCGGCGACCCCGCCGAGGTAGGCCGCCCCGAACAACCGCACGTGCACCAGCAGCGGCGGCAGCTGCAGCAGATCCCGGCGACGCTCCCAGCCGGCGTCCAGGGGCCGGACCTCCTCGTAGCCGCGCAGCATCGCCGGCGGGATCGAGCCGAACAGGTCCAGCATCGCCAGGTCGATCTCCGCGTCGGCGTGGTGCACCGCCGGGTCGATCAACCACCGGTCGTCGAGCACGTTGCCGCCCCACAGGTCCCCGTGGACCAGGCTCGGCACCACGTCGTGGTCGGCGACCGCGTCCAGCCGCCCGTGGTGCATCGCACGTTCGAGCCGCGCCGCCAGGTCGGACGGCAGGACGTCGAGGTGGGGCGCCAGCCGCTGCTCCGCGAGGAAGCGCGGCCACGACGTCGTCCACCGGTTCGACTGGTGGAGCGGACCGATCAGGTTGTCCCGGTGCCAGCCGAAGGCGTCCGCGGTGGTGGTGTGCACGGTCGCCAGCTGCCGGCCCAACGTCTGCGGATCGCCCGGGCCGCTGACGTGCTCCAGCACCAGGACGTCCCCCTCGACACCCAGCACCTGCGGGGTCGGGCCACCGGCGGCACGCAGCGCATCCAGCCCTTCGGCCTCCAGTTCCGCCTCGCCGGGGCAGCGCTTGACGACCACCTCGCGGCCGTCGGCCAGCGTCGCGTGCCACACCTGGCCGACATCGCCACCGGCCAGCGGCCGTGCGTGAGCGACGGCCGGCAACCCGGCCGGCAGGTCCGGGGGTCGGCTCGCGCCCATCAGTGCGTCGGCTCGGCGCCGTCGGACGTGGCCGCGTCCGCATCCGGCCCGTCGGTCCCGGCCAACGACATGACCACCGTCGAGGCGGTGCGGCGGCAGATCGCCACCACCTCGGCGAACCCGTCCGCGCCGCCGTAGTAGGGGTCGGGGACGTCCTCAGGGCCGTCGGCGAGCGGGTCGTAGTCGCGGAACAACCGGATCGGGGTGTCGACGCCGGCATCGGCGGCCAACCGTCGCAGATCCGCCAGGTTGGAGCGGTCCATCGCGAGGGCCAGGTCGGCGTCGGCGAGGGCCGCAGCGTCCACCTGCTCGGCCTGCCCGTCGAGGGTGAGCCCCTCCGCGGCCGCGGCGGAGCGCATCCGGGCGTCCGGGGGGTTGCCGACGTGCCACGAGCCGGTGCCGGCCGAGCGCACCTCGAGTTCGACGCCGGCCTCTTCGGCCGCTTCGCGCAGGGCCGCCTCGGCCGTCGGTGAGCGGCAGATGTTGCCCAGGCAGACGGTCAGGACCACGGGTGGCCGGCTCATGCCCCACCGCCCGCATCGCTGCCCAGGATCACGGTCACGTTCGGCACGTCGTCGACCTCCTCGATCGTCGGGTCGCCGGGGACGCGGTCGGCGACCAGTTGGGCGGCATCAGCCTGGCCGGCGGGGTGGCGCACGACCGTCGTCTCGCGCCGGTCGGCGTTGCCGATGTCGACCACCTCGAACCCTCGGCTGTCGAGCTGGTCGCTGACCTGGCCGGCGAGCCCGGATACCCCGGCCCCGTTGAGCACGACGACCGGGACGTCGGCCGGATCCACCGCCGGTGCCGCCTGCTCGAACACCGACCCGTCGGCGAAGCTGGCGAACAGCGGCTGCGCCTCCGCGGTACGGATGTCGAGCACCTCCGCGCCTCCCGCGGTCGTCCGCGGATCGACCGGGACGGTGTGCATCGCCACGTCACCGGCTGCCAGCCCACGTCCCGCCCAGGCGACCCGCATGAGCCCGATCGTGCCCAGCGAGTCGCTCACCTGGACGGCGCCCCCCGCGTCGTTGGCGAGGGTCCACAGGCGCACGGGGTTGAACAGCGTGCTGGGTTCGGTCACCTCGCTGGCCAGTGCCCGCAGGAACCGTTGTTGCCGCTCGACCCGGGCGAGGTCATCGTCGATCTTGCGGACCCGCACGAACCCGAGGGCGTCCGCGCCGTCCAGACGCTGACAGCCGGCGGGAAGATCGATGCCGGCATCGCGGTCGGAGATGGCCTCATCGAGGCACATCTCGACCCCGCCGACCGCGTCCACCACGTCGCGGAAGCCACCGAACGTCACCCGTGTGTAGTGGTGGACGTCCAGCCCGGAGACGCGCTCCACCGTGTCGACCAGGCACCCGGGGCCGTCCAGCGACTGCGCGACGTTGATCCGTCCCACGGACCCGTCGCAGCGCTCCACCCACAGATCGCGAGGGAACGACAGCATCGCCGTGTCGCTGCCCTGGAAGCTCAACAGCAGGATCGTGTCGGTGCGTTCGCCGTCGATCTCGTCGGCCGTGCCGGTCGACAGCTCGACCATCTCTTCGCGGGTGAGACCTTCGCGGCTGTCCGACCCGGCGATGAGGACGTTGGTGGGGCCGGCACCGGTGGCGGAGAGGCCGTCGACCGGGACGCGAGGGATGCGTGACGACAGCACCGGTGGGATCGCCAGCGTCAGCACCAGCAGGGCGACCAGGACGATGACCAGCAGGCGGCGGAGCCGCTTCGGCCGAGCCGAGCCTTCGACCTCCCGCCCCCACCGTTCGTCGACCGCAGGATCGTGTGGCGCGCTCACCGGTCCTCCTCGGCCGCCGGGCGGCTCCGCGTCGCTGGCGCTGTGGACGGACGAGTGTCCCATGCGATGTCGGTCAGGCGCACACCAGCGTCCGGCCACGTCCCAGGGGCGCACCGACGACCGCACACGATCACGCCGCGTTCACGCGGTGACGAGGTCGGCGGGCAGGTGGGCCGTGTCGCTGAACGACTGGAGCGTGAAGATGTGGTGCCCGGCGATGGGCACCGACCGCAGGACCGTCAACGAGGCGTGATCGGAGGCGAACCGCTCCCACTCCCACGGTTCCGGCTCCAACCCCAGCAGGTGGCCCAACACCACCGAGTTCGTCCCGGCGTGGGCCACCATCAGCATCCGCAGGTCGTCGTCGGGGACGTCCCATAGCCCGTCATCGCGTCGGTTGACACCGCGCTCGGCCAACTCGTTGCTCAAGCCGATCGTCACGCGCGCGTGGAAGTCCCGGAACGACTCACCGCCGGGCATGCCCTCCCACCAGGCATCCCGCGGCCGCTCGCGTGCCTCGCGCAGGGTCCGGCCGACCTCCTCGGAAGGGCTGCCCTGCCACGAGGCCGGCATGTGGATCTCGTGCAGCCATGCGCGGTCCTCGACGACCGGGGCTGGCGATCGAGCCAGGAGCGGCGCCGCGGTCCGCTGTGACCTGGTCGCGGTCGAGACCAGCACCTCGTCGAAGTGCTCGTCCCCGAGGCGCTCGCACGCCAATCCCGCCTGCTCGACGCCCAGGTCGGTCAGGTCGGGGTCGACCTGGGCCTCTCGGCCGCGATTCCATTGAGGTTGCGCGTGGCGCAGCAGCACGATCTCCATGCCGGCGACGTTACTGCGTCGCCGGACGGCCGCGCGTGTTCCGCGCCGGCTCAGCGGCCCTCGTCCTCGTCCGGCAGCTCATCCGGCAACTCCCGGCCGATCTCCGCGGCGAGCCACGCCAACGCCTCATCGGCGGTGATCACGTCCGCCTCCGCGGCGCGGCGGGCCGCATCGATCCGGCCATGGGCCCACGACAGGTCGTAGGTGCCGGAGCGCGCCGCCGACTCGTCCGGCTCATCGATCCGCGAGCGGAGTTCGAACTCTTCGACGAGCGCCTCGACCGCCTCCACATCACGGCGGACCTGGCGTGGTGACGTCATCTTCTTCGACCTCCTGCTCGCTGGTGGATCCTCGCCCCCCAGGGTAGGAGCTCAGCGCCGGGGCGGCTCCGCCGCCGCGACGGTCTTTTCAGCGCCGGGGCGGCTCCGCCGCCGCGACG
>SKJX01000152.1 GCA_007121785.1 Nitriliruptoraceae bacterium
TCGAGCCCTGGCGCGGAATCGAACCGCGGACCCCATCCTTACCATGGATGTGCTCTGCCGACTGAGCTACCAGGGCGGGCGCCGGCGCAGGGTAGCCAGGGGCTGCAGGTCCGTCGAACCGCGGCGGTCCTTGCGACGCTGCAGCCGCCTGCGACGGCGACTCGGGTGGAGGGAGCAGGATTCGAACCTGCGAAGGCGAAGCCGGCGGATTTACAGTCCGCTCCCTTTGGCCACTCGGGCATCCCTCCGGGCGTCAGCTCAAGAGCCGACGGAGGCCGGAGGGTAGGCAGCCCCCACCGATGGCGGCAACTCGACCGCTGAACGGGCACCTGCCGCGCGGGGCGACGTCGAGGTGGCACCTCGCCAGCCCACCGGTGGCGAGCCCCCGCCCGACTACCCTCCCCGGGGCGACGGACGTGGCCGCCCGGCTCGCTCACCACCGCACGCATCGGACGGGGCGGACCCCGCCGACGGTGACCGGCCGCTGGTGCGTCCCCGTCGCCACCCCTGCACCGTCCACCGAGCACCGCGCCACCAGGAGCAGCCATGGCTGAATCCAGCTTCGACATCGAGGTGGGCGTCGACCGCCAGGAGGTCGACAACGCCATCAACCAGGCGGCCAAGGAGGTCGGCACCCGCTTCGACTTCCGCGACACCGACACGGTCATCGCCTGGTCGGGCGAGGAAGCGATCCAGGTCGAGTCGAACTCCGAGGATCGCGCCCGGGCCGCGTTGGACGTGCTCAAGGACAAGTGCGTCAAGCGCAAGGTGTCTCTCAAGGCCCTCGACGTACAGCCGGAGCGGGAGGTCAGTGGCGGTCGCGTGCGTATCGACGTGCAGCTGGTCACCACGATGCCCAGCGACCTCGCAAAGAGCATCGTCAAGGACATCAAGGCCACCAAGCTCAAGGTGACCCCGACCAACCAGGGCGACCGCATCCGGGTTGCCGGCAAGAAGCGCGACGATCTCCAGGAGATCCAAGCGATGGTCACCAGCAAGGACCACGACGCGCCGCTGCGCTTCACCAACTACCGGTAGGCGAGACCTGCCCGCGCCGTCGGCAGGCGACGCGCGAGCCAGCCGCCACGCAGGAGGGCCCGCCGCTGACGCGGCGGGCCCTCCTGCGTGGTCGATGACGGCGAACCGGATCAGCTCTCGAGCAGCGGAGCGATCACCAGGCTGACGATGGCCATCACGTTGATGAGGATGTTCATCGACGGACCGGAGGTGTCCTTCAGCGGGTCGCCGACGGTGTCGCCGACCACGTTGGCGCTGTGGGCCTCCGAACCCTTGCCGCCGTGGTGGCCGGCCTCCACGTGCTTCTTGGCGTTGTCCCACGCACCGCCGGCGTTGGCCATCGTCAGCGCGAGCAGCACCCCGGCGAGCAGCGCACCACCGAGCAGGCCGCCGAGCGCTTCCGCGCCGAGCCCGAAGCCGACGATCACCGGCGAGAGCACGGCGATCGAGGCGGGCAGGAGCATGCGCTTGATCGCCGCCGTGGTGGCGATGTCCACGCAACGGACCGCATCCGGCTCGGCATTGCCTTCGAGCAGGCCGGGGATCTCGCGGAACTGGCGGCGGATCTCCTCGATCATCTCGAAAGCGGCGCGGCCGACGGAGTTCATCGTGATCGAAGCCACCAGGAACGGAAGCACACCGCCGAGGAACATCCCGATCAGCACGTTGGGCTGCGAGATCGCCAGCGAGAAATCGTCGATCCGGAGGCTGACGTCAGCGATGTAGGCGTTGATCAGGGTCAGAGCGGCCAGCGCCGCCGCACCGATCGCGAAGCCCTTCCCGATCGCGGCGGTGGTGTTCCCGACCTCGTCGAGGGAGTCGGTGATCCGACGGGTCTCCTCCCCCATCGCGGACATCTCCGCGATCCCACCGGCGTTGTCGGCGACCGGCCCGTAGGCGTCGATGGCCATGGTCATCGCCACGGTGGCGAGCATGCTGACCGCGGCGATACCGACGCCGTACAGCCCGCTCTGCCAGTTGGCGACGGCGATCATCCCGGCGATGGTGAACAACGGGACCGTCACGGACTGCATCCCGGTGGACAGCCCGGAGATGATCACGGTGGCGGGACCGGTCTCACCGGAACGGGCGATGTCCCGGATGGGCTTGCCGGCGGTGTAGTACTCGGTCGACAGCCCGATGATCGTGCCGCCGATGCCACCCACCAGGACCGCGACCCACGTGCCGATGCCGACGTCCAACCAGTTCATCATCACCAACGCCAGGACGATGAACCCACCGGTGGCACCGAAGGTGCCCAGACGCAGCGCCACCTGCGGCTGCAGGCCGGACGCCAGCTTCACGATGGCGATCGCGCCGATGGCGCACATCAGGCCGAGCGAGCTCAGCAGCAGCGGGAGGGCCATCAGGCTCTGCGACGGGACCAGCGCGCCACCGACGTCCACTCCGACGGCCTCGCCGGCCTCCACGACCAGCACGGTCGCCAGTGCGACGGTGGCGATCATGGCCCCGCAGTAGGACTCGAAGATGTCAGATCCCATACCGGCGACGTCACCGACGTTGTCGCCGACGAGGTCCGCGATCACGCCCGGGTTGCGCGGGTCGTCCTCGGGGATGCCCGCCTCCACCTTGCCGACGAGGTCCGCGCCGACGTCAGCGCTCTTGGTGAAGATCCCGCCGGCGACGCGGTAGAACAGGGCGACGACCCCGGCACCCATGGCGAAGCCGTGGATCTCCTCCGCGGTCTCCGGGTCGGTACCGAAGAACACGTAGAGGATGCCCAAGCCGAGCAGCCCGAGCGAGGCCAGGACCAGCCCCATGACGGAGCCGCCGTAGAAGGCGACCGTCAACGCCTGGTTCATCCCCTTGTCGCGCGCCGCGGTGGTCGTGCGGACGTTGGCGCGCGTCGCGGCCATCATGCCCATGAACCCGGCGGTCGCTGACGAGACCGCGCCGACGAGGAACGACGTCGCCGACGTCAGCCCGAGCGGTGATACGCCGATCGCGACCGCGATGACCGCCACCGACAACGCGATCAGCAGCAGCTCACGCCGCATGAAGGTCTTGGCCCCCGCGCGGATGAGCTCCGCGATCTCGCTGGGGCGACCCTCGGCTGCTGGGTAGCGGACCATGGCGCGGTACATCACGAACGCCGCGACCAGGCCGATCACTCCCGCGATCGGCGGTATCAAGATGATGTTGTCCACGACAGCCTCCGAGCACGCAGCAAGAAGGCGGGGTTCCCCCGCCTGGATCGCGCGAGAAGGTAGTCCAGTCCCGGTGCCTCTCAAAGCTGAACCACCGCGCCCCGTCCGGCGGGCGGACGCAGAGGGCCGCAGCCGATGCGGCCGACGGGCGCGACGAGTGGTTGGCTCCAGCTTCTGGCCGGTCTGCCGCTGACCACCAGCCACCACGCGTCGCAGGTGCGAACCGTGAGCAGAGCACGGTCAGCCGACGGCCTGCGATCCATCCTGCGACGACGAGGTAGCCCGTGCCCGAGGGACACACGATCCATCGCCTCGCTCGCGACCACGCCGCTTGGCTGGCGGGCGAACGCGTGTCGGTCAGCTCGCCTCAGGGACGTTTCGCCGCCGGGGCTGCCCTGCTCGACGGTGTCGTGCTGGAAGCAACGGATGCGCACGGCAAGCACCTGTTCCACCGCTACGAGGACGGTCGCGTCGTCCACATCCACCTCGGGTTGTTCGGCCGCTTCTTCACCCACGAAGGACCGCCGCCCACGCCTCGTGACACGGTCCGGTACCGGGTGACGGGCAACGGCCAGACCGTCGACCTGGTCGGGGCGACCGCGTGCGAACTGCTCGACCCCGACCAGGTCGACGCGCTCACCGCTCGGCTCGGACCGGACCCGATCCGCAAGGACGCCGACCCCGACCGCGCCTTCGCCGCGCTTCAACGCCGTTCGGTGAGCATCGGGCGCGCGCTGCTCGACCAACGGGTCCTCGCCGGTGTCGGCAACGTCTTCCGTGCGGAGGTGCTGTTCGTCCACGGCATCCACCCGGAGACCCCGGCACGGGAGTTGCCCCGCGAGCAGTGGGACGGGATCTGGGGCACCCTGGTGACCTGGCTTCGTCGTGGGGTCCGCTCGGGCCGTATCGTCACGATGGAGCCGGACGAGCTCGGCAAGCCACGCGGGCGCATGCGCCGGGATGAATCCACCTACGTCTACCGCCGCGACCGCTGCCTGCGGTGCGCGACCGAGATCCGTCGATGGGACCTCGGGGGACGCTGGGCGTACGCGTGCGAGACCTGCCAACCACCGCCCCGAGGACCACGATGACCGCTCCCGATGCCACCGCCCCCCACGAGGGCGAGGTCCCGACCGTCTGGCGTCGGCTCGCGCTCGCGGTGGTCCTGGTGCGCTTCGCGATCCCCCTCGCGGCGATCCCGGCGATCCCCTTCCTGATCCGCAACGACACGGCGCTGCTCGTGCTGCTCCGCCCGCAGAAGGAGTTCCTGCTGATCGGTGGGGCGCAGTCGCGGGTGGTCGGCGATCCCGGGTTCGTGCTGCTCTTCCTGGCCTACCTTCCCTTGGGGGTCCTGGCGATCTCCGGCTTCTTCCTGGCCGGGCGGGCGTACCGGTCGGCCCTCGCCGATGGAAACGGCCCGAGCTGGCTCCACCGGGCCATCCCACCGAAGCAGCTTGAGCTCGGTCGACGCGTGCTCGCCCGACGGGGGCCGATCATCGCCCTGATCGGCCGGCTCGCCGCGATGCCGCCGACGGTGCTCGCCGCGGCAGCCGGACTCTCCGACGTCGCGCCGAAGCGTTACCTCGTCGCCGACGCGATCGGCGCCGTGCTGGCCTTCGCGATGGCCGCGGGGGTCGGGTTCGGGCTCGGACGGGCCTACCAGGAGGGTGGCATCTGGCTGACCGGCATCGGCGTGGCCTTGTTCGGGGTCGTGATCGTGCTGATGACGCTGTGGATCCGCCGTGAGGGCGATCGCCAGGAGGCTGACGAGCGTCACGCCGGCCAGCCGGGTCCCGCGGTGCCCTGAGGTCAGCGGGCCCGGCTCATCCGACGGGCCTGTGCCTCGAGCGCCGCGACCCGGTCCTCGATCGGTGGATGGCTGGCGAACAGCTTCATCGCCGCCCGACCGCCGAAGGGCGCGTGGATGAACAGGTGCTGCATCGCCTGGTTGGTCTCCGCTGGGGTCCCTCCGGCGCGCAACGCCCGCGGATCGTCGGCAGCCGCGCCCAGCTTGCGCAGCGCGCTGGCCAGCGCGAGGGGCTTGCCGGTGAGCTCCGCGCCGGTGTGGTCAGCCAACGACTCCCGGGAGCGGGTGACCGCCGCCTGGATCAGCAGGGCGGCGATCGGCGCGAGGATCGACGCGGCGATGGCCGCCAAGGGGTTCGGTCCGTCGTCGTCGCTGCCGAACAGCGGGATCCAGCGCAGCACGAGCGCCAGGTAGGTCACCGCGGTACCGATCATGGCCGCGACCGACCCGATCAGGATGTCGCGGTTGTAGACGTGCTGCAGTTCGTGGCCGATCACCCCTTCGAGTTCGTCGAGGGTCAGGGCCTCGTACAGGCCACGGTTGATGCAGACCGCCGCGTGCCGTGGGCCACGACCGGTCGCGAACGCGTTGAGCTGAGGCGACGGGGAGAGGTACAGCCGGGGTGCCGGCTGGCCGGCGCGCCGAGCCAGCCTCTGCACGATCCCGTGGACCTCCGGGAACCGCCGCGGGTCCATCGGGACCGCCTTGGCCATCCGCAGCGCGATGCGGTCGGAGAAGAGGAAGCTGCCGACGTTCATCGCGAGGGCGACGAGCAGCATGATGGTCAGGAAGGGGCCGCCGACGCTGCCTTCGAGCCACGCACCGAGCAGCAGGAGCAACCCCGACAGCGCGGCGAGCAGCACGCCGGTCTTCACGCTCTTGACCATGGCCGCCTCCTCCTGGTCGATGGACGTCACCGTTGGGCGTCGTCGATGGCTGGCGAGGTGGTGCGACCGGGCCGTGCGACCCGGCCGCTCACGTCCGCCGGGGTGCTCGCCCGACGCGCGGGAGACGAGCCGTCGACCAGGCCGGGGCCTGGCCCGTCCGGACGCGACCTCGACCGCGCCGCCTGGGTATCCGTCCGTCGGCCGAGCCGGTGGCGACCTCGCCGACCGGGAAGACCCGCGTCGCCGCGGACCCGGGAACCGGCGAGGCACCGCCGGCACGTTCCTCGAGGCCGCCACCGGACCCCGACCGTCGGGTCGGTCGTCCGGTGGACGAGCCACCACCTCGACGCCAGACGGTACGGACCGGCGGCGCCCGTTCCAGTCCGTTGCCGGGCGGTCGCGCAGGGAACCTGCGACGGCCAGGCTCAGCCGCCGGTCGCCAGGCTCGTCAGGGACGAGAAGCCGCTGATCAGGCCCGGCAGGACCCCGAGGACGACCGTGCCGGCCATCAGCACGAGGACGACCGCGGAGAGGTTGAACCCGGGCTGCAGGGCAGGGAGCCCGGCACGCGCCTCGTCCATCCACATGGTCTTGATGACCCGGAGGTAGTAGAAGAAGGCGATCACGGAGTTGACCACCACGAAGCTGCCGAGCACGACGCCGAACACCGTGACGTCGACGGCGATCGCCTCGAGGATCGCGAACTTGGCCCACAGCCCGACGGTGGGCGGCGCACCGCCCAGCGACAGCAGGAACACGGTCATCGCCAGGGCGAGCAGGGGGCTGCGTGCGGACAACCCGGCGTAGTCGGCGATGGAGCGCAGGCCGGTCCGGCGGTTGACGGCGACCGCCACGCCGAACGCGCCGAGGTTCATCACCGCGTAGGCGATGAGGTAGAAGAGCACGGCCTGCACCGCGGCATCGTTGACCGCGACGGCGTCCGACCCGGAACGTGCGAGGCCGAACGGGACCAGCATGTAGCCGGCCTGCGCGACCGAGGAGTACGCGAGCAGCCGGATCAGATCGCGCTGCTGCAACGCGATGAGGTTGCCGAGCGTCATCGTGATGATGGCCAGGATGCCGAGCACCGGCGCCCAGACCTCCGCCACCGGTTCGAACGCGATGAACGCCACCGCCATCAGCCCGGCGAACCCGGCCGCCTTGGAGGCCACGGCCAGCATCGCCGCGACCGGCATCGGGGCGCCGGCGTAGGTGTCCGGTGCCCAGAAGTGGAACGGTACGACGGAGATCTTGAAGCCGAAGCCGACGATCACCAGCATCACGCTGCCGAGCAGCAACGGCACCGTCGAGGCGTCGCCCTGGATCGCCTCGGCGATCAGCTCCAGGCGGGTGGTTCCCGTGAACCCGTAGATCATCGACATGCCGAAGAGCATGAGGGCGACGGAGAGCACACCGATGATGAAGAACTTGAGCGCGGCCTCGGAGGAGTAGAGGTCGCGCTTGCGCAGCCCGGCCATCACGAAGGCCGGGACGGACACGGTCTCCAACGCGACGAAGAGCAGCAGCAGGTCGCGCGACGACGGCATCAGCAGCATGCCGATGAACGAGGTCAGCAGCAGGAAGTAGTACTCGCCCTGGAAGTAGCGACCTTCGGCGAAGAACCGCCAGCTGATGCCGAGGATCGCCAGCAGCGCGCCGAGGAACAGCAGCTTGAAGATGACCGCGTAGTCGTCGACCACGAACATGTCGTTGAACGTGGAGCGCTCGTCGCCCCACAGGTACAGGGTGAACCCGATCGCGACGACGGTGCCCAGCGCGGCGAGCGGGTTGACCAGCTGCTTCGCATCCCCACGCAGCGCGAGGTCCGCGGCCAGCACGATCAACGCCGTGACCGTCAGCACGATCTCCGGCATGATCGCGATGAAGTCGATCGGCATCCTCAGCGTCCTTACGTGTCTCGTGGGTCGGCGTCACCCGCCGCCGGACCCCGGTGGGCCCGACGGTGCGTTTCAGCCGGCCAGGTACCCGATCAGCGTCTGCACGGCCGCGTCCTGCACACCGAAGACCAGCACGGGCGCGACGCCCAAGGCGATCACCAGCACCAGCAGCGGTGTCCACGACACCCACTCGATCCGCTTGACGTCATCGAGCGGTTCGTCGGCCCAACGTTCCGACGGCTCCCCCAGGTTGATGCGCTGCAACAGCCAGAGGAAGTAGGCGGCGGTCAGCACGGTCCCGATCGCGGCGAACACGACCAGCACCAGGTACAGACCCTGGAAGTCGTCGGCCAGACCCAGCCCCGGGTTGATCGCCGCCCACATGGCGGTGAACTCACCCCAGAAGCCGGCCAGACCCGGCAGGCCGAGGGAGGCGATCGCCACGTAGGCGAACATCACCCCGTACTTGGGGATCTTCTTGAGCATCCCTCCGCCGATGACCGCGATCTCCCTGGTGTGGTAGCGGTCGTGCAACGAGCCGGCCAGGAAGAACAACATCCCGGTGATGACCCCGTGCGCGATGTTGCCGAACAGCGCCGCCTGGATCCCGGCCTCGTTCATCGCCGCGATCCCGAGCATGACGAAGCCCATGTGGCCGACGGAGGAGAACGCGATCAGGCGCTTGACGTCGGTCTGAGCGAGGCAGCACAGCGAGCCGTACACGATGCCGATCACCGCCAGCACACCGATGATCGGCGCGAAACGGATCGCCCCCTCGGGGATGATCGGCAGCGCGATGCGGACGAAGCCGTAGGTCCCCATCTTCAGCAGGACGCCGGCCAGCAGCACCGAGCCGACGGTGGGGGCTTCGGTGTGGGCGTCGGGCAGCCAGGTGTGGAACGGCCACATCGGCACCTTGATCGCGAGCCCGAGGAAGATCCCGAGGAAGGCCCAGGTCTGGAAGGTGGTGCTCCCGAAGGGCGCCATCGCCGACAGCTCGGGGATGCTCCAGGTCTCCGCGCCAGCCTGGAAGTAGATCGCCAGGAAGGCGACCAGCATGAACACCGACCCGAACAGGGTGTAGAGGAAGAACTTCACGCTGGCGTAGTCGCGCCGTGGGCCTCCCCACATCCCGATCATGAAGAACATCGGGACGAGGACCAGCTCCCAGAAGATGAAGAACAGGATCAGGTCGAACGCGACGAACGTGCCGGCCATCCCCGTCTGAAGCATCAGCATGAGCCCGAGGAAGGCCTTGGGCTTGCCGGGTTCGGGCAGCGACTTCGTGGTGTAGATCGCGCAGAGGAGCGGCAGCAGGTAAGTCAGGAAGAACAGCGGCAGCGAGATGCCGTCGATCCCCAGGAAGAACCGGGCATCGATCGCCTGGATCCAGGCCACGTCGGTGACGAACTGCAGTTCGCCGCTGCGCCCGAAGTCGAAGCTGGCCGTGATCGCGACCACCAACGCGAACGCGACGCCGGTGATACCGACGGCGGCGAGGCGGATCTGCCGGTCCATCGAGGCAGGCATCAGGGCGAGCAGCCCGGCCCCGACCAGAGGCAGGAACAGCGCGACCACCAGGGCCCACCCAGCGGTGTTCGGATCCATCGTCGTCGTCTCCTTCGGGCTCGGTCCGGGCGGGCCCGGCTCGA
>SKJX01000241.1 GCA_007121785.1 Nitriliruptoraceae bacterium
CGGGTCAGAAACCACGATCAGGCACCGACAACGACCCGGAACCTCGCCCGTCACCGCATCGCACCAGCAACCCCACCACCCATCGACTGCCACCCAGCCGGTCGGTGCATTCAGGCTTAGGCCTCGGTGCGTGCGGCCTCGCGGGCGAGCAGCATCCGCTTGCGCGTGGTCCCCCACCGGTAGCCGCCGAGCTCACCCGTCGCCCGAAGCACCCGGTGGCACGGGATCAGCGTCGCGACCGGGTTGCGCCCCACCGCCGACGCGACCGCCCGCACGGCGTCGGGCCGGCCCGCCGCTGCTGCCACCTCGCCGTACGTGGTGACCGAGCCAGGCGGCAGCGACAGCAGCGCTTCCCACACCTTCAGTTGCAGGTTCGTGCCGACGACCATGGCGGTCAGCGGCCGATCGCGCGACGCGCCCCCCAGGGCACCGACGAGGTGGTCGGCCACCGCTCGGGTCGCCTCCGCATCGTGGCGGCGCTGCGCGTTCGGCCAGGTGGCGGCCAGGTCATCGGACGCACGTGCGCCGGCGACCGCCGCGTCGGCCTCGTCGTGGAACGCCAGCGAGAGCACCCCCCGGTCGGTGACCGCGACCGCCGCCAGCCCCAGCGGCGTCGGGTGGACGGCGTGGCGGATCGTCAGGCCGTCGCCGCCGCGGCCGAGCTCACCCGGCGTGACCCCGTCCAGGGTGACGAACAGGTCGTGGAGCCGACCGGCCGACGACACCCCGGCCGCGTGGGTGGCATCCAGCACGGTGGCCTGCTGGCGCAGCAGGTCCCGAGCGGCGGCCGCGGACAACCAGCGCAGGAACCGCGACGGGCTCGTGCCGGCGAACCTCGAGAACGTCCGCTGCAGGTGGCCGGGTGACAGGTGCTGTGCCGCCGCGACGTCGGCCAGGCGGGGCTGGTGCTGGCGATGCTCGTCGATCCACCGGATGGCGGCGGCGATCCGCTGGTAGTCGACCTGCCAGACGTCCGGGTGCGCGCTCGGTCCGGCGTCCGGCTCGGTGCGGGTCGGCATCGCGGTGGCTTTCGGCGGTGGGTGGTGGTCGGCGGTGGTCGTGGGCGGTGGTGGGATCCCGGTCGGGTCAGGACACCGTGGGATCCCGGTCGGGTCGGGACACCGTGCGATCCCGGTCGGAGCTGGCCACCGTGGGATCCCGGTCGGAGCTGGCCACCGTGCGCGCGGCGGGGGTCGCCGTCAGCAGGGACGTCCGCCACCGGGCAGTGTCGCCGCCGTCGACACCGGTGACGACCCGGAACGTGCACCATGGCCGCCGACGACGGCCCCATCGTCCAGAACGGCGGCCTGGTAGGCGTACCCCCGTAGCCTATACACCGGTATCCTGTCGCCACCGGTGAAGGAGCGGGATGTGCAGGGCTACAGCGGTCGCGAGGACGAGCTCCTCGGACGTCTCCGGCGTATCGAGGGGCAGGTCCGGGGCCTGCAACGCATGATCGAGGAGGATCGCTACTGCATCGACGTGCTGACGCAGATCTCGTCGGCCACGCAGGCGCTGCAGGGTGTGGCGACGACCATGCTCGACGACCACGTCCGGCACTGCGTCCGCGACGCGATCGAGGACGGCCCGGACTCCGCGGACGAGAAGGTCGACGAAGCCCTCGCGGTCATCCATCGCCTGATCAAACGCTGACGCACGACGCCCATCAGCGTGCACCCAGACACGCACGCGACGACCAGAGACACGCACGCGACGACACCAGCGTCCGACGAGCCATCCGAGGAGGGCCCGATGCCCGCAGCACCACGCACCTACCACGTCCCCGAGATCTCCTGCGGCCACTGCAAGAGCGCGATCGAGGGCGAGGTCAACCAACTCGACGGCGTCGTCGAGGCGGTCGTCGACATCGACCGCAAGACCGTGACCGTCGACGGCGTCGCCTCGGACGAGGCGATCCACGCCGCGATCGAGGAAGCCGGCTACGACGTCGCGGAGGCGTGACCCGCCACGCCGGTGCGTGAGCGACGACGCCGGCACCTGCCCCGCCACGCCTCTGCGTGACCGGTCGCGCCAGCACCTGACGCACCGCACCGGCACCGGCCGTCCCCAGCCGACGCCGGACGACGACCGCGCGGTCGCACCGAGGACGTAGCCTCCCGGGCCATGTCCTCCGCTCCCACCGCCGCCCGGTTCCCGGGCCCACCTGCGCTCGGCCGCGACGTGGTCGTCGGGCCCGACCAGCCGGCACCGGACGCGTTCCGGGCCGCGCCGCGCGTGCGGATCGACGCGGACGTGCTGACCCACCCGACGGCGACCGCGAGCGTGCTGCACGACCGCTGGCTGCGGCGGCTGCCGACGGTGATCGAACTGGCCGTCGACAACGACGCGGCCCGCGAGCCGGAGACGATCGAGGATCCGCCGTACACGCTGGGCGCGGACGTCGGCCTGGATCGCGAGCGGCTGCACTTCCTGACCTGGGCCAACAGCTACGACCTGCGCTCCGGTGAGCCGAGGTGGTGGCACGGCGTCCTCGCCTGCCGTCGAGGTGGTGCGACCCCGTCGGACCGCGCCGACGTCACGCTGCCGGACGGACGTGACGCCTGGGTCGACGGCGGCCCACGCGGGCCGCTCGGCGCCGCGCTCCCGGCCGACGACGATCATCCGCTGGTGCATCGGGAGTCGGTCGGCTTGGGCCACCTCACCGTCCAGGGGGATGCGGCGCCGTCGGAGGCGCTGGCTGCCGATCAGCTGACCGCCGTGTCGCATCCGCACGGGCCGGCGCGGGTGATCGCTCCGGCCGGGTCCGGCAAGACCCGCGTGCTCACCGCCCGGCTGCGCCACCTGCTGCAGGACCGCCGGGTCGAGCCGGAGCTGGTCACCGCCGTCGCCTACAACACCCGCGCCGCGGCGGAGCTGCGCGAACGCACGGGTGACCTCCGTGCCTCGATCCGCACGCTGCACTCGCTGGCGTTGTGGATCTGCCGGCTGGACGAGCGCCGCGACGTGATCCAGGAACGTGAGGTCCGCAGCCTCCTCTCCGAGCTGATCACCACGCCGCGCATCCCCAACCAGGATCCGTTGGCGCCGTACCTCGACGCGCTCGGCGAGGTTCGGTTGGCGCTGCGCGACCCGCTCGAGGTCGAGGTGACCCGCGGGGACGTGGACGGCTTCGCCGACGCCTTCCCCCGCTACCGGGAGCTGCTGGCGGACCGGCGCCTGCTGGACTTCGACGAGCAGATCTACCGCGCCATCGAACTGCTGCTGACCCGCCCGGACCTGCGCCGCACCGTGCAACGGGTCGGTACCCACCTGCTGGTCGACGAGTTCCAGGACCTCACCCCCGCCTTCCTGCTGCTGGTGCGCCTGGTCGCTGGCCCGTCCGCGCAGGTGTTCGCGGTCGGCGATGACGATCAGACGATCTACAGCTACGCCGGGGCCACTCCGCGCTACCTCGTCGACTTCGACCGGTGGTTCCCGGGCGCGACCGCGCACGCGCTGGAGGTCAACTACCGCTGCCCGGAGCCGGTCATCGACGCGGCCGTGCACCTGCTCGGCCACAACCGGGTCCGGGTACCCAAGACGATCCGTAGCGGCGCGGCCAGCGACGCCGCTCCCGACGGCCCGGACGTTGCCGATCCGGACCGGGAGGACCGGGACGTCGAGGTGCCCCGATGAGCCCGCCCTCGACCCCGCTGACCGTCCACCGGGTCGCGGCGGGCGAGAGCACGCAACGGACGCTCGCGGTCATCGGCGACCGGCTGGACGCCGGCGTGGATCCCGCTCGCATGGCGGTGCTCGCGCGGGTCGCCAGCGCGCTGCTGCCGGTGCAGGTCGCGCTCGCGGACGCCGGAATCGGCCACACCGCACCGCTGGATCCCAACGTGTTGCGGCGCACGGGGGTACGGACCGCGCTGGCCTACCTCCGGCTCGGCCTCGACCTGGAACGCATCCGTCGTGAGGACCTGCTGGAGACGCTCAACCGGCCGGCACGGAAGGTCAAGTCCGCCGTGCTGCCGCTGCTGCCGAACCGCCGGCTGACCATCGACACGCTGGAACGCGTCGCGGATGCGCTGAGCCCGACCCATCAGGAGCGGTTCGTCGGCTACCTCGACGACCTGCGCCACCTCGAAGCGCGGATCACCCACGGTGCGGACACCGCCACGTGCCTGGCGACGATCCGCCAGCGCATCGGCCTGGGCGAGGCGGTGGACGCGCTCGACGCGTCGCGGTCGCGGCCGGAAGGGTCCAGCCACGGCGATGACCTGGACGCGTTGGAGCAGCTCGCCCACCTCCAGCCGCGGCCGGAGGAACTCGAGGCGTGGCTCGGCGAGCGGCTCCGGGTCCCGGGCGACGACGCGGGGGTGACGCTGGCGACCGTGCACCGGGTCAAGGGCCGCGAGTGGCCCCACGTGGTCGTGATCGGCGCGACGACCGGGCTGTTCCCTCATCGGCTCGCCGAGGACGACGAGGAGGAGCGCCGGGTCTTCCACGTCGCCATCACCCGCTGCCAGCGCACCGTCGACGTCGTGGCGGAGACCGGCCGCGTCTCACCGTTCGTGGACGAGCTGACGGCGCCGGATGGGGTGGACGACCGACCCGGACCGGCGCCGACCACCGGGACCGCAGCGGACCAGCCGGCGCTGCCACAGGTCCCGGCGCGGTTCCATCCCGACGGGGCGCTGGTCACCACGGCCGGTGTCGGTGTGTCGCTGCCCGGCGGGTTCCACGGCCGGGTCGAGCTCGCCGCCAGCGACCACGTGGCGGTGCGGCTGCTCGCCGGTCCGACCGTTCGGCTCGGCTACGGCAGCCCGGTCACGGTGGATGAGCGGACCGCCACCTTCGGCCCACCCCCGGTCGCCGCCAGCGCGACACGATCGGGCCCCGGCGGCCGGAAGCCGGAGGACCGGACGAAGGGCACCACCGACGATCCGCAGCTGGCGGGGGTCGACGCGGAGGATCCGCCGGTGGACGATCGGCTGTTCGAGGCGTTGCGACGGTGGCGCGCCGGGGTCGCCGGCGACACGGGGGTCCCGCCCTACGTGGTGTTCCACGATCGCCACCTGCAGGTGATCGCCGGCCGCAAGCCGGGATCGCTCAAGCAGCTCGGGGACTGCCCAGGCGTGGGCCCGACCAAGCTCGAACGCTACGGCGACGACCTGCTCGAGATCGTCGCCGAGCACCTCGATCCCGCCGACGCCGACGCCGCCGGCTGACCCGCGCGCGGTCGAGCCGTCCGCATCGGCGTGCGATGCGCACCGGTCACCGGTGCCCCGCCGTCGGCCCGCTATCGTCGCGCGGCTCCCCCGCACCCGACCTGGAAGGCTGCTGCGCTCGTGCGTCACCGACTGCGCCTGCGTCGCTGGCAGAAGGACGCGTTGGACCGGTTCGAGGCCCACCCGGACCGTGACTTCCTGGCCGTCGCGACCCCGGGAGCCGGCAAGACGCGGTTCGCGTTGACCGCGGCGTCCCGCGATCTCGCGCGCCACCCGCACCGCCGGCTGATCGTCATCACCCCGACCCAGCACCTCAAGCACCAGTGGGCGGCGGCCGGGGCCGAGCTCGGCCTCCACCTCGAACCGGAGTGGCCCACCGGTGCCGCGTTCCCCGGCGACATGCACGGCGTGGTGATGACCTTCCAGCAGGCCGCCAGCGCGTCCGAGTCGCTACGCCCCGCCGCCGACGATGCGTTCGCGATCCTCGACGAGATCCACCACGCCGGCGCCGAGCGGGCCTGGGGTGACGGCATCGCGTACGGCCTGACCTACGCCGCGCATCGCCTGTCGCTGTCGGGGACGCCGTTCCGCAGCGACCGCAACCCGATCCCGTTCGTGGAGTACGACCCGTGGGGGGAGGCGGTCGCTCACCACATCTACGGCTACGGCGAGGCGCTGCAGGACGGCGGCGTGGTCCGCCCGGTGTTCTTCCCGGCCCTCAACGGGCAGATGGAGTGGACCACCCCCGACGGGGTGGAGATGAACGCCACCTTCGAGGATCCGCTCACCCGAACGTTGGCATCCCAGCGGCTGCGGACCGCGCTGTCCCCTGGCGGCGAGTGGCTGCCGGCCGTGCTCGACCAGGCCCACGAGCAGCTGCTGCGCATCCGTGAGGACCACCCGAACGCCGGGGCGTTGGCCATCACGATGGACGTCGACCACGCCAAGGCGGTCGCCAAGCTCCTGCACCAGCGCCACGGCGTCGAGGCGGTCGTCGCGACCTCGGACGACCCGGCCGCCACCGAACGCATCGCCGGGTTCGCCAGGTCCGACGATCCGTGGATCGTGGCGGTGAGGATGGTCTCCGAAGGTGTCGACGTCCCCCGCCTGCGTGTCGGGGTGTACGCGACCAACACCGTCACGGAGCTGTTCTTCCGCCAGGCGGTCGGCCGCCTCGTGCGCTGGACCAGCCACCTGCGTCGCCAGAAGGCGTTCATGTTCGTCCCCGACGACGTCCGGCTGCGCGCCTTCGCGGGGTCACTGGCCGAGTCGCGCACCCACTCGATCGCCAAGCGTGAGGAGGACGGAGACCAGGATCCGGTCGAGCTCGACGACCCCACTGCGGCCGAACCGGAGGACGACGGCCAGATGTCGCTGTTCCAGGCGATCTCGGCGACCCCGCTCGGCGACGAGCATGCCAGCGAGGACGACGACCACGCCCGTGGCGGTGACCCGTCCAGCGTGTTCGATCCCGCGCACCCGGAGGATCTGATCGTCGATGACGCCGACGCGCTCACCCTCGAGATCGAGCTGGCCATCCCGCCACCACGCGGCGGGCTGCTGGCCACCGACGCGGACGGGGCTGACGCCGACGCCGGCCCGGGTCACGGCCACCACGACGGGGGCACGCTCACCGTCAGCCGCGCCCAACGCAAGCGTGAGCTGCGCCAGGCCAACACCGACCGGGTCCGGATGCTGACCCACCTGACCGGGTTGGCACCGGAGGCGATCAACGCGCGGCTGAACCAGGATGCCGGTCTACGCTCCGTCAACGACGCGACCCTCACACAGCTGGAGCGCCGGCTGGCGTTCGCGGACCGCTGGGTCGATCGGACCTGACATGTGGCTCGAACCCGTCGAGGGCCACCTCGTCGACCACGATCACGCCCGCGACGTCGTCGCCCCGCCCTACGACTCGCTCACCGCCACCGACCGCCGCGCCGTCGTCGCCGACGTACCGGAGACGTTCCTCGCCGCGCTGCCCACCGGGGCCGGCGAGGCCGACGACCTGGCCGCCAACCGTCGTGCGCTCGCGCGGCTGCTCGCCGCCGGGCGGTTCGAGCCGTTGCCCTCACCCAGCCTGCTCGTCCAGCAGTTGGACACCGAGTACGGCGCCACCGTCGCGATCATCGGCGACCTGCGCGCCGGCGACTACCTCGACGGCCGGGTGCGGCCCCACGAGCGGATCCGGCCGGCCCGCCGCGACGATCTGGTCGAGCACCTACGAACGCTCGGTGTGGTCTCCAGCCCCGTCAGCGTCGTCCACCGCCCGAGCGTCGAGGTGACACGCCGGACCGACGTCGTCCGCGGACGTCCTCCACGGATCGATGCCCGCCTGCGCGACGGCACGCGGCTGCGGGTCTGGGTCGTGGACGATCCCGAAGAGCAGCACGGCCTCGCGGTGGCGGTCACGGACGCCGGGACGCTGACGATCGCGGACGGCCACCACCGGGCCGCCGCCATCGCCGCCCACGTCGGCCCGGACGGACGCGTGCTGACGGCGGTCTCGCCGTCGGACCACCTGCAGGTGCTCGCGTTCCACCGGCGGGTGGACGGGCTCGCGGGCATCAGCGTCGACGCGGTCATCGATGCCCTGCGCTCACGTGGCTACGTTCCCGAGCCGCTGCCGCAGGCGGGCGACCCCGAACGAGCCGGTCGCGTCCACCTCGTGGTGGCGGGACGCTGGTTCGTCGTGGCGCTGCGCAGTGATGCGGACGATCCGGCGCGCGATCTCACGGGGACCGACGCCGCGGCCAGCTTGGACGCCAGCCTGGTCGACGCGGACCTGCTCGACGCGTTGCGCGCCCTGGGGCCCGACCCCGACCGTGTCACGGCCACGCCGGTCCCGGCGACCGCGGGGCTGGCCTCGCTGGACGCACCCGACGCGGTCGGCGTCGCCCTGCACCCGCCGGACATCGACGAGCTCCTGCGCATCGCGGGCGCGGGCGGGACGATGCCACCGAAGAGCACCTACCTGGTCCCCAAGCTGCGATCCGGGGTGCTGGTGATCCCACGTGACGGGCACGCACCGACCGGCGACCCCGACGAACCGCGCCCCGTCGGTGGACGCGACACGGCCGGCGAGCTCTAAGCTCGTGGCATGACGACGGACGAGCCAGTGGACCTCGACGAGCGGTTGCGGTCTGCCGGGTACCGGGTCACCGGTCCCCGGCGGGCGGTCTGGACCGCGTTGTGCCAGGCGAGCGGCCACGTCACCGCGGAGCAGCTGTCGGCGCAGGTCACCGCCGCCGGGCAGGCCGATCAGGCATCGGTGTACCGCACCCTCGCACTGTTCGAGGAGCTCGGGCTCGCCCGGCAGAGCCGCCTCGGCGACGCGGACGCCGCCCGGTGGGAGGTGGCACATCCCGACGAGCACTTCCACCTGGTCTGCGCCAACTGCGGTGACATCGATCACCACGTCGGCTCGCTGGTGTCACGGATCCGCGACCACCTCGAAGGCGACCACCGGTTCGAGGTCCGGGACGTCGAACTGGTGGTCACCGGCATCTGCGCCCGCTGTCGGGACGACGAGGCCACGGCATGAGCGGCCCTCCGGGGGAGAGCGACCCTCCGGACGGTGACGGCAACGGCCCGGATCCAGGCAGCGATCGGGATCCAGGAGGCGACCCGGGTCCAGCCGACCAGCACGGCTCGACCGAGGACACCGGCCAGCTGCGCATCCCCGGCGCGCCGGCGCAGGTCGGGCCGCCGGCCGGCGACGCGCCGGACGAGCCCGTCACGGTGGTCATCAGCCGACTGGTGCGCTCCGGTTACGAGCAGGACTACGCCGACTGGATCCACGAGGCCGCCCGGCTGCTCGAGGACCACGACGGCTTCGAGGGCATGACCGCGCTGCCGCCCGGTCAGCACCACAGCGGGCCTGAGCACGTCCTGGTGCTGCGGTTCCGCGACTACACCTCGATGCGCGAGTGGAAGCGGTCCGAAGCCCGTCGCCGTTGGATCGGCCGGCTCGAGGAGCTGACGGTCGACGTCGGGGCGTGGCAGGAGCAGTCCGGGTTGGAGACCTGGTTCACGCTCGACTCCCGCGCCACCCCGACGGGGCCACCGCCACGGTGGAAGCAGGCGCTGCTGACCCTCGTCGGCCTGCTTCCGATCCTGCTCGTGATGGAGCTGACCGTCGGCCGGCTGCTGAGCGACCTGCCGGCGTGGGCCCGGGTCCTGACGACCACGCCGTTGGTGGTCGCCGCGATGGCGTGGCTGGTGATGCCGAACATCACCCGGATCAGCTACCGCTGGCTCTACCCGGGGCAGGACCGTTGAGCGACCGTGGCCGCAGGTGCGGACCTTCACGACCCGGATGCGCCTGACGGCTCACCCGCTGCGCGCCGGTCGCGTCGGCACCTTCGCGGCGAGGCCGAGCAGGCTCACCCCGATCGGGAAGGCGAGCAGCAGCACCAGCACCTGGACGTAGCTGCCGGTCAGGTCCCGCCCGAACGACAGGGCCAACGGACCGAACGCGGTCGACGCGACGCTGATCGCGGTGATCACCCCGCGGATCGCCCCGACGTGCGCCAGCCCGAACAGCTTCGGGAACGACGCCGCCTCCAACGCACGCGCCGCCGAACCGGCCGCACCGACCGCCGCGCCGTAGACGGCCGCGATCACCCCGGGGGTGACCAGCGGCACCATCAGCATGGCGGCGGCGAGCAGCACCATCGAGGTCAGCAGCACCCACTTGGCCGCGAACCGGTCCACCATCGAGCCGACCAGCAACGTCGTGGTCAACGCGGCCACGGTCTGCGGGATGAAGTTGGCTGCCGCCTGCACCGGGGTCAGCCCCTGCTCGCCGAGCAGGCTGATCTGGTGGAACGCGAGCCCCGTACCGATCATGCCGGTCGCCGCGACCGCCCCGGCGACGGCCCAGAACATCGGCGTTCGCATCGCCTCGCCCCGGGTGAACGACACCGCCGCCGCTTCCCGGTCGGCCGCGGCCGCCGCCTCGGCACCGAGCGGGGCGTCACCGTCGGGCTGCTGCCCGACGTCGCTGGGCCGGTCGATCATGCCGCGCACCGCGATCGGTACCACGACCAGCCACACCAGCGCAGCGAGCGCGATCCAGGCACCTCGCCAACCGACCAGCTCGATGATCCGGCTCGACAGCACGGGGATCAGCGACAACCCCGCCGACCCGACCGCGGTGGTCACCCCGATGGCGAACCCGCGACGGCGTTGGAACCACGGGGCGACCGCCGTGGTCGCCACCAGACTGAGCGCACCCTGTCCGAGCATCCGGATGCCGGTGTAGCCGAGCACCAGCGTGATCAGCCCGACGACCCCGGCCATCGCGGCCAGCACCACCCCGAACAGCCCACCGACCAGCGCCATCGCGACGCGGGCACCGCGGTCGTCGATCAGCTTGCCGAGCCGAGGGAGCAGCAGCGACCCGGTCAGCGTGCCGATCAGGTAGGCGGTCGAGACCTGCGAGCGGGTCAGGTCCAGCGTCGCCATCATCGGATCGACGAACACGCTGACACCGACGGTCTGTCCGGGTCCGGTCATGCCGAGCGCGATCGCCGCGAACGCCACGATCCGCCAGCCGGAGAACCCGGTCGAACGTCGAGGTGGCTGCGGTTGCGGCAGCAGGGAGACGGCCACGTGTCAGCTCAGGATCAGGGTGTCGAGGGTGAGCTCGGGGTGCTCACGCTCGATGCGGTCAGCGACGTAGGCGCTGCGGAACAGGGCGAGCGGGGCGCCGTTCTCCCGCCGGTAGACCTCCACGTCCCGCATCGCGTCGAGGGCGGCGACGCTGTCCTCGTCGGTGGCCCGTGCCACGTCGAACCGGGTGCCTTCGAGCCGGACGGGGGCGTTGAACTCGTGCTCCATCCGCCAGCTGGCGACGTCGAACTGCAGCTGGCCGACCGCGGCCCAGATGGGTGCCTGGTCACCCAGGTCCTGGTGCCGCAGCACCTGCACGACGCCTTCCTCGTCCAGCTGCTGGACACCGCGGCGGAACTGCTTGACCCGGCTGCGGTCGGCCGGATGGGCGGTGGCGAAGTGCTCCGGGGTGAACGTCGGGAGCGGCGGGAAGCTCACCGGTGCCGACTCCTCGTGGAGGGTGTCACCGGCCCGCAGGTCGGTGGCGTTGACCAACCCGACGACGTCGCCGGGGTAGGCCTCGTCCAGCGTCTCGCGGTCCCGGCCGAACACCGCGTGGGCGTACTTGGCCGCGACCTTCTTCCCGGTCCGCGCGTTGACCGCGCTCGCCCCCCGCTCGAACCGGCCGGAGCAGACCCGCACGAAAGCGAGCCGGTCGCGGTGGCGCGGATCGAGGTTGGCCTGGACCTTGAACACCAGCCCGCTGAACGGTGCCTCGACCGGCCGCGGCTCCCCGGCCGCATCGGGACGGTCCCCGGGCGGTGGTGCGAGCCCGACGATCGCGTCCAGCAGCAGCCGGATACCGAAGTTGGACAGCGCGGAGCCGAAGAACACCGGCGTCGCCTTGCCGTTCAGGAAGGCGTCCCGGTCGAGGTCCGCGCCGATCGCGTCGAGCAGTTCGAGCTCCTCCTGCACGGCCGTGGCGACCTGAGCGACCGCACTCTCGTCCTCCTGGGCGATGCGGGCGCCCTGGCCGACGTCGGAGCGGTACTGGTAGGTGACCTGCGTGCGTCGGTCGACCACGCCCTCGAACCGGCCCTCGGGTTTGACCGGCCAGGTCACCGGATGCGCGGCCAGACCCAGCTTGTCCTCGAGGTCGTCGAGGATCTCCAACGGTTCAGGCGTCGGCCGGTCCATCTTGTTGACGAACGTGATGATCGGCGTCCCCCGGGCGCGGCAGACCGCGTGCAGCTTCTCGGTCTGCGGCTCCACCCCGCGAGCCGCGTCGATCACCATCACGGCCGCGTCGACGCCGGACAGCACCCGGTAGGTGTCCTCGGAGAAGTCACGGTGGCCGGGGGTGTCGAGCAGGTTCAACACGGTCGCGTCGTGCTCGAACCGCGCCACGGCCGAGGTGACCGAGATCCCGCGCTTCTGCTCGAGCTCCAACCAGTCCGAGGTGGTGGACCGGTCCGCCTTGCGGCTCTGGACCGCGCCGGCCTGCCCGATCGCGCCCGCGTACAGCAGGAACTTCTCCGTCAGCGTGGTCTTGCCCGCATCCGGGTGCGAGATGATCGCGAAGGTCCGCCGTCGTGCGGCTTCGGTGGACACATCGGACACGAGCGACTCCTGCAGGTGGAGGACGACCGGCACCGGCCCACGTACGCGAGGCCGTCGGGTTCGTGGGCCACGCCTCCGCCGGGAGATGACCGACCAGGACGGCAGGCGGGCGCCGGAGCACGAGAGGCCGCCCAGGACGACGGGCGGCGTGAGGTGGGCAGCCTACCGCCTCGCTGACCCCGAGCACCGGTCAGACGGGCGGCTCCGCCCCGATGCCGGCCACCAGCACCACGATCGCCAGCACCCACACGTAGACGGAGAAGACCCGGAACCGCGCCGCTTCCAGCAGCCGGAGCACCAGCCACAACGCGCCGGTTCCGACGACCGCGGCGGTGACGAACCCCACAGCCATCGCCCCCCAGCTGATGGTGCCGAACCCCTCCCCGAACGCGACCTGCAGGGTCTGGACGCCGGTCGCAGCCAGGATCGTGGGGATCGCCACGTAGAACGAGTACCGGGCAGCCAGCGTCCGCTGCATGCCCAGCAGCAGGGCGATGAAGATCGTGGTCCCGCTCCGCGAGATCCCCGGCGCCAACGCCACCGCCTGAGCGGCTCCGACGATCACGGCGACGGTCACGCTGACCTGCGTCGGCCCGCGCCAGCCGAACCGCAGCCGCGTCCCGGACCGCTGCGGGGTCATGGCGTCGGTCCACCACAGCATCCCCCCGGTGACGATGAGCGCGATCGCCACCAACGACGGCGAACCGAACACGCCGGTGATCAGGTCCTGGAACGCCAGCCCGAGCACGCCGGTCACCGCGACCGACAGCAGCATCAGTGCGACCAACCGGCTGGACGTGGCTTCGGCCAGGCCGAGTCCCATCCCCCGGCGACCCGGCCGCAGCTGCCCGCTACCGGCTTCGTCGCGGATGCCCTGCCACAGTTCCTTGAGGCCGTCGCCCATGACGATCACCACCGACACGAGCGTGCCGACGTGGACGACCAGGTCGAACAGGATCAGTTCGGGGCTGTCCGAGGCGGGCAGATCGCTCCCGCTCCCGCGCAGCAGCGTCTGGGTGAGCACCAGGTGGCTGGTCGAGGACACGGGCACGAACATGAACAGGCCCTGCACCACGCCGAGCACCAACGCGACGAGCAGGGTCATGGCAGCTCCGTCGGGTCGGTGCGTGGGCTGGGGCCGGCAGGACGGTACGGCCCCGTGGGATCAGATCCCCAGCACCGCCACCGCGATGGAGAAGTAGATCAGCAGCCCGGTGGCATCCACCAACGTGGTGATGACCGGAGCGGAGAACACCGCCGGGTCGATGCCGAGCTTCTTCGCGATCGGCGGCAGCAGGCCGCCAGCGAACGTCGCCCACACGCAGATGAAGAACAGCGTCAGGCTGATCACGGTCGCGAAGCCGATGTCGATGAACAACCACACCGGAACGAATGCGAGCAACCCGAGCATCGCGCCGAGCATCATCCCCACCAGCAGTTCGCGGCGCAGGATGCGGGGCAGGTCGGCCAGCCGCACCTCGCCGACGGCCATCGCACGGATCACCACGGTGGAGGCCTGGGCGCCGGAGTTCCCGCCGGTGTCGATCAGCAGCGGGATGAACAACGCGAGGGTGCTGACCTCCTCGATGCGGTCCTCGAACCCGCCGATCACCGTCACGGTCAGCACCGCGGCGACCCCGAGCAGCAGCAGCCACAGCGCCCGCTTGCGGGCGAGGAGCAGCACCCCGGCTTCGAGGTACGGCACCGACAACGGTTCCACACCACCGGCGCGGTGGATGTCCTCGGTCTCCTCCTGCTCGATGACCTCCATCGCGTCGTCGACGGTGAGCACACCGACCAGCCGGTCCTCGTGGTCGAGGACCGGCAGCGCGACCAGGTCGGCCTCCTGGATCAACCGGGCGGCCAGCTCCTGGTCATCATCGACCTGCACCGTGTAGGTGTCGGGGTTGGTCAACTCTTCGACGCGGGTGCCCACGGGCGCGGTCACCAGATCGGGCAGGTCGACGACCCCGACCAGGTGGCGCTCATCGTCGGTGACGGGCAGGACCAGCACCTCGCGTGAGCGCAAGCCGGCACGCCGGACCTTCGTGAGCGCGTCGGCAGCGGTCATGGAGCTGCGGATGCTGACGAACCGCGGGCTCATCTGCCGGCCGGCCGACTCCTCCGGGTAGCCGAGCAGGATGTTGGTGTTGCGCCGCGCCCATTCGGGGAGTCCGTCCAGGAGCCGCCGCGCCACCTTGGCCGGCAGCTCGTCCAGCAGGCGTGCCCGGTCGTCGGCATCGAGCCCGACGAACAACTCGTCGACGTCGACGTCCGCGAGCGCGTCGAGCAGCTCGCTCTGATGCACCGTATCCAGGGCCTCGAACACCGCGAGCGCCCGGTCCTTCGGCAACAGCCGGAACGGCACCGGGCGCAGGTGCGGCTCGAGCCGGGCGAGCTCGTCGGCGATGTCGAGCGCGCCCTGCTCCTCCAGCCAGTCCCGTAGCTGCCCGATGTCCCGGCTCTCGACGAGATCGGCGAGCGTCACGGTCTCAGGGGCCATGGATCCTCCTTCGACGCGCAACACCGTACCGACCGCGACCGGACGTCCGACCCTGCGCTACCGTCCCTCGCCCGTGGCGATGGAGCTCGCCCTCGACCGCCGGAGACGGCCGGACCCGACGGGTCCACCGACCTGCCGAGCTGATGGCTCCTACCCGACCGGCCGTGCCCCGGCACGACCGTGTGCCGTGCCCATCCGGCATGGCCGCCGAGGTGGAGCCCACGGACCGTCCCACCCCCGGCGCCGCGACGCGGTCCGCAGGACGGCTCGACGTGCACCCGATCCACCGATGCACCACCTGTGACCTGGTGTCCCGAGCGGCGGTGTGCCCGCGCTGCGGTCGAGCCCTGGTCGACCACCGACACCAGGGGTTGGACCGTCGCGGCGTGGCGTCGCTGCTCACCGACCTGGTCCGCGTCGACTGGGGTGAGCACGGCCGGCTGCTGCGCTCGCTCGTGCGTTGGACCGTGATCGGATCGGTGGTCGGCGTCCTGGCCGGTGCCAGCTCCGCGGTGTTCCTCTACGGGCTGCAGGTGGTCACCGACGCCCGCACCGGGTCGCCGGGCCTGCTGTACCTGCTTCCCGTCGGCGGGCTGCTGATGGGGCTGGCCTACCACCACCTCGGCGGCCGGTCCGCGGGTGGCAACAACCTGGTGCTCGAGCAGGTCCACGAGCTCGGCGACGCGATCGACCGGCAGAGGGTGGCTGCGGCCGGGCCGGCGGAGCAGCGCCGGGTGCCGACCCGGCTCGCACCGCTGGTGCTCATCGGCACGTGGGTGACACACCTGTTCGGTGGCTCGGCGGGCCGGGAGGGCACCGCGATCCAGATGTCGGCCGCGCTCGCCGACCGGTTCGGGTGGCTGGTCCGGATGCAGGGCGAGGACCGACGGCTCCTGTTGATCGCGGCAATCTCGGGCGGGTTCGCCGCGGTGTTCGGCGTGCCGATGGCGGGGACGGTGTTCGGCCTGGAGGTCCGCTCGGTCGGCCGGATCCGCTACGACGCGCTGGTGCCGGCGCTCGCCGCGTCCTTGGTCGGCCACGCGACCGTCCAGGTGATCGGTCTCCCGCATGACGTGACCCCGGCGGTGACCCTTCCAGAGACGACGTTGTCGCTGCCGGTGGTCGGGGCCATCGCGGTCGCCAGCATCGCGTTCGCTGCCGTAGCCCTGCTGTTCTCCGAGCTCACCGACGGGCTGAAGCGGCTGCTGCGGGTGCTGGTGCCGTACCCACCGCTGCAGCCGGTGATCGGCGGTCTCGCGGTGATCGGCCTGGCGCTGGTCGCCGGCACCGACGACTACCTCGGCCTGTCGCTGCCGCTGATCGGCGACGCCCTCGATGGCACACAGGTGGTCTGGTACGCGTTCGCGTTGAAGCTGCTGTTCACCGCCGTGACGCTCGCCTCCGGCTTCCAGGGCGGCGAGGTCACCCCGCTGTTCGTCATCGGTGCGACGCTCGGCGCCGCCCTGGCGGGCCCGCTCGGGGTGGATCAGGGGCTGCTGGCCGCGGTCGGGTTCGTGGCGGTGTTCGCCGCGGCGACCAACACCCCGCTGGCGTGCACGATCATGGGGGTCGAACTGTTCGGCGCCGGTGCGTTGCCCTACCTGCTGCTGGGGTGCGTCGTCGCGTACGTGCTGTCCGGTCATCGAGGCATCTACCTGGCACAGCGCATCGACAGCGCCAAGGACCCCGACGGCGACGCCCACCTCAGCGGCGAGGTGCTGCGCGACCTGGATGCCACGCGACCGTCGTGGTTGCGCCGTCGCCACCGGGACACGGGGTGACGCGCACGCGCCACGTAGCCTCGCGGGCACCCGCGACCCCTCAACCCCGCGCACCGACGGAGACACCGTGAGCCGTCTAACGACCGACCGCCACGACACCACGGCGCTGCTGACGCTGGATGCGCCGGATCGGCGCAACGCGCTGGACCTGGCCACGATGCAGGACCTGGTCGCGCGGATCGAGGACGCCGACGCCGACGCGTCGGTCCGGGCGATCGTGCTCACTGGCAGCGACCCGGCGTTCTGCGCCGGGCTGGATCTGGAGGCGGTCGGCTCGGGCGAGCTCGAGCTGGAGGCGGTCGAGGAACAGCGCGCCGACGTCTGGAAGTCGCTCCAGGAGACGGCCACACCGACGATCGCCGCGGTCAACGGTGCAGCGGTCACCGGCGGGCTCGAGCTGGTGCTGTGCTGCGATCTGGTCATCGCCTCCGACCGCGCGCGGTTCGCCGACACCCATGCACGCGTCGGCATCCACCCGTCCGGCGGGATGAGCGTCCTGCTGCCTCGCTTCGTCGGTCTGCAGGCGGCCTTGGGGATGAGCCTGACGGGTCGGTTCGTCCGTGCGGAGGAAGCCCGGTCGCTGGGTCTGGTCAGCGAGGTGGTGGAGCACGGCGACCTGCTCACCACGGCCCTCGCGGTGGCGGCGAGCATCGCGGAGGCCGACGCCGCGACGACGGCCGCGATCATCGCGACCTACCGCGCGCTGTCCGGGATCCCGCTCGCCGACGCGTACGAGCAGGAGCGGGTCCGCGGTCGTGGGCAGGCGGTGGACACCGCCGCCGTCGACGCCCGCCGCCGGGAGGTCATCGAGCGCGGACGTCACCTCAGTGACGACGGCTGACGCGACGCGGACCGGACCGCTCCTACTCCACGACCCGCACGCAGCGGACCGGGATGCGCTCGGTAGGGCTTCACGGGTCGACCACGGACCGGGCGGTGCCGCGGATCCCGACAAGGCACGACGCGGCGGTCCGGACCGACCTGGACCCGCAGCCGCGATGCCCTCGGTGGCGCGCGGTCGTCGAAGCGGCCGAGCCCCCACAACCCGACGCACCGCCTGCATCTGCCAGTATCCTGACACCCCTGCCAGGAACCCGACCTGCCGGGGTCCGACCGAGACGACGGACAGGAGCCGGCGTGTCGCCCGATGCCCGCGCGCGCGAGACGACCGGTCGCGGCATGACCGCGCACACCTCGGCCACCCACGCGACGACGTTCGGTGCACGGCTGCGGCAACGACGGCACCACCACGGGCTCACCCAGGCGCAGCTGGCCGATCGGGCCGGGGTCAGCCGCCAGCTGATCGCCTCGGTGGAGACCGAACGGCACCTGCCCCGCGCCGACGCCGCCGCGGCGCTGGCGCGCGCGCTCGCGACCACCGTGGAGGTACTGCTGGCACCACCGCCGGCCGAGCCCACCGGCGTGACCACCGCACCACGGGACGGCGACCACGTCCGCCTCGCCCACGTCGGCGACCACCTCGTCTGCCACGTCGCACCACCCGAACACGAGAGCTGGACCCCCGCTGACGGCGTGATCCGCGACGGTCGGGTCGCTCTGCTCGACGAGGTCCCACCCGCCGCGGTCATCGCCGGCTGCGATCCCGCGATCGGGCTGGCGGGTCGCCTGCTGGAGTCGGCCGGCGGTCCCGCGGTGATCGCGGCGCCCGCCTCGACCGCGGCCGCGGTGTCGGCGTTGTCGGCCGGCCGTGCCCACGCCGCGATCGCCCACGGCCCGGTCGACGACCGCCCCGAGCCACCGATCGCCGTCCACCGCATCGAGGTGGCCCGTTGGCAGGTGGGTCTGGTCGCGCCGGCCGGGCTCGCGGCCACCTGGGTGGACGACGCGTTGCACGGACGCGTCGACGTGATCCAGCGCGAACCGGGCGCGACCGCGCAGGCGGCGTTCGAGCGCGCCCGAGCCACGTCCGGCGCGAGCGACCTCCGGGCGGCTGATCCGGGCGGCCACGACCACCTCGATGACCGGTTGGTCGCGTCCGGTCACCTGGACGCGGCGGCACGGGCGCGCGACGGCGGGCTGGTCGCGGTCTCGATCGAGCCGGCGGCGCTGGCTGCCGGGCTGGCGTTCCACCCGCTCGAGGAGCACGTCTGCGAGCTGTGGATCGCGCTCGCCCACCTGCGCGTCCCGGCGGTCCAGCGGTTCGCTGACGAGCTGACCGGGGCGCGCCTGCACCGACGCCTAGCCGGGATCGGCGGCTACGACCTGTCGGGCTGCGGCCGCGAGGCGACGGCGTGAGTGGGGCGATCCACCGGGACGTCCGGTCGCAGCTGCTCGGGGCGCTGACGTTCGCCGCGACGCTGCTCGTGGCCGGCTGCGCAGGCGCCGACGCGGACCAACCGGCCGCCGATGACCCGCTGGTCGTCGGCGCTGCTGCCGACCTGCGACCGGCGTTCGAAGAGCTCGGTGAGGCCTTCACCGAGGACACCGGTACCCCGGTCGACTTCACGTTCGGCTCATCGGGACAGCTGGCCCAGCAGGTCAGCGAAGGCGCGCCGATCGAGCTGTACGCCTCCGCGGACGCGGGGTTCGTCGACCGGGTGCTCGACGCCGGGGTGGGCGACGCCGACACCCGCACGACCTACGCGATCGGCCGGATCGTGGTGTGGTCGCTGGACGAGGATCTCGCGGCCCTCGATCCGCGCGACCTGACCGACGTGACGATCGAGACGATCGCGATCGCCAACCCCGACCACGCGCCGTACGGCCGCGCCGCCCGCGAGGCGCTGATCAGCGCCGGGGTGTGGGACGAGCTCGAACCCCGGCTGGTGTACGGCGAGAACATCGCCGACACCCAACGCATCGCTGGCAGCGGCAACGCGGACGTCGCGATCGTCGCCCTGTCGCTGGCGTTGGCGACCGATGAGGACGGCCGGGGGCACTGGACCGGGATCGACGAGTCGCTGCACGAGCCGCTCCGCCAGGACCTGCTGGTCACCACCGACGACCCCGACCGAGCGGCGATCGCCGCCGCGTTCACCGACCTGGTGGGCAGCGAGCAGGGCCGCGAGGTGATGGCCCGGTACGGCTTCGTCGTGCCCGACGACGCTGCGACCGCCTCGCAGGCCGCCGACGCTGCGGACACCGACCGATGAGCGGCATGGACTGGTCCCCGCTGCTGCTGTCGCTGCGTGTCGCATCGCTGGCGACGCTGCTGACCGCGGTGGTCGGCATCGTCGGGGCGTACCTGCTGGCGCGCACGCGCTTCCCCGGCCGTGGGCTGGTCGAGGCCATCGCCAGCCTGCCGATCGTGCTGCCCCCGACGGTGCTCGGCTACTACCTGCTGGTGGCGTTGGGGCGCGGCTCACCGGTCGGTCGGGCCTGGGAGGCGGTGACCGGCTCGCCGCTGGTGTTCACCTGGCAAGCGGCCGTGATCGCGGCGACGATCGCCAGCCTGCCGTACTGCCTGCGCACCGCCACCGCGGCGATCCGCCAGGTCGACCATGCCTACGAGGAGGCCGCCCGCGTCGCCGGGTTGCACGGCCCCGCGCTGGCGGTGACCGTCACGCTGCCGCTGGCCGGCCGCGGCATCATCGCCGGCATCTCGCTGGCGTTCGCCCGGGCGCTGGGCGACTTCGGCACCACCATCATGGTCGCCGGCAACATCCCCGGCCGGACCCAGACCATGCCGATCGCGGTCTACGACCGGGTGCAGGCCTTCGACACCGCCACCGCCGGTGTGCTCGCCGCGGTGCTGGCTGCGGTCGCGATCGTGGTGCTGCTGCTGGTCCGCCGGCTCGAGAGCAGCGCGCTGTGACCGCCGCCGACCGACCCCACGACGGCGCCGGGACCGGGCCGGGCGAACGTCCGCCCCCCGGCGCGTCCACCACCTCCGCCCGGGTGGACGTCGAACTGACCGCCACCTACGGCACGTTCCACCTCGACGCCCGCTTCGCCCTGGCCGGCGGGCTCACGGTGCTGTTCGGGCCGTCCGGGGCTGGCAAGACCCGGTTGCTGCGGCTGCTCGCCGGGCTCGACACCCCCGAGCACGGCCGCATCAGCGTGGACGGTCGGACCCTGGTCGACACCGGCTCGCCGGCGACCCCGACCGTCCCGGTGCACGAGCGGCGCATCGGGTTGGTCCCGCAGGTCCCGGCGCTGCTGCCGCACCGCACCGCGCTGAGCAACGTCGCGCTCGCGGCGCGGGGCCACCACCGCACCGAACGCCGCGCCGTCGCCCGCGAATGGCTGGCCCGGGTCGACGCGGAACCGTTCGCCGACCGCCGCCCGTCGCAGCTCTCCGGCGGCCAGCAGCAACGGGTCGCGCTGGCCCGCGCCCTGGTCGGCGACCCGCGACTGCTGCTGCTCGACGAGCCGTTCTCCGGGCTGGACCTGCCCGTGCGGCGACGCCTGCGGCAGCTGGTGCGCGACCTGGTCGCCGACACCCGCGTGCCGACGGTGTTCGTCACCCACGACCGCGACGAACTGGCCGAGCTCTCCGACCGCGTCCTGCTCGCCGAGGACGGCCACCTCCACCACGTCGTCCACGTCGAGGTGGCGCTCGCCGACCTCGGCGGGGGCCAAGCGTGACGGAACCCGTCGATGACGCTCTGGCCTCCGAGTTGGACCGGTTGCTGACGCGTTCCGTCGATCGCCGTCGCCGTGTGCGCCACGGGCTCCTTGCGGTGGCTGACGTCGGTGGAGCGTGGCTGTGGCGGGGCGCACACGGTGTGGCCGACCCCGACGGGAACCCGATCAGCGTGGAGACGCGGTACCCGGTCGCGAGCGTCACCAAGCTCTACACCGCGGTGGTCGTGATGCGCCTGGTGGAGCAGGGACGGATCACGCTGAAGGATCGCTTGGTCGACCTGGTGTCCATCGACGTGACCGACGGTCTGCACGTGCTCGATGGGGTCGACCACTCGCCGGAGATCACCCTCGAGCACCTGCTGCGCCACACCTCGGGGCTCCCCGACTACTACGAGGAGTCGCCGCGTGACGGCCGGAGCCCCCAAGCGCGGCTCCTGGCGGGCGAGGACGCGCCGGTTCCCTTCGACGAGGTGCTCCGGCTCGTTCGCGAGGAGCTGACGCCGCACTTCCCACCCCAACCGCTCGATGACCCGGGACCGCGGGCCGTCTACGCGGACACGAACTTCCAACTGCTGGGCGCGGTCCTGGAAGCGGTGACGGGCAAGCCGCTGCGGGTGGTGTTCGACGAGACGCTGTTCGCGCCGCTGCGGTTGGACGATACCTCGTCGTACCCCCACCCGCCGCGGTCGGGCGCGCCTGCGGCACCGCAGGCAGCGGTGTGGTCGGGCGACATCGTCCTCAGACCTGAGGGCGCACTGACCCACCAGGTCCCGGACGGCGGGATCATCTCCACCCTGGCAGACCAGGTGCGGTTCCTGCGGGCGGTCGTCGGTGGCGAGGTGTTCGACGACCCGGGGACCTGGCCCCGGATGCACCGTCGCGTCAACCGGATCCGCTTCCCGGTCGACTACGGACTGGGCGTGATGCGCTACGCGCCGTCACGGTGGATGTCACCCTTCTTTGCCATCCCGCCGATCGTCGGCCACAGCGGGTCGACCGCGACCTGGCTGTTCCACGGTCCGGATCTCGACATCGTGACCGCCGGCACCTTCGACGTGGCACAGCCGCCCCTGCCGTTCCGGTTCCTCCCACAGGTGCTGCGAACGGTTGCGAGGTCCGCTGCGGGCACCTGAACGACCGGGCGCACGGACGTGGTCTGACGACGTAGGGTGCCGGCATGCCGTCGTTGATCGTCGCGGACCTGGGTGGGGTCGTCATCCGGATCGACCCCGAGCGCAGCCACCGGTGCTGGGCCGAGTTGTCGCCGCTCTCGCCTGCCGAGGTGGCCGGGCGTCTCTTCCCCGACGAGGTGTACGAAGCCTTCGAACGGGGACAGGTGAGCGGACCGCACTACCTCGCCCATGTCCGCGATCAGCTGCGGTCCGGGGCGGACGACGCGGCGTTGGCCGCCTGCTTCAACGACATCTACCTCGGCATCGACGCGGACGTCCTCGACACGCTGGCCGCGCGACGAGCCGCTGGGTCACGGCTGGTCGCCCTGACCAACACCAACCAGCTGCATCACGATCACTGGTGGCCGCGGTACCGCGAACCGCTGGGCGTGTTCGATCACGTCTACCTGTCGTTCGAGCTCGGTGCCCGCAAACCGGAACCGGCCTGCTTCCAGGCGGTGCTGGACGCGGAGAGGGTCGCACCCGGGGATGCGGTCTTCATCGATGATCTCCCGGAGAACGTGGACGCGGCTCGGGCGGTGGGCCTGGCGGGCATCCACCACACGTCCGCCGCGCAGCTCTCGAACGCTCTCGAGCAGCTGATCACCTGACCGCCGACCCCAGCCCGACCTGGCGGTAGCCGATCAGCCACGGTCGACGATCTGGATGAGGTTGCCGCAGGTGTCGTCGAACACGGCCATGGTGACCTCGCCGAGGTCGGTCGGCGGTTGGGTGAACTCGACACCGCGCTCGGTGAGCCGATCGTGCTCGGCCTGGACATCCTCGACGAGGAACTGCGCGAGTGGGATGCCGTCCTCGATGAGCGCGTCCCGGTACGGCTTGACGGCGGGGTGGCCGGACGGTTCCAGCAGCAGTTGCGCACCGTCGGGGTCGTCCGGGGAGACGACCGTCAACCACCAGGCGCCCTCGCCGACGGGGATGTCGTGGCGCACCTCGAAGCCGAGGACGTCGGTGTAGAAGTCGAGGGCGGCTCGCTGGTCGTCGACGAAGACGCTGGTGATGTGGATCCTCATGCGGTGCCCTTCCCTGGGTCCAGCCATCGCTGGGTGATGTCTTCGAGGGGTTCGCTGTTGAAGTAGTGGAGCTTCGAACGCCCCTTCCACTGCACCGTCACCAGACCAGCCGACTCGAGCACGGCGAGGTGCTGCGAGATCGCCTGACGGCTGGAGTTGATGCCGTGCCGGGCGATGAGGTGTGAGCAGATCTCGAACAGGGTCTGCCCGTCCCGGACGGCCAACGCGTCGAGGATCCGTCGGCGGGTGTCGTCCGCCAGCGCCTTGAACACGTCAGCCATGTGAGCATTATGCAAGTATCTACTTGCGTGTCAACGGGGTGCTGGCGAGCACCGGGACCACACCGACTCGTCGCCTCCCGGTCGCGGGGCATCGCCGGGCGGTGCCGATGGCGGAGTGGGCATCTCGCCCCAGCTGGGCGAAGCTCCCATCGCCGTCCTGAGCCCTGCGCAGGGGAACGGAGGTCCGGATCCGGGACGAACGAGCGGCCTGCGGCCCGTCGGGACAGCACGAGGAGCGAACCCGATGCCGATGCCGCGATGGTGGACGCGCATCAACAAGCGGGCCTTCAACCCCCGTGAGATCCGGCGTGGGGTTCGGCCGGTCCTGACCCACGTCGGCCGTACATCGGGGACGACCTACCGGACGCCGCTCGACGCGCACCCGGTCGAGAGCGGCTTCGTGTTCATCCTCGTGTACGGCTCCGGATCCGACTGGGTCCGCAACTGCCTCGCAGCCGGACACGCCGCATCGACCATCGACGGCGAGCGGTTCGAACTCACGACACCCCGGCTGATCGATGTCGAGCTGTCGTCCGAGCCGCCGGCCTCACGAGCCGGGTCGGTCGCTCCGCGAGGAGTGGACGAGCGGGATCGACAGGCCCTCGGAGCAGCCGACACGCGAACGCGAGCCGGTAGACCGCGAACGCCACGATCAGCAAACAGCGGCCGGGCCTTGGATGCCGACGGGTGTGGGCGGGTGTCGGCTGCCGACCACCGAACCCTTCGCGCGGCCCGATCTCCAACGTCCCGTCGTCCAAGCCTTCGAGCACGACGTGATCCAGGACCTCGCACCAGGACTCCGTCAGCGCCTGCGGGTCGCGACACCCGAGCATCGGCGGGACGGTTCGCGGTCCTGACCCGACCGTGACGTCGGGGACGGGGCCGTCAGCGGGCGGCGTAGAGCCGCTCGATGTCGCCGGCGAACCTCTCGAGCACGACCGCGCGCCGGACCTTCGTGGTGGGGGTCAGCGAACCAGCAGCGAGGCTGAGCGCTTCACCGGCGATGGCGTACCTCCCGATGGCCTCGGCCTTCGACACCGTGCGGTTCGCATCGGCGACGACCACGTCGAGCTGCGAACGCACGAGCGGCTCGGTGGCTGCCGTGAGCGCACCGTCGTTCGGCTCGCGATCGTCGTCGGTTGAGCCGGTCGTGGGACCGTGCTCCGCCAGCACACGGTCCAGTTCCACGGGATCGAGCCAGATCAGGGCGGTCACGAACGGACGTCCCTCACCGACCACCACGCACTCCTCGACGAGGGGGTGTTCGCGGATGCGGTCCTCGAGCGGGCCGGGTACGACGTTCTTACCACCGGCCGTGATCAGGATGTCCTTCTTGCGGCCGCAGATGCGCAGGTGGCCGTCCGGGGTCAGCTCGCCGAGGTCGCCGGTGTGGTACCAGCCGTCCCGCAGCGCAGCGGCCGTCGCGTCCGGGGCATCTCGGTAGCCCCGGAAGACCTGGGGTCCCCGGACCAGGATCTCCCCGTCGTCGGCGAGGCGGATCGTCGTCGCGGGGTAGGGGCGGCCGACCGTGCCGTGGTGCAGAGGCGCGAACGGGCCGCCGGAGACGATCGGTGCGGTCTCGGTGGCGCCGAAGCCCTCGAGGACCGGGATGCCGATGCCGTCGAAACGTTGCCCGATCTGGGGCGCCAACGCCGCACCGCCGCAGATCACGGCGGTGACCTCGCCGCCGAGCGCATCCCGCAGCCGGCGGTACACCAAACGATCGAACAGCCGGTGCTGCAGCCGGGTTCCGAGTGAGATCCGTCTCGCGTTCCGGCGCCCCTCGGAGGTGCGTTGCGCGACGTTCATCGCGCGGTCGAACATCGCCCCACGCCCGGCGTCCTGCGCCCGGCCACGTGCGCCGGCGAGGACCTTCTCGAGCAGCCGCGGGACGACGACGAGGAAGGTGGGGCGGGCCATCACGAGTTCCTCGGCCAGCCGGTCGAGATCCGTGGCGATGGCGACCTCGACCCCCTGGTCGAACGAGGCGTGCACCTGGATCCGTCCGAGCGCGTGCGCAAGCGGGAGGAACACCAGGGTCCGCGCGTGTGGCGGGAACAGCTCGGGTACCTGCTCGACCGTCTGGCGGACGTTGGCCGCGAGGTTGGCGTGCGTGAGCTCGCACCCCTTCGGTTCGCCGGTGGTGCCCGAGGAGTAGAGCACCGCGGCCAGGTCCTCACCTCGCAGCGCGTCGATCCGCGCCTCCACCTCGTCGAGATCGCTGCTCCCGCCGGACGTGGCGAGGCGGTCCAGCGCCCCCTCCTCGATCGCCAACACGTGCTCGAGCGCCGCCTCCGGGTGCGCCGCCCCGGCCACCACCTCGCGGTGCTCGGCGGTCTCCACGAGTGCCACGCGGGCGCCGCTGTTGGCCAGGATGGTCGCGATCTGTGACGCCGAGGCGGTGTCGTAGACGGGCACGGTGACGGCCCTGGCCGCGAGGATCGCGTGGTCGAGCAGCACCCACTCGCGGCGGGTGCGCGAGAGCAGCAAGACCCGATCACCGGGGGCGACGCCGAGGGCGACCAGTCCGGCGGCGATGGCGCGCACGGTCGTCCTCACCTCGGACGCGGTGAGGGCCGAGAAGTGGTCACCGTCGCGCGCGGACAGCAGCGGACGGTCCGGGTCACGGTCGGCCCACTGCCACAGCGAAGCCAGCAGGTGTGGCTCCGGGTGGGTGCGTAGCGGCGGGCCGGACGCGGTGGACGGGTCCTGCGGCGGGTGCACGGGCTCGTCGGTCACGGTGATCGGCACGGAGGCTCTCCTGAGGGCGGAGGGGGTCGGGCGCGTTGGCGCCCGTCAGCGGCGTGCGCCATGCGTTGTCGCTCCTATGATGACCCCTCACCGGAACAGATGATTGCCCCACCGGGGTGAGGAACCACCGCCTTCCTGTTCCGCAGGAACAGTCGCTATGGCCCATGGCTCGACCGCGGACCTCGCGCACCGCGCCCGCTCGCTCGGTCTCGCTCCCGAGGTGATCGCGGCGTTGCACGAGCAGTTGCCCGACGTCGCCGCCCGGACGATCGCTGCGGTGACCGCGGAGGTGCCGGAGTACGCGGACACCCTCAGCCAC
>SKJX01000041.1 GCA_007121785.1 Nitriliruptoraceae bacterium
CACCCGCCCAAGAACGGCTTAGGGCTGCTGCCTCTCGGCCCTGACCCGGTTCACCGGAGGACGTCACCGGCGGACGCCCGTCACCTGAACGCACCGAGGACGCCATGCGACCTCGTGAACCCCGACGGTACCAAGCCACTCAGCCAGCGAGCGAACGGGACGAACGACCCCAGCATCCGCGATGCTGAGGGGCATCCTGCCGACGACCGCACCTCGTCGAGGTTCGGCCACCATCCCGCCCTCCGGCGGGCGTCCCGCCCTCCGGCCGCCCACCCCCACGAGCGAGCCGATGACGCCCACGACCACGCGCGCCGCCACCGTCCGCGCCCCCGGAGTCGTGCTGTTCCTCGCGTTCATCGACATCTTCGCGCTGCTTCCCACGGTCGCTCCCCACGTCGCGGAGCTCGGCGCAGGCCCGGTGGGCGTCGGCTTCGCCGTCGGCATGTACTCGGCCACCAACCTCCCCGCCAACGTGCTGGGCGGCATCCTGGTCGACCGTTGGGGCCGTCGCCGGGTCACGCTGCTCGGGCTGCTCGGCGCGGCCGCGGCGATGCTCGGCTACCTGCTCGCGGGGTCGGTCGCGACCTTCCTGCTGGCTCGGGGCGTCCACGGGGTCGCCGGCGGGGTCCTCATCCCCGCGGTCTTCGCCGCGGCCGGCGACCGGACGCAGCGGGGCACGACCGGACGGACCTTCGGCCGTCTGGGTGCGGTCATCGGCGCCGCGGCCGTGATCGCTCCCGCGGGTGCCGGTGTGCTGCGTCAGGCTGCGGGGACGGAGGCGGTGTTCGTCGCCATCACGGTGGCGCTCGTGCTCGGCGCGATCACCGCCTACCTCGGCGTCCATGACCCGCCGCACCGAAGCGGCAGCGCCGCTTCCCGGTCGACCCCACCGGACGTCGAGGTGGTCGTTGCCGATCCCTGCGAACGAGGCGACGCCCTGGTCGCGCCGACCGGGGCGCAGCCCGCGAGCTCAGGGGTGTTCCGTGAGCTCCTGCGTGTCGGTGTGGTCCGACGGGCGTTGCTCGCCACCGCGGTGATGACGGCTGCCGTCGGCGTGTTGGCCGGATTCCTGCCAGCAGCGGCCGCGGCGTTGGGGGCCACCCCGGCCACCGTCGGGAGCCTGTTCACCGTCTACGCGATCTTCGCGGCCGGCGTGATGCTCTCGCCGCTCGCTGGACACGTCGACGCCGGTCGGGCGGACACGGCGATCGCCGTCGGCCTCATCACGCTCAGCGGTGCCCTCCTGACGTTCGTGGTCGCCCCGAACCTGCTGGTCGCGCTGGTCGGTGCTGCGGTGTTCGGGGTGGGCTACGGGCTGGTCTTCCCTGCGGTGGCCGCCGCAACGTCGTCGTCGGCCACCGCGGCATCCCGGGGCCGCGCGTTCGGGCTGTTCAACGTCGCGTTCAGCCTGGGACTGGCGGTCGCACCACCGCTGACGGGTGGGCTGGTCGACCTGGTCCCCGTGATCGATCCGTTCGTGCCGGTGTCGGGACTCGCTCTCGCCGCCGCGGCCGCCGTCGTTGGGTCCGCGTGGGCCCGCGACCGACCGGCGGACCCATAACCAGCGACCGCCAGGTGATGGCCGCCCTAGGCTCCCACGGCCGTGGCGTGAGAGCGCCCGCCAGCCTGCGCGAGGTCACCGACGGAGGAGCGGAGGATGCCGGCCCACCGGACCGCGGCATCGGGCACCACGGCCGCCCCGCCGACGAGGCGCGAGCGGACCACCGCGGACACCGCGTGACCTGGCCGCTGTGGGCCGTCGGGGTCGCGGCCGTCCCCATCGTCCTGCTCGCCGTGCTGGTCCTGCGCTCGCACCCGGTCACCCGCACGGCCTGGCTCGCGACCACCGTGGCAGCGCTGCTCGCCCTGGGGGTGTTCGGTCTCGATCCCGGCGAACTCGGCGTCGCCGGGCTCCGCGGGGCGTGGACCGGGATCTGGATCCTGCTGATCGTCCTGCCCGCGCTGCTGCTGTTCGAGGTGCTGGACCGCTCCGGCGCGCTCGACCACCTCACGGTGGCCGCGGACCGGCTGGCACCCACCGACGGCCGACGGCTGCTGCTGCTCGCGTTCGTGCTCCCGTCGTTCCTGCAGGGCGCGGCCGGGTTCGGCGCACCGATCGCGATGAGCGCACCCATGCTGGTCCGGCGCGGCATGGCACCGGTGGCCGCCGTGGCGGCCTGCCTGATCGGCTACCAGTGGTCGGTGACGTTCGGCTCGATGGGCTCGAGCTACTTCATGGCGGAGGCCACCGCCCGGCTCACCGACGCCGAGGCCGCATCCTTCGCGCTGCGCGCCGGTGTCGTGCTGGCGATCAGCGCCGTGGTGTCGGGCCTGCTGGTGCTCACCCGTGCTCGGCGTTCACCCGGTGACCGCTGGCGGGCGTTGGCCCTGGGCGGGGTGATGGGGACCGTGCTGATCGCGGTGGTCGCCGTCCAGCCGGCGCTCGGCTCGACCGCCGCGGGGCTGGCGGGCCTGCTGGCGTGCTGGTGGCTGTTGCCCGATCGTGGGACCAGCCGGCCGCGCGGCACCGACCTGCTGGTCGCAGCCTCGCCGTACCTGGTCCTGACGCTGGCCGCGGTGGTCGGGTTCGCCGTCCCACCCGTGCGCGCCCTCCTCGAGCAGGTCCCGGAGCTGGCACCGACCCTGCCGGGCAGCACCGCCGCGTTCGGGTTCGCGACCGACACCGCCACCATGACCCCGGTGTTCCGGCCGCTGCTGCACCCGCTGCCGTACGTCGCGCTGGCGGTTCTCGTCGCTGCGGTGGCCTACCGACGCCGTGGCTGGTGGCCGTCCGTGCAGACCCGCGACGCGATCGGGGGGTGGCTGGGCCGCAGCCGCAAGGTGGCCGCGTCCATCCTGGGACTGACGGTCCTCGCGGCGGTCCTCACCGAAGCCGGGATGATCGCGGCGATCGCACAGGCACTGGCCGACGCCTTGGGGATGGGCTTCCTCGCCGTCTCCGCGCCGCTCGGGGCCTTCGGGACGATCCTGACCGGGTCGACCACCGCCTCCAACGCGCTGTTCAGTTCGCTCCAGGGTCAGGTCGCGACCGCCCTGGCGCTCGCGCCGGCGTTGCTGCTGACCGGACAGACCGCCGGCGGCAACATCGGCAACGCCCTATCCCCGGCCGTCGCCGCGGTCGGCACGGCCGCGACGGGCGCGGCTGGCCGCGAAGGGGAGGTCCTCCGGCGCAACCTCGGCGCTTCGGTGCTGGTGGTCGCCGTGGTGTTCGTCCTGCTGGTCGTCCAGGCGCTGCTGCTGCCCTGACGGCGGTGGGGCCGCCTCCCGCTGACCGCCTCGATCGACCTGGGACCGGTCGCGCACGTCCGGACCCGGACCGGCCTCAGCCCGCGCCACCGACCTGCGTCTCGTCGGTCGGCAGGTCGAGCGCCCGAGCCAGGAACGCCGCCATCTGGCCACGGGTCACCTCGTCGTCCGGACGGTAGGTCCCGTCATCGAACCCGCCCGCGATGCCCTCCTGCACGATCGCCGCGATGGCCTCGGCGTGGGTGGTCCCGGGGACGTCGCTGAACGGTGGCTCGTCGGCGTCCACCCCGTCGCGGTCCAGTTGCAGGCCCCTCGTGAGGAACGCGGCCATCTGCCCGCGGGTGACCGTCGCGTTCGGACGGTAGGTCCCATCGCCGAACCCGCTGGCGATCTCCGCGCCGGCCACCGCCAGGATCGCGTGCTGATGGGTGGCCCCTTCGACGTCGTCGAACGCCTCGGGCGGTACCGCGACCGCGTCCAGGTCCAGCGTCCGAGCCAGGAACGCGGCCATCTGCCCGCGGGTTACCGCCTGTTGCGGGCGGAACGTCCCGTCACCGTGGCCGCCGGCGATCCCGGCGTGGTTGACCGCGAGGATCGCGCCCTCGTGGGCGGACGCGGCGACGTCGCTGAACGATCCGCTGGATGGCTGATCCTCGGGTGCGTCCGAGGGTGGGCCCTCGCCGTCGAGTTCTCCGGTGTGGCTCTCGATCCAGGCGCGGTAGGCCCCGACCGCGGTCCAGGCCCCCACGGTGCTCGAGTAGGCACCGCACGGATCCCCGAAGGCAGCCACCCCGTACTGCACGGACGCGCCCTCCTCGGCGACCACCAGGGGGCCGCCGCTGTCGCCCTCGCAGGCGTCACGTCCCTCGCCTCCCGCGCACACCGAGGTGTCGGGCACGTAGTCGGCCCCGAAGAGCTGCGAGCAGCGGGCGTCGTCGAGCACCGGCACCTCGGCGCGGCGGAGCCCGTCCGACTCCACCGGGGACGGGTAGGTCCGCACGAGCCCGTAGCCCGCGATCGTCGCCAGTTCGCCGATCGGGTCCTGCGCATCGGCGGCGGCCAGCTGTTGCACCGGCACCTCGGCCGGGGTCGCCAGCCGCACCAAGGCGATGTCGTGGTCGAACACCGCGTGGTCGTACTCCGGATGGACGACGACGTCCTCCGCCTCGATCACCTGGAGGAAGCCGACCGCGAACCGGTCCCCACCGACGGCCACCAGCACCCCGTCGGCACGGCCGTCCGGGAGGCAGTGCGCGGCCGTCAGCACCCACCCGCCGCGATGACCGTGCCGGTGCAGGCGCCATCACCCGCCTCGAGGTACACCACCGACGGCAGGTCGGCGTTGGTGGCCGGGTCACCGTTGTAGATCTGCAGTTCGACCAGGCCATCCCCACCGGTCCCCGCTGGTGGGCCGTCCTCCGCGAGCGCGCCGGTGACGCCGATGAGCAGCACGTTGAGCAGCGCGACGGCCACCATCACGCCCAACACCCGCGGCCAGCCGCGTGGCGCCCGGTCAGGACGGTGTGGTGTCACCGTTCCATTCGTGACGAACTGCTTCGGCATGGAGGCTCCGGCCGGTCGGTCGCCGAGGTGCTGTGGGATGACCTTGGTCGACCACCCCTTGGAGAGGTGTCGGCCGACCAGCACGCCGGTCAAGCCCGGACGGATGTGCCATCGATCGCCGCGGTCGCGGGCGGCCGTGTCACGCCCCCGCGGCATGGGCTGGCGCCGGACCGTTGCTCACGACGAGACGGGCCGGTGCCCACCGCCCTGACGAGGGCGGGCACCGGCCCGGGTGATGCGGGGAGCGGGTCAGTCGACGGTGGAGATCCGGCCGTCGGTCTCGACCTCGACGTTCTCGTCCGCCTCGATCTGCTCCACGACCGCGTCCATCATCAGCTGTGCGCCCTCAGGCGAGATGATGGTGGTGCCGTCGTCGAGCATGTCGTACCCGTCGCCACCGCCGTACATGAAGTCGTTGGTGGCGAGGGTGTAGGTGGCATCGTCGTCGAGCGGCTCGTCATCGACGGTGACGTCGGTGATCCGATCTCCCTCGGGCGCGTCCGGATCCCAGACGTAGGTCATGCCGCTGACCTGCGGGAAGCGACCCTGCGGCGTGCCGGCTTCGACACCCCACTCGAGCGCTGCGCGGATCGTGGCACCGGTGAGCTCGACCTTCACGACCGTGTTGCCGAACGGCAGGATCGCCTGGACGTCGCGCAGCTCGATGTCCTCGCCGCCCGGGTAGATCTGGTCGCTGCGAATCCCACCACCGTTGGTGATCGCGACGTCCGCGTCGACCGAACCACGCATCGCGTCGACGATGTAGTTCGCGAACCCCGTCTCGCCGCTACGGACCTCCGAGGTACGGACGTCCCAGTCGTCGACGCGGAACCCGATGATCTCGCCGAGCGCATCGTCGAGCTGGGCTTCCCAGCTGTCGACGATCGTCTGGATGGCCGGATCACCGGCACGGACGTGGGTCACGTCGTGGAGCGTCAACGAGTGGTCCACGACGTCACCGTCGGCGTCCACCTCGAGCGTGAGCTCGGCCAGCCAGTCGAACTCGTCCCCGGCCAGCGACACCAACGTGCCGTTGATCAGCTCGGGCTCATCGAGCACCTCCGCGCAGTGGTCACCGACGATCGCATCGATCTCCTCGAACTCCTGCGCGAGCTCACGTGCGTCGGTCCCACACAGGTGCGAGCCAACGACGATGACGTCGGCGCCCGCGGCCTGCATCTGCGGGATGACCTCGTCCATCGCCTCGATCATCGGCACGTGCTGCGCCCCGGAGTCGTCGCCGTCACGGGTCAGCGAGGTGACGGTCTCGATCTCCTCCGGGCCGAGCCCGGTGAAACCGACGTTGACGCCGTCGATCTCCTCGATGGAGTAGAGCTCGACCCCGAGGTCGTTGGCGAAGGGGATGTCCACGTCGTCGATGTCGCGGACGTTCGCGCTCACCCACTGGAAACCGTCGCTCTCCTCGATCCGCTCACGGGCGTTGTCCGGCCCGAAGTCGAACTCGTGGTTGCCGAGCGTGTTGTAGTCGAGCGGCGAGGCGTTGAGCGCCTCGATCATGTGCTCGCCGTGGAACACGCTGGCCAGCAGCGACGGAGCGATGTCGTCACCGTTGCCGACGAACCGGGCGTTGGGGTCGCCGTCCGTGAGTTGCTCGACCAGCGCCATGTAGCGGGCGATGTTGACGGTGGACGGCCCGGTCGGCAGCACGTGGTCGATCAGCCCGACGATCGTCGTGGCCGCCTGATCACGTCGAGCGTCACCAGCGGGGTGGAAGCTGTCGGCGGATCGGCCCTGCATCACCCCGAGCTCCCGTGCGGCGAGGATGTTCGCGCCGTGGGGGTTGTCGTCAGCGACGTCGTCGAACTGCGGGCCATCGCCGGACAGCTCACCGTGCAACGCGAACTCGACCGCACCGACGAGCAGCGACGCGAGTTGATCGCGACGAACCTCGGCCTGCGGTCGGAACGTCCCGTCCTCGAACCCGTCGATGACGCCCTCCGCTGCCAGCGCGGCGATCGAACCGTCATGGGTGTCACCGGCATCCGCGAAGGGTTGGTCCGCGTCGTCCGGCAGGCTCACCCCGGACGCTTCCAAGGCACCGGCCAGCATCGTGGCGATCTGCCCACGGGTCACCGACCTGCTCGGGCTGAACACCGGTGGTTCCGCGCCGGTGCCGCGCAGGACGTCTGACGCCACCGCGCAGTCGATGTTGGCGAGGTGCACGTTCGTGTCGGCTACGTCCTCGAACCCCGCCGGATCAGCACCGTCAGGACACGCCGCCTCGGCGGGCTCGGCATCGCCGAAGGACCCGTGGAAGTGGGTGTCGTGGAGCAGCGTGACCTCGGTCGGTTCGTCCTGGCCGTAGCGCTGGCAGCATCGCGATGCCGACCAGCAGTCCGGCGATCAGCGGCGGCATCCCGAGCCGTCGCATGCGTGGGAACCTTCGTCTCATCATCGGGGCTCTCCCTCCCGTGTGTCGTTGTGCGCGTGCGGTGGTCGGTGCCGTCGACGGGACCGACGACCGCAGTGGACAGCTGCGTGGGGATGCAGCTGTAGGTGGGATGCCTCCCAACACCCCACGACGAGGGTTCGCCGATGCGGCCCTCGCGGTCGTTCGCCACCTGACCGTAAGCAGTTGGGTCGGTCCCGGCAAGGGGTTGCAAGCAGTTGCGAGTTGTGTGGGCATCCGTGTGTGCGCGAATGGGTGGATCTGTTGCTGCTGCGGTGCCTGCTCTGCGGTGATGAAGCACCCTGGTGGCATCCTTGGGTCCTGAGCCTGAGCGCTGCTTCGCCCCCTGATGCCTCCGTTCCGACGGTGGGAGAAGCAGCTGCTGGGCGGCGGCCTGACGGAGCCGCAGGGCTGGTCGTTGGCCGCGCTTCGGCGCACCTGGAACGCGAACACGGACCTCTGGGCGCCGTGGTGGCGCGAGGTGTCGAAGGAAGCGTTCACCCATGGGCTCGAATGCCTCGCGTTCGCGCTCAAGAACCCGGCCGACGGCAAGAAGGCCGGCCGGACGGTGGGTTCCCTTGGTTCAAGCAGCGGGCCGGTCGGGCCAGTTCCGCCGACACCAGCATCGGTCGCGACAGCCACGGCCGCGCCGGCAGCATCCGCCGTGGCGCCACCCACAAGGCAACCCGCCGACTCGCGTCGATCGCGGACGTTGTGGTGGTCGAAGACCTCAACGTGGCCGGCATGGGCCGCCGCAAGCGAGGTCTCGGAGCGCGGACGGGGGTTCAACCGGGCCATCGCTGACGCGGCCATGGCCGAGCTCGACCGGCAGCTGGCCTACAAGACCGTCTGGTACGGCGGACCGTGCACGTGACCGACCGCTGGCACCCATCATCGAAGACCTGCTCAGGCTGCGGAGCGCGGGAACCAAGCCCCAACAACCCCAGAACTGATCAAGCAGCCGCCCCGGAGTGGCCGGGAAGGCGAGACCTTTGGACGGGGACCGTCTCCCGGCAACGGGAGGCTGCATGACGAGCGAGCCAAACGCTCCCTCGACATGCAGCGGCGCGTGCGGGTTCGCTGCCTCGAGCACCGCCCGCGCCCGGGCCGGTCGCTGGTCGCTCGCCAGGGTCACGTGCGGTCGTGGGCCTGGTGCACGGGACACGGACGCGACGACGCCCCGAACCGTGTCGGAACGGGACCTCCTTCACCCGCGCGAGCGTGACCGCTGGTGTCCAGGTGTCGTGGCGGAGGGTGGGGGATTCGAACCCCCGAGAGTGTTGCCACTCAACACGGATTCCAGCCGTGCGCCATAGGCCAGACTAGGCGAACCCTCCAGGCGAGTCGGCAGGGTACGCGGCCGGCGACGTCAGCGGCAACGCGACATGGCGGCCACCTGGCAACGGCCTGATCGGCCTGCGGCTGCGCAGCCGTCCAACGAGGCGCCCGACCCGGACGTGTTCGACGCCTCCATCGCGGCCGACCACCTCGACGTCGCGTTGACCAACGTCGCACGGGACTACCCCGACCGCCCCGGACACCGGCTGCGGGGCCGACAGGTGTGAGGCGCCTCGTTCCGTGAGGACGGGATAGTCCCGGAGCGGTCGGCGCGGGAGGTCGGCCGAGGAGGCCCGTTCCCTCAGCTGTCCCTTACTGGATCCCGATCGCTGTACTCGCAGGTGGATCGACCAGCGCTGTCTCGGGCAAGGTGAGCGACACGCCAGGTGCGTGATCCGGTGGACGCTGGGGGCGAGGGTGAGGGCGGTCCTTCGCCGCAGAGGTCCGCGGTTCACGGCCATCAGCTCCGGGGTCCGAGAGTGGCTCTCATCCTCCCGAGTCGGGGGACTGGCGACCGTGCTGTAACGGCGGTTGTCGCCCGGTAGGACCCTTGCCCTCGCGACCCGATCTACGCACGCGGTCCAGGCGTCAGATCGACGCGCGAGCGCCGCCCCTGGCGAGGTCAGACCGCTGTCGGGTTCAGGAGGGCTCCTGCGGCCTGCACACGCAAGAGGACCTCCTCGAAGCTCAGACGCCCCTCGGGACCCCACAAC
>SKJX01000085.1 GCA_007121785.1 Nitriliruptoraceae bacterium
CGGCGGGGTCGGTGCGGGCACGACGGGCACCGGAGGGCTCGCCGGCGGTGCGAGCATGCTGGGTGGGCTCAGCTCGGCGCTGGGTGGCACCGGGGGCGTGGTCGGCGCGGTGGCCGCGACGATCGTCGGTGGTGCGGCTGTCCTGGCCGTCGCGACCGCGGTGCCGGGGCCCGAGGGGCTGCTCCGACCGGCGCCCGACGAACCTGGCGTGGCCGGCATCGACGACGGGGATGACGGCCAGGCCGGCACGACCGGTCCCACCGGTGGCCTGGACAGCCCGCCGGGCATCGCCTCCGACCTCGACGACCCAGACCGCCTGGCGGACGCTGGTGACGTCGGTGCGGGCCCACCGACCGGTGGTCCGGTGATCGGCCCGTCGGTGCCAGGTGGTCCCGGTGGCGGTCCGACCGGCGCCGGCGGTGGAGCCGGTGGGGCACCGGGCACCGACGCGCCGGCGCCGCCGCGGGACGGTGATGCACCGGGTGAGCAGGGTCCCGGCGACGCGGGCCCGGAGGAGCCCGCCTCCGGTGAGGGCGAGTCGGCCCCACCCGATGAGGGAGACTCCCCCGCGCCGCCCGACGACGGTGGTGGTGGAGACGATCCGCCGCCGGGCGATGGTGATGCTCCTGCGCCGCCCGACGACGGTGATGATCCCGCGCCACCCGACGACGGTGATGATCCCGCGCCACCGGGCGACGGTGATGATGGCGACGATCCGCCGCCGGGCGACGGTGATGATCCTGCGCCGCCCGACGACGGTGATGATCCCGCGCCACCGGGCGACGGTGATGGTGGCGACGATCCGCCACCGGACGACGGTGATGATCCTGCGCCGCCCGACGACGGTGATGGTGGCGACGATCCGCCGCCGGGCGATGGCGACGATCCGCCGCCGGGCGACGACGATGATCCCGGTGGCGGGGGACCGCCGGGGCTGCCACCTAACACCCCCGGTGACCCGGACCCGCCGGCTGATCCCGATCCGCCGGGTGACCCGGATCCACCGAGCAACTCCGGCCGGCCGGGCTCCGCCGGTGCGTCGGACGACTGAGCCCGCTCGGTCCGGGTCACGGCGGGGGCCTCGCGGTGGCGGGACCGTGCGGCGCCGTGACCCGGACCAGCCGTCGCCCCGCGCGGTGGTCGGATCGGTCGCGACCCTTGACGAGCCCGGCTCACCTGGGCCTCGGTCGTCGACCACTTGAGCAACGGGTCCTGCGAGCCCCGGTTGACGCTCCACGACGCTTCCGTTCGCTGGCCGCACACGGCAGGTACGGGCGAAGGGCTCCACCGACGGGGGTCGACCGCCTCGGAGCGTCCCGACCGTCGCAGTGGTTGACTCAGGTTTGAGCCGTCGAGAGGTCCGCCCGTCGGCGCGGTCCGGCCGTCGAGCGGCCCGGACGCTCGCATGGCGTCGCCCTCGCACGCGACCACCCACCACGCGGAGCTGCGACCAGCTCCCACCAACGAGGTCCCCCGTGGCCGAACGCCTCTACATCGCGTCGCTCGAACCCCGCGCCGGCCGTTCCGTGGTCACCCTGGGGCTGATGGAGCTGCTGACCCGCCGGCTCGGCTCGGTGGGGTACTGGCGTCCGATCGTGCCGTCGAGCACCACCCGCGATCACCGGATCGAGCTGATCCGACGCCGGTACGGCCTGGAGGACGACCCCGAGGAGCTGTACGCGTACGGCTCGGATCAGGTCGCGTCCGCGCTCGCGGAGGGCCGGTCCGACGAGGTACTGAAGGGCATCCTCGAGCGGGCACACGTGATCGAGCAGCGCTACCCGTTCGTGCTCTACGACGGCACGGACTACACCGGCACCTCCGCCGCGCTCGAGTTCGAGGTCAACGCGCAGATCGCGACCAACCTCGGCGCGCCGGTGCTCGCGCTGGTCAACGGCTCCGATCGGTGCGCCGACGACGTCGTCGACAGCGTGCGGCTCGCCCGGGAGTCGCTGCTCAACGAGGGTTGCACCGTCGCGGCGATCGTGGTCAACCGGGTCCCGCCGGACCACCTCGACGCGGTGCAGGAACAGGTCGCGAGCCTGACGATGGACGAACCCGTCTGGGTGCTGCCCGAGGTGCCGCTCCTGGCGATGCCGACGGTGCGTGAGATCGTCGACGACCTCCATGCGGACCAGGTGTCCGGAGCCGCCGCGGATCTCGACCGCGAGGTCACGACGTTCAAGATCACCGCGATGAGCCTGCCCAACGTGCTCGCCCACGTGGAGGAAGGAGCGCTGCTGATCACCCCGGCGGACCGGCCGGACGTCATCGTCGGCGCACTCGCCAGCCGGTTGGCGACCACCTACCCGAACATCGCGGCGATCGTGCTCACCGGCGGCTTCCCGATGCACGAGCGGATCGAGCAGTTGATCGACGGGCTGACCGACCTGCCGGTGCCGCTGCTCGCCGTGAGCGCCGACACCTACACCACGACCCAGCGGGTCGCGGCGTTGCCGGCGGTGATCAGCGCCCGGTCGGATCGCAAGATCGCGACCGCGATCGGCACGTTCGAGGACCACGTCGACACCGCGGAACTCGAACGTCGCATCGAGGTGACCCGCACCGACCGGGTCACACCGCTGATGTTCGAGTACGAGCTGCTCCAGCGGGCGCGATCTGACCGCAAACGCATCGTGCTGCCCGAAGGGGAGGACGAGCGCATCCTGCGGGCCGCGGAGGTCCTGGACCGCCGCAACGTGGTGGACCTGATCCTGCTCGGCGACGTCGAGCAGGTCCGCGCCAAGGCCGATGCGGTCGGGGTCGACCTCGGCGACATCCCGATCGTGGAACCGGCCGAGTCCGACTGGCTGGAGGACTTCGCGGCGGCCTACGAGCAGCTGCGGGCACACAAGGGCGTCACCCGCGACTTCGCGATGGAGACGATGCTCGACGTCAGCTACTTCGGGACGATGATGGTCCACACGGGCCTGGCCGACGGCATGGTCTCCGGTGCCGCCCACACCACCCAGCACACGATCCGCCCGTCGTTCGAGATCATCCGCACCGCCCCGGGGGTCTCGATCGTCTCGTCGGTGTTCCTGATGTGCCTGCCCGACCGGGTGCTGGTCTACGGCGACTGCGCGGTCAACCCCGAACCGGACGCGGACGGCCTCGCCGACATCGCCATCAGTTCCGCGGCCACCGCCGCCCGCTTCGGGATCGAACCGCGGGTGGCCATGCTGTCGTACTCCACCGGCGCTTCCGGTCAGGGGCGCGCCGTCGAGATGGTGCGGGAGGCCACCGAGCTGGTCCGCGCCCGGCGACCGGACCTGGAGGTCGACGGGCCGATCCAGTACGACGCCGCGGTCGATGCCTCGGTCGGGGAGGCCAAGCTGCCCGGGTCGTCGGTCGCCGGCCGGGCCACCGTGTTCATCTTCCCGGACCTCAACACCGGCAACAACACCTACAAGGCGGTGCAGCGCTCGTCCGGCGCGACCGCGATCGGCCCGGTCCTGCAGGGACTGAACAAGCCGGTCAACGACCTCTCGCGCGGCTGCCTCGTCGACGACATCGTCAACACGGTCACGATCACCGCGGTGCAGGCACAGGCGGACTGACCCGCGACCCTTCCAAGGAGCCTCATCGTGCAGGTGCTCGTGCTCAACAGCGGGAGCTCGTCCATCAAGTACCGGCTGTTCCTCGGCGACGGTGCCGAGGTCGCCTCCGGGCTGGTCGAACGCATCGGCGAGGCGACCGGTCGCGCCACCCACCGCACGCTCGCGCCGGACGGCACCGCCGAGGAGACCGTGGAGGAGGAGCCGGTCGCCGACCACGAGGACGGCTTCGCGCGGATCGTCGCCGCGTTGGAAGCAGCCGGCCGCGCGGACGATCTGGACGCGATCGGCCACCGGGTCGTGCACGGCGGCGCGGAGTTCGTCGCGCCGACACCGATCGACGACGCCGTGATCGACCGGATCCGCGCCCAGGTCCCCCTGGCGCCCCTGCACAACCCGGCCAACCTCACCGGCATCGAGGTGGCCACCCGCCTGCGTCCCGACCTGCCGCAGGTCGCGGTGTTCGACACCGCGTTCCACGGGACGCTGCCGCCGCACGCCTACCGCTACGCCGTGCCGGCTGCCTGGGAACACGAGCACGGGGTCCGTCGCTACGGCTTCCACGGGACCTCGCACGCGTTCGTGGCGCGCCGCGCGGCCGGGTTCCTCGGACGTCCCCTCGAGGACCTCAAGCTGATCACGCTCCACCTCGGCAACGGCGCGTCGGTCACCGCGATCGACGGTGGCGCGAGCGTGGAGACGTCCATGGGGCTCTCCCCGTTGGAAGGCCTGGTGATGGGGACCCGCTCGGGGGACATCGACCCGGCGGTGATCTTCCACATCCAGCGTGTGGCCGGCCTGTCGCCCGACGAGGTGGAGCGGGCGCTGAACCGCGAAGGCGGGCTGCTCGGGCTCTGCGGCGACAACGACCTGCGCACGATCGAGGCGCGCGCCGCCGACGGCGACGAGCAGGCCGAGATCGCGCTCGAGGTGTACGCCCACCGGATCCGCAAGTACCTCGGTGCGTACGCCGCCGTGCTCGGCGGGCTCGACGCGGTCGTGTTCACCGCCGGGGTGGGCGAGAACGCGGCGTCGGTGCGCGCACGGATCTGCCGCGACCTGGAGGTGTTGGGCGTCGAGGTGGAGCCGCGGCGCAACGGTGCCGCCGCCGTCGGTGAGGCGGACGAGGGCGTGGTCGCGATCCAGGCGGACGGCAGCCGCGTGGCCGTGCTCGTGGTCGCCACGGACGAAGAGCGCGAGATCGCCGAGCAGACGCGGGTGGCGCTGGCCGGGGCGTGAACGCTGGCCGCCTGGCGTCCGGGGTCAGGCGTTCGCGTCGAGCCGCAGTGGTTGCCAGGAGCGGTAGGTCCCGGAGCGCCACAGCCACTCGACCGGGCCGAAGGCGAACCACCGCAACCACAGCGGGCACAGCACCAACAGCAGCAGCCAGGTGCCGACCACGAAGACGAGCGCCTCGCTGGCGGAGACGTCGCCGTACAGCCCGATCACCTTGAACACGATCACGCTGAACACGCTCTGCAGCAGGTAGGCGGTCAACGCCATCCGGCCGACCGCGGCCAGTGGTCGCCAGACTCCGATGCGCATCACCAGCAGCGCGATCGCGCTCAGGTAGCCGACGGCCAGCACCGGTGGGGCGACGAACTGCAGGAACGTGGCGCTGGCCTCCAGCGGACCGACCGCCTCCGCGGCTTCGATCCCGAGCGGCCCGAGGAACCCCAACGGCAGGTTCAGCGGCAACCCGACCCCCAACCCGATCACGGCCGTGCGGCGCAGGGTCCCGCGGTGGCCGGCCAGGTCGGCGACCACGCCGTTTCGGGTGATCGCGAACCCGACCAGGAACAGCGCAAGGATCCACGGGACGAACAGCACGTGCCCGAGTTGCAGGATCGCCGCTTCGAACGCGTGGGCACCGAGCATGTCGGCGATCCCGCCCTCGGCGTAGGCCTGCACCGCCTGGTCGATGCGGTCGCCGAACATCTGCTGCTGGAGGTCGACGCCCACCTCCGCATCTCCGGCACCCATGCCGGAGAACGCCATGGTCAGCGCGGCGAACAGGCCCGTGAGCACCCCGAGCCCCGCGTAGATGCCCGCTCCGGTCCACGCCGCGACCTTCGGCGTGACCGCGGCGAAGGCGATGAGGATGAACCCGGCGAGCGCGTACGCGAACAGGATGTCGCCCGGGAACAGGAGGAACATGTGGGCGAGGCCGAGGAGCAGCAGCAGTGTGTAGCGGCGCGCCAGGAGACGCCGAGGGCTGGCACCGCGACGTTCGGCCCGGCCGATGATGAACGCCGCGCCGACCCCGAACAGCAGCGCGAAGCTGGAGATGAACTTGCCACCGGCAAGCCAGGCGCTGAGGAAGCCCGTGATCGCGTCGGCGGTGGTGCCCGCCGGCGGTGCCTGGCCGGCCAGGGCGTGGTAGAGACCAGGCCCGCGCATCAGTTCCACGTTGATCAGCAGGATGCCCAGCAGGGCGAAGCCGCGCAGCAGGTCGATGATCGGCTCGCGCTCACGGCTGCCGGTCGGGTCCAGCTGGATCGTCGCATCGGGTGCCGGCGCTGGCGGGGCGGGCGGTGGGCCGGGGGCGGCCGCCGTGTCCGGAGGTGTGGGGACCGGCTGCGGCTCGGACGCCTCGGGTGGTGGCGGTGGCGGCGTACTCATCTCATCCAAGTGGACGTGCTCGCCTGGGAAGCGCCGCTCCTGGTCCTTTCGGCGACGCAGGGGCTCCTCGGCCACCCGACCCGGTCACCCGGGTTGGTCGCCGGTGGCGACGTCCCCGGCGGCTGCGGCGTGCCCGAGTTCGTGCAGCGCCTCGCGGATGCGCCGCGCGGCGTCGTCCATCTCGTCCGGGTCCGGGTCGCTGGCAGCATGCTCGAAGCTGAGGTTGCCGAAACCGTGGATCTGCAGCACGTGGATGTGGGCGTGCGGCACCTCGAAGCCCTCGATCAGCTGCCCGACCCGCGGCGGGTCGAACGCCCGCTGGATCGCGAGCCCCACCGTCCGGACGACCTCGCTGCAGCGGGTCCAGAGGTCGGGATCCAGATCCAGCCAGTGGTCGATCTCGACCCGTGGCACCACCAGGGTGTGCCCGTCCGTGATCGGGTTGATCGAGAGGAAGGCCACGACCTGCTCATCGCGCCAGACGAACCGGCCGGGAAGCTCGCCGTCGATGATGCGGGTGAACACGCTGGCCACGTCGACCTCCTCGTCACCACGCAGGGTAGTCCAGGGCCGGTGCGTCGGACCGGTCGCGGGGCCGAGGCCGGTACGGCGCGCGACGTGGTGCCTCGTCCGTGAGCCGGTGCGTCGCGGGTGATCGGAGCGGGTGACGGGAATCGAACCCGCATAACCAGCTTGGAAGGCTGGGGCTCTACCATTGAGCTACACCCGCGGGCGCGGCGGATGCTACCGGTCGGCAGCTGCGGAGCACCCACCTCGTTGCCCACCGTCGGGAACCCGCATGCCATCGTCCTCGAACCGTCGCGTCGGTGTCAGCCGCCGTCGACGCGGGGTCGTGGTCGTCGGTGGCGGGATCGTGGGGCTGGCCACCGCCTACCGGCTGCTGGAGGCCGACCCGGACCGGCCCGTCACCGTGCTGGAGCGCGAGTCTCGCGTCGGCACCCACCAGTCGTCGCGCAACTCCGGTGTCCTCCACGCCGGGTTGTACTACCCGCCGGGGTCCCGCAAGGCCCGCTGGGCGGTCGCCGGCAAGCGGGCGCTGGAGGCCTTCTGCGACCAGCACGGCGTGCCCGTCGTGCGGTCCGGCAAGGTCGTCGTCGCGGTCGACCCGAGCGAACTGGAGGGTCTGCGCCGGCTCGCCGAGCGCGCCCGCACCAACGGCGTCGAGGTCGTCGAACTCGACGCCGACCAGGTCGCCGAGCACGAACCCCACGTCTCGGCGATCGCCGGGCTGTGGTCACCGGGCACCGCGGTGACCGACTTCGGCCGGGTCTGCGAGGCCCTCGCCGCGGTCGTCCAGGCCCGTGGCGGACGGGTGCTGACCGGCGTCGTGATGCACCACCTCGACGACCGCGGCGAGGTGGTGCGCATCGCCACGTCGGAGGACGACCTGGAAGCGGACGCGGTGGTGGTCTGCGCCGGCGCGCAGGCCGACCGGATCGCCCGTGCCAGCGGCGTGGACGTCCCCGAGCGGATCGTGCCCTTTCGGGGCTCGTGGCTGCGGCTGCGGCCGGACCGTGCGCACCTGGTCCGCGGCAACATCTACCCCGTGCCGGTCGGTGGGGGGCTGCCGTTCCTGGGCGTCCACCTCACCCGGAGGGTGGACGGCGAGGTGTGGATCGGCCCCAACGCCGTGCTGGCGGGGGCCCGGGACGCCGCCCGGCCCTGGCAGGTCGATCCGCGTGACCTGGCGGCGACGCTCGGGTTCGCTGGGACCTGGCGGCTCGGAGGTCGACACCTCGACGTCGCCGCCGGCGAGGTCTGGCGCGATGCGGTCCTGCGGGCGACGCTCCGCCGGGTCCAGGCGTACGTCCCCCGGATCGGGATCGACGACGTCCGGCGGGGCCCGTTCGGTGTCCGCGCGCAGCTGGTTTCAGCCGACGGGGCGCTGGTCGATGACTTCGAGGTCCGCGGCACCGGCCGCATCGTGCACCTGCTCAACGCCCCGTCACCGGCGGCGACCGCCAGCCTGTCGATCGGCGCCGCCCTGGCCGACGAGGTGGCGACTCGCACCGGTTGACCGCTGTCGGACCACCGCCGGCGGCCGACGAGGAAGGCGGACCCGGTCGGACGGGCCCGGTGTGCCCGCCAACCGGTCGCATCCGAGCTAGCGTCGCGGGTCGACAACCCCCTGCGGCGTCCTCGCCGCCCCGTGCCGACACGGCCGGGACCTGACAGGAGCACCAGCCATGAGCAGCGTCTTCCGCGAGCGGCTCCGCATCGTGCCGCAGTTCCGTTCGGACGAGTACGAGAAGTACACGGACCTGCTGTTCGGTCGTCTCGACCGCCGCTTGCAGCGCTGGTCGCCTGAGCAGGTCGAACTCGAGCTGTCCGTCAAGGACCGCGATGCCAACTCGCAGCGGGTGACGCTCGAATGCTGGATCGCGCGGATGCCGAAGATCGTGGCGACCTCCAAGAACCCGGACCTCGACAGGGCCGTCGTGGAGGTCCGCGACGACGTCCGGCGACAGATCGACCGCCACGTGACCCGCAAGGAGACCGCCCGCCGCGGCTGACCGGTCTCGACGAGCGTGTGCCGCACGGGCGACCGTCGGGGTGGCCGGATTCGAACCGGCGACCCCCTGCTCCCAAAGCAGGTGCGCTAACCAAGCTGCGCCACACCCCGGTCGGCGGCGGAGCGTAACGCGTCGACGGGTGGGTGTGGGTATCGCCGAGCGGACCGGCGCCAGGGGCGCACACCGGGCGCGGTCGTCGGCAGGCGGCACCGCGCGGGTGGCGACCCTCCGCCGCTCGCAGGCCGCTCGAGGGTCGGGGCGCGGCCGCTGCGTGGCCGTCGGATGGACACCGAGCCGTCGAGGTGGAACCATCCGCCCCACCGCGCGCGTCCCGGCCCTCGCGTGGCCGATCTCGCGCCCCCGTCACCGTCGCGCCGGTCGGGCACACCTCGCCGGTGTGTCAACCGCCCGACATCCGGCCGACCATGCCCTTCCCCCCCAACGATGAGGACGGCAGATCCGTGAAGACGTCCGTCGAGACCCTCGACCCCGTGAAGGTCAAGCTCACCGTCGAGGTCGAACCCAAGCGTGTGAAGCAGGCGCTCGATCGCGCTGCGCGTGAGCTC
>SKJX01000102.1 GCA_007121785.1 Nitriliruptoraceae bacterium
GCAGGGCGACCAGCGGGAGGCCGCCGCCCGGTGGCGCGAGGTCGGCGCCGGCCGCGTGATTCGGGCGAGCCAGCTCACGCCTCGCCGACTGCGCTGGGCGGTCGTGCGCCACCTTGCCGACCGCCGAGCCCACGAGGCCGCCGCTCGTCTCGCCGCCGAGGCGCGGTGGCTCGGCGCGGGCCTAGCTGCGACGATCGTCGAGCAGGTCGGTTCGGGGCAGGCGCCCGCCGCCGACGGTGCCGCCCACCACCTCGCCGGGGCCGCTGCATCCGTGCGGGGGCGCCGCCACTAGAGTGAGTGGCATGTTTGCCGTCTCCGCCACCGCAGCCACGCCCGACGATCCGCTCGCCGGTCTCGCCCTCGGCGACTATCCCGACCCGCAGCCCCCCGCGGGGTGGGAGGTCGTGGAGGTCCGCGCCGCCACGCTCAACCACCACGATCTGTGGACGTTGCGCGGTGTCGGCATCGATCCCGATCGGCTGCCGATCGTCCTCGGCTGTGACGCCGCCGGGGTGACCGCCGACGGACGCGAGGTGGTTGTCCACGCCGTTGTCGCCGATCCGGACGGCATCGACGAGACCCTCGACCCAGGGTTCTCGATCCTCTCCGAGCACTACGACGGCACGTTGGCCGAGCAGGTCGCGGTCCCGGCCCGCAACCTGGTGGCCAAGCCCGCGGGTCTCAGTTTCGAGGAGGCGGCGTGCCTGCCCACGGCGTGGCTGACCGCCTACCGGATGCTGTTCTCCCGTGCCGAGCTCCGGCCGGGGCAGCGGGTCCTGGTTCAGGGCGCCGGTGGGGGGGTCGCGACCGCCGCGGTCCTGCTCGGACGTGCCGCCGGCCTCCACGTCACCGTCACCAGCCGTGACGACGCCAAGCTGCAGCGGGCGATCGACTTGGGTGCCCACCAGGCGGTGCCGTCCGGCGAGCGGCTCCCCGCTCGTGTCGACGCGGTGCTGGAGACGGTGGGGGAAGCCACCTGGTCGCATTCGCTCAAGGCGCTCGAACCCGGCGGCGCGATCGTCGTGGCGGGTGCCACGTCCGGGTTCGATCCGCCGGCGGACCTCGCGCGGGTGTTCTTCCGCCAACTGCGGGTCATCGGGTCGACGATGGGTACCCGCGACGAGCTTCGACGGCTCGTCGCCATGCTCGATGCCACCGGGGTCCGCCCACCGATCGACGACGTGTTCGATCTGGTCGACGGCCGGCGAGCCTTCGAGCGGCTACTGGCCGGCGAGGTGTTCGGCAAGCTCGTCCTGCGGCCGTGACCCCAGCGGCGACCGGACGGCGCAGGTGAGATCGGGTGCGGACGGGCAGGTGGAAGCTCCGGGGGCCGGGCTCGAACCGGCGACTTTTCGATTAACAGTCGAACGCTCTGCCAACTGAGCTACCCCGGAAGGTAGGACCGGCCCCGGGGGGCCGAGCGGGGGCGGAGTGTAGCAACCACCCCGTCGCGCTCGGCACGCACGGGTTGCTGCCGGCTAGCCTCAACGAGCCAACGAGGAGGCGGTCATGCGCAAGGATCTGGTGCTGATACCCGACGACGAGCCCGGCCAGCTCGCGCGGCTCGGAGAACTGCTCGGCGAAGCCGGGATCAACATCGAAGCCATCAGCGCGTTCACCGGTCAAGGCAAGGGTATCGTCCACGTCCTGGTCGACCAGGCCGACGAAGCGATGGAGGTGCTCCGCGGCGCCGGTATGGACGTCCAGGCGGCCCGTCGGGTCGCGGTCGTGCCGCTGCCGGACTCGCCGGGCCACCTCGGCACCGCCTGCCGGACGCTGGCCGACGCTGGCGTCAACATCGAACAGGCCTACATCGCGGCCGGCAGCAAGCTGGTCATCGTCTGCGACGAGGTCGATCGCGCCAAGGAACTGCTCGGCGTCTCCGACTGACTCGGGCCCGGCGTCACATCGGCAGGTCGACCTGCTTGAACTCGTGGAGCTCGAGAGGGCTGGCCACCAGATCGACGACCTGCTCGATCCGCTCGATCGAGGTCCGTGCCTCGCCGTTGGGCCGGTCGAGCAGCCGGACGAACACGGCCCGTTGGTCGGTGACGAAGGTCGGCACGCCCCAGATCTCGCGGTCGGCGGCGGCCTGGTGCTCCTGGCGGAGCGTCGCGAGCGCGCTGCCGTCGTCGATGCGCTCGAAGACGGCGTCCGGGTCGACGCCGGCAGCGCCGATGGCTTTGGCGATCACGTTCGCGTCCTTGAGGTCCTCGCCGCGATCGTGTCGGGCGGCGAACAGCTCCTCGTGGGCGTCCAGGAACCGCCCGTGATCCAGATCGCGGACCGCGAGGCCGGCCTGCAACGCCAGGATCCCGGACTCCTTCGATGGTTGCTCCCGGTCCCAGATCGCGACCTCGCCGTCCTTGACGTGGCCCTGCGCCAGCGAGTACGGCATCCACCGCACGTCCAGGTCCGCGCCGGCCCGGAGGGCGGCGATGACGTGCTCGTTGGCGTTGCGGGCGAAGGGGCACAGGTAGTCGAAGGTGATGCCGAAACGACGGGTCACGGGTAGGTCCTTGGGGTCGCGGTCGATGTGTTCGAGTTGCGGTCGGTCCGGTGGTGTCGCGGGTCGAGCTGGTCGGGGTCCTTACCAACCCAGACAGCGGGCGAGGTCTTCCCAGCGTTCGCCGCAGGCGGTCTGGATGCCCCGGAAGCTCAGGGCGAAGGCGAAGAAGGCTCCCCAGCCGAGGCCGACGTACTCCCGCGACTCACGACGGAGCCCGGCGATGCGGCCGCCGACGATCGCCACGAGCGGGAACAGCGAGCCGTACAGGTAGTGCAGCCACGCCAGCGGCATCCCGACCGCTCGTCGTCCGAGCAGGAGCAGGATGATCCCGGTGATCGTCTGGAGGACGAGCAGGTTCTCCGTCCAGTGCTGGGTGACCCACAGCCACGTGGGGGTCGCCTGCCGACCCGAAAGCCGCAGGAACAGTGCCGCGCCCATGACCACGACGAACAGCACCACGATGACGACACCGAGGTAGCGGTGGAATGGGGTCACAGGCGCTCCGGGCCGACGAGGCGCTCGACAGCGATCGCGAGCCGCGCTGGCCGGGGCAGCGGTCGCTCGCGGCGGTGCAGGGTATCCAGGGCCGGATGCTCACCCCTTCGTCCGGACCGGGTCCTCCGAGACGACGAGGTGGATACCCCTCTCAGGGACGACGCGGGGCGGGCCGACCACTGGCTAGCGTCGGTGTCGTGGATGAGCAGACAGATGGGCCGCGATCGTCGGGTTCGGTCGCCCGTGCGACCTCGACGAGCGCGACCGCGCCGGCGGTCGGCCCGGAGCCGGTGGGTCGGCGCTCGCAGCCGTCGGCTTTCGATGTCCTGCTCGCGGCGGTCCTCGCGGCCTTGGCGGTCACCGATCACCTGACCGATCCACGGCAGATCGCGTGGTTGCCCTTCGACCCGTGGTGGTTCGTGGGGCCGCTGCTGCTGCTGATGTACGTCCCGTTGGCGTGGCGACGGGTCGCTCCCATGCCGACGATGGCGGTGACGGGGACCGCGACCGGCGTGTTGGCGCTCCTCGGACTGCCGCTCGGCGCGGCGCTGTCAGCCGTGATCGTGGCGCTGTACTCGGTCGCTGCCTACGGCAGTCGCCAGGAAGGGCGGGTCTCCCTGGTGATCTCCGGCATGTTCATCGCTGGTTCGGCCTTGTCCGCCTGGGCGCAGGGCACGCCGTTCGGCCCCGTCGACTTCGTGATCAACGCCCTGGCGTTCGTCGGGGTGTGGGCCCTTGGCGACCGTGCTCGCGCACGCCGGCAGGTCCTGGCGCAGCTCACGGCACGTGCGGACGAGGCGGAACGCTCCCGGCAGTTGGCTGCCGAACTCGCCGTCGCGGACGAGCGATCGCGCATCGCACGCGAGCTCCACGACGTCGTCGCTCACGCGGTGAGCGTCGTGGTGGTCCAAGCCGGTGCCGGTCAGCGCGTCGCCGAGCGCGACCCGTCACAGGCCACCCAAGCGCTCGCGGCGATCGAATCGACGGGGCGGGACGCGCTGCGGGATCTGCGGGATCTGGTCGGGCTGTTGCGTGACCCTCACACCGGCACCGTCGACGGTCCGCACGGGTCGGTCGGTGCCGACGGTCCGTACGGGTCGGCGGCCGCCATCGGGGACCGGAGCCCACAACCGACGGTGGCCGATATCGAGAATCTGGTCGAACGGCTCAACGATGCGGGGGTGCCGGTCCGACTACAGCGGCAGGGCGATCTCGCGTCGCTGCCGACGGGGGTGGCGGTCTCGGTCTACCGCATCGTCCAGGAGGCGCTGACGAACGTGCTCAAGCACGCGGGACCGGTCGATGACGTCTTGGTCACCCTCGACCGCCGCACCGACCGGGTGCTGGTATCGGTCGAGGACGACGGTCGAGGCCCTCCCGGCGACCAGCGGGGCGCCGCCGGCGGTGGGACGGGGCTGGCCGGTATGCGCGAACGCGTCGCGGTGTTCGGTGGTCTGCTGCGGGCGGGGCCTCGTCCGAACGGTGGCTTCCTGGTGCGTGCGCGGCTGCCAATCGCCGTTGATGACGTCCCGGGAACCGATGGAGCGGACGCCGGTGACGGTGCGCGCTCATGATCGGGTGGCAAGGTCGCACCCGCGACCGCTGGACGATCCCTGCGGTCGCGTACCGACCGCCGAGGTGGAGGCGACAGACGTGAGCATCACGATCGCGATCGTCGATGACCAACACCTGGTTCGGACCGGTTTCCGGATGATCCTCGAAGCCGAGGATGATCTGGAGGTGATCGCCGAAGCGGCCGACGGGCTCGCTGCGGTCGAGGTCATCGAGCGGGACCGTCCGGATCTCGCTCTGGTCGATGTACGGATGCCCCACCTCGACGGGATCGAGGCGACCCGCCGCCTGGTCGCTGGCGGCTCACCCACGAGGATCGTGATCCTGACGACCTTCGACCTCGACGAGTACGTGTTCGCGGCCTTGCGTGCCGGGGCGAGCGGTTTCCTGCTCAAGGACACGCCCGCCGACCGTCTCGTCGAGGCGGTCCGCACCGTCGCCGCCGGGGACGCGCTGCTGTCGCCGGCCGTGACCCGGCGGGTGGTCACCGCCTTCGTCGAGGGGGTGGCGACGCAGAGCGTCCCGCCACCGGAACTCGACGAGCTCACCGAGCGCGAGCAGGAGGTACTGCGGTTGCTGGCTCGAGGGCGCAGCAACGCGGAGATCGCCGAGGCCCTGTTCATCTCCGAGACCACCGTCAAGACCCATGTGGGACGGGTCCTGCAGAAGCTGCGCCTGCGCGACCGTGTCCAGGCCGTGGTGTTCGCCTACGAGCACGGCATCGTGCGGGCCGGGAACGGGTGACCGTTCAGCCGTGCGTCCTGCCCCGGCGACGTCGACCTCGGAGCGTAGAGCGTAGGCTGGGCGGCAGGCCATACCGCCACCGGGAGGTCCTGCGATGCTCGCCGCGTTCTCCGTCAGCCCGTTCGGTCAGCAGGATTCGGTCGGTGACGTCGTGGCCGGCGTCGTCCGGCTGGTCCGCGAGAGCGGCCTGCCCAACGAGACCGGTCCGATGTTCACCACCGTGGAGGGCGAGCCCGGCGAGGTGTTCGCGCTGCTCTCGCGCTGCCTGACCTACGTCGAGCAGTACGCGCCACGGGTGTCGATGGTCGTCAAGATCGATCACCGGCCCGGCCACGACGGGCAGCTTCGCGGCAAGGTGGAGCGCATCGAGCGGGTGCTGTCCGAGGGTGGCGATCCGCCTCCGGTGTGAGCGTCAGCCCGCGGTCTGGTCCGACGCCGGGCGGGTGTGCTCCCGTCGGGAGGTGACCCAGGCGCCGACCAGGACCAGGGCGGTGCCCGCGAGCGCCAACGGGTGGACGTGCTCGCCGAGTGCCACGACGCCCAGGATGATCGCGACGACCGGGACGAAGTAGATCGCGATCGAGCCACGGGGACCGCCCACGCGACCGACGAGCGTGGCCATCAGCACGAACGCGAGCCCGGTCCCGAGCACACCGAGGGGGATCATGGCCAGCGCCGGTCCCCAGGCGAAGGTGGATCCTCGCAGGGCCACGAGCCCGAACGGGACGACCACCACCAGCGCGGCGAGCTGGGCGCGTAGCAGCACCGCGAGCGCGCCGTACCGCTGCTGGAGGGGGACCGCGAGGTTCGCGGCCAAGCCGTAGAGGATCACGGCCATCACGACAAGGCCGGTGCCGGCAGCGGTCTCCGCGGTGCCGGCGGCGGCAACCTGGCCGAGAGGGATCTCCGGTAGGGAGATGGCCACGATCCCCCCGAAGCCGATCACCAGGCCGATCGCCTGGGTTCGTGCCGGAAGCCGCCACAGCAGGACGGCGGACCATGCCGCCACGGTCAGGGGCATCGCCCCGTTGACCATCCCGGCGACGGAGGAGTCGATCCACTGCTGCGCCACCGGGAACAGCAGCAGCGGGATGCCCATCCAGACGACCCCGAGGAGCGCGACGCGCGGAAGGTCCTCGCGGTCGATCCGGGTGCGCCGGGCCCGGGGGACCAGCGCAAGGGCGAGGGCGCCGAAGCCGATGCGGCAGAGGGTCACCAGGCCCGGGGCGAAACTGCGCAACCCGATCTCCATGAGCAGGAACGACGAGCCCCAGACGGTGGCGATGGCGGCCAACAGGCCCCACTCGCGCCAGCCGAAGGCGTCGAGGTGGGTTCCCAGGCTGGTACTGAGCAGGCGCGGCCGACCCGGGCCACCGAGGTGTTGCGTCACCGCGTCCTCCTGCGCACCGGTCGTCCGGGGTACCGGACGACGGCTCCAGCGTACCGACCCGCCTCGCCGCTCCGGGCGCGCCGGCGATGACCGGATCCCCCGCATGGCGTCAGATCGCATCGCGCCGCCGCAGCCGCCCGGACCCCGGCGCACGGACGGGGGTGGGGCTGGCGACGATCGGGTGCGTGCGGCAGACTCGGTCGCGCACCGGATGTGCCCAGGTCGGCACGTACCGGATCGACCGGGACCTTCAGCGTCCCTTCGCAGCGCTCGCTGCCCCCGTGACCACCAGGTCGCGACCAGATCCCACCTTCCCCTGGCTTCGGAGTCCCCTTGCGGTCCATCCTGCGTGCGTACACCTCCCGGCGACGCTGGGAGCATCTCGGCGTCGTCGCGGCGATCGCCGTGGTCGGCTCGGCCGCGGTCGTGATCGAGACCACCACCGCCTCCGACGATCCGGCCGATGACCACCGACGGGCCGCGCAGGTGACCACGGTCACCGTGCCGCCGGCCAGCACGCTCGACGCGAGCGCCGTGACCCATCGCGACGAGGTCGCGGAGATGCTCCTGGCATCGTTCGAGGCGGCCGACGAAGCCGAGGCGGCCGACGGCGCCGACGGGACCGGTGACCCGCAGGAGACGACCGAGGACGCCGGCGGCGCGGAGGAGACGGCGGCCGACGAGCCGACCGACGACGCTGGTTCGGACGGTCACGTACCGGATGCTGTCTGGGACGAGCTGGCTGAGTGCGAGTCGAGCGGCGACTGGTCGATCAACACCGGCAACGGGTTCTACGGCGGGCTGCAGTTCGAGCTCGAGTCGTGGGAGTGGGCCGGCGGTCACCGCTACGCGGAGTACCCGCACTACGCGACCCGCGAGCAGCAGATCGAGATCGCCGAGGAACTGCTCGAGATCCATCCGGCCGGCTGGGGTGCCTGGCCGGCCTGCGCAGCGCAGCTCGGACTGCGCTGACCGCACCCAGCTCGCTGGACGGAGATGACGCGGCTAGAACCGCGCTGTGGAGTGTCGCCGACCGACCGGAGTGGAGACGTGCGCATCCGCACGCTGCTGACGCTGTCGACGGGCGCGGCTATCGGCGCCGGCTCGATGTACCTGCTCGACCCCGAGCACGGTCCGCAGCGACGCCGTGAGGCGCGTGCCTACGCGCTGGCGCAAGCCCGTGAGGGCTCCGTCCGTGCCGCGCTCGACGCCAAGCGGCGCGCAGAGGGGTTGGCCGTGGCTGCGGTCGCCGGCTACCACGAGGCACGGGTCGCCGACGCGGCCGGGTGAGCGACGACCGTTCGGTCCGGCCCCGAAGCTGTCGCTGCACCCCTCGGTTGGGTTCCCCTGCTCGTCGCCACGTAGCGTGTGCGGCATCGACGTGGGAGCGGGACATGGATCTGGGACTCAGCGACCGAGGGCGCGAACTCGAGGCCGAACTGCAGGGGTTCATCGACGACGTCATCCTTCCGCACGAGCAGAGGTTCTTCGAGGAGATCTCGGCGTCCGGTGACCGCCACCACCATCCGGCGCTGATGGAGGAGCTCAAGGCCGAGGCACGGCGCCGTGGGCTGTGGAACCTGTTCCTCCCGGACGAGCAGCACGGGGCCGGGCTGACCAACCTGGACTACGCCCACCTCGCGGAGATCACCGGACGTTCGCCGGTGATCGCGCCGGAGGCGACCAACTGTGCCGCACCGGACACCGGCAACATGGAGGTGCTGCACATGTTCGGCACCCCGGAGCAGCAGGCGACCTGGCTCGAGCCGCTGCTGGAAGGCGAGATCCGGTCCTCGTTCTTCATGACCGAACCGGACGTGGCGTCGTCCGACGCCCGCAACATCGGCTCGCGGATCGAGCGCGACGGTGACCACTACGTGATCAACGGTCGCAAGTGGTGGTCGTCGGGCGCCTCCAGCGAGCGGTGCAAGGTCGGCATCTTCATGGGGGTGACCGACCCGGACGCGGACCCTTACCGTCAGCAGTCGATGGTGCTGGTGCCCATGGACACCCCCGGGGTCCGCGTGGTGCGCGACCTGCCGGTGTTCGGCCACTACGACGGCCAGGGTGGCCACCCGGAGGTCGCCTTCGAGGACGTCCGCGTCCCCGCCACCAACCTGATCGGGGGTGAGGGGGACGGCTTCGCCATCGCGCAGGCCCGGCTCGGGCCCGGGAGGATCCACCACTGCATGCGTCTGATCGGGATGGCCGAGCGGGCGTTCGACCTGATGTGTGAGCGGTCGCTGGTCCGTGAACCGTTCGGGCAGCCGATCGCACAGCAGGGGGTGTTCCGCCAGTGGGTGGCGCAGGCCCGGATCAAGATCGAGCAGGCACGCCTGCTGACCCTCAAGGCTGCCCACCTGATGGACACGGTGGGCAACAAGGGCGCGCGGATGGAGATCAGCGCGATCAAGATCGTCGCCCCGTCCATGGCCGAGTGGGTCCTCGACAAGGCGATCCAGACCCACGGTGGCGGCGGGTTCACCAACGATCAGCCGCTGGCCATGATGTGGGCCCATGCGAGGACCCTGCGGGTCGCTGACGGACCGGATGAGGTCCACGAGATGGCGCTGGCTCGTCGCGAGCTCAAGCGCTACCTCCCGCAGGGCTGACCGGCCCGGCGACGGCTCGCTCGGGCTCGACCCGCCGCCGGCCGCTCAGGCGGGCTCGGCCGTCCCGCCGAGCGCAGCGGCCACGCTCGCCGCGACCGCGTCCGCGTGCGGGGTGAGCTCGATCGGCCCGAAGGTGGCCTCGAACGCCGAGGCGTCGATCCGGTAGGGCCGGTCGAACTGCGGCACCACCTCGCGCGCTTCGCGTAGCTGGGTGTTGACGAGCCCGAGCGTCCACAGCAGCCGTGGGGAGACGTGACCGACCTTGGGTCGACGTCCCAGGGCCTGGGCCAGCAAGCTCAGCAGGTCCCGTTGGGTCACGGCCGGAGCGGCCGGCAGGATCCAGACGCGACCGTCGGCCTCCGGCTGTTCGACGAGCGTGGCGAAGCCCCGCGCCGCGTCCGGCAGGTAGTGGAACGTGTGCGGTTGGGCGGCGTCGATGAACGTCCGCGCGGTGCGGCCGGCCACCGCCGGTCGGATCATGAGTTGGTCGACCAGCGAGTTGCCGCCGGCGGGGCCGTAGTAGTCGCTGAACCGTCCGATCGTGGCACGGACGCGGCCCTGTTCGTGGGCGTCCAGGACGCGACGTCCCAGCCGGGCACGCAGCCGGCCCTTGCGGCTGGTGGCCGTCTCAGGCGTCGCCTCGCTGATGGGGGTGCCGGGGGAGCCGTAGGCGTACAGGTTGTCGGCCAGCACCAGCCGTGCGCCCGCAGCGGCCGCCGCATCGACGCTCGCATCGAACAGCGGCTCGAGTTCGCGTGCCCACCCGGCGTAGGGCACCTGGGCGGCCATCACGACCACCTCGGCGTCCTGGGTGGCGGTGCGGGCCTGGTCGGGGTCGGTCAGGTCGGTCGTGATCGGCCGTACCCCGGACGGCCAGGCCACCTGCGCGACGGACCGGCTGGCGGCCGTGACGGCGTGGCCCCGGGCCGCGAGCTCCTCGACGACCGAGCGGCCGATCCCACCGGTGGCTCCGAGGACGGTGACGTGCATGCTGGCGCCGATCCGAACGGCCGCGGTGGCGGTCCGCCGCGGGTGGGTGGAAGTGCGAACGATGTTCGCGGGGCGGTTCGAGTATGTGCGAATGGTGTTCGCGAATCAAGGGGGCGCGGGTAGGCTGTGCGCTCTGCAGGCCACCGAGGTGGAGGAGGAGCTGTGGGTGCGCGGGCAGGCGACCCGTCGGGCGAGGGAACCGGTGGGGACGCCGCGACCGGGTCGACCGACACCGGGCATCTGGGTCGCCGCCAACGGTCACGGCGACGGACCCTGGCCGGTCTCAAGGCGGCTGCGCTGGAGGAGGTGCGCGAGGTGGGGGCTCCCGCGCTCGCGTTGCGGTCGGTCGCTCGTCGTGCCGGGATGAGCCCCGCCGGGCTCTACCGCTACGTCGAGTCGCGTGACGGGCTGCTGACGCTGCTCATCGCCGATGGCTACGACGATGTGGCCGACCACCTCGACGTGGCCCTCGGCCGGCCTGCCGCGCAGGCCGCCGACGCCCCGCCGACGGTCCCGCTCATCGCCGGCCAGGATGCGGGCCCGGCGACGAGGATGACCGCGGTCGCGCTGGCCTACCGCGCCTGGGCCGTCGACCACCCGCACGAGTTCGGCCTGATCTTCGGGGACCCGGTGCCGGGCTACGTCGCCCCACCGCAGGGCCCGACGACCACCGCGATGAGCCGGGTCGGTCTGGCGCTGGCCACCCCGGTGATCGAGGCGTTCGAGGCGGGTCGGTTGACGATCCCGCCGGCGATGGCCGCGACCGACCTGCAAGCGGCGGTCCGACCCATGGAAGCGCTCGCCCCGGACCTGCCGAGCGAGCTGTACCTGCTGCTGCTGACGATGTGGGGGCGGCTCCACGGGCAGGTCAGCCTCGAGGTGTTCGGCCACCACGCCTGGTTGTTCCCCGACGGCTGTGAACCGCTGTACCGCGCCGACGTCGCCGCACTGGTGACCGAGCTCGGGCTCGCGGTGGCCGTCGACCAACCCGGGAGGTGAACCCCGCCGCGGTCCGGCCGATTGGTCCGGCCGGTCAGCCCCCGCCGGTCAGCCCGAGCCGATCAGCCCGACGGGAGCGGGGTCGGGCTGGCCGACGCCCGTCACCGCGAAGTACACCAACGCGCCGACGATCACCGCGATCAGCAGCCCCCACCAGGCCCACACCTGGATCCGTCGACGGCGGGCGCGTCGGCGCGCGGCTTCGGCCCGCTGCTTCTTGCCCGGGGTCGGCCGTCCCTTCGGTGCGGGACGCCTCTTGTCCCCGCCGCCGTCCGCTGGACGGGCTGCTTGGTTCCTGCGACGTGCCACCTGGTTCTCCCTCGTTGCGACCACCGGGGTGGGGTTCGCGATGCGCGGTAGGTCGTACGGTAACCGTCCGACGGCGACCCGGAGGGAACGTGTGAGCCGCGCGGTGATCGGAGCCGACGGGTGCGCCGTCGGCTGGGTCGTGGTGCACCTGCTCGACGGCGCTGTCGCCGACGTCGAGGTGGCCCCGGCGCTGGCGGAGGTGCTCGACCCTGCGCCTGCCGCAGCCGGCGTGGACATGCCGATCGGCCTGCTCGACCGCGCCCGCGATGCGGACACCGCGGCGCGTGCGATGCTGACGGGGCGTGCGAGCAGCGTGTTCTCGAGCCCGCCGAGGTGCGTCGTCGACGCGTTCCGGACGGGCACGGTGAACGAGCACGCGACGGCCACTGCGCTCGCAGACCGGATGACCGGGACGGGCATCAGCATGCAGGCGTGGCGGTTGGTGCCAAAGGTCACGGAGGTCGACGACCTGGTCGCGGCGGGCCACGACCTGCGCGAGGTCCATCCGGAGGTGGCCTTCGCGGTGCTCGCCGGCGACGTGCTGCCGCGCAAGCGGTCGTGGGCGGGGTTGACCACGCGTCGCGCGATCCTCGAGCGGCACGGGATCGTGCTGCCCGAGCGGTTCCCCGGCGACGAGGACGTCGCTCCCGACGACGTCGTCGACGCGGCCGTGTGCGCCTGGGTCGCCGACGCGGTCGCGGCGGGCGGCCCCCTGCTCGAACTGCCCGAGACCACCGCGCAGTACGACCATGGCCGACCGATCACGATCACGGCGCGCCCGCCACCACCGGTGACGCCCGGGCCCCGCCGGACCTCCTGAACGGGGCTGCGGGGCTCGGTACGGTCGTCGCATGCACACGCTGCGTCGCATCCCCGTCCTGGTCGCTGCGACCGTCCTCGTCCTCGCCGCTTGCGCCGACGAGGACGTCGACATCGCGGTGGAGGACCCACCCGAGGACGCGCATGACGACGCGGACGAGCTCGACGACGACCCGGACGTGCCCGAGGACGACCCGGACGAGCCCGACGAGCCGGACCCGGACGCGGACGAACGTGCACGCGATCCGGACCTCGACGTCGACGTGACGCTGACCGAGGTCGCGTCGATGACCTCGCCGACGGCCGGGGCGGTCGGCCCCGACGGGACGCTCTACCTCGCGGAACGCGGCGGCACGGTGCACCCGTTGACCGACGATGGCGTGGGGGAGGCGGTCGTCGACCTCTCCGACGAGACCACGACCGACGGTGAGCGGGGGCTGCTCGGCCTGGCGTTCGCCGCCGACGGCTCCGAGCTGTTCCTGTCGTCGACCGACCTGGAGGGCCACACGGTCGTGACGGCGATGGGCGTCGAGAACGACCAGGTCGACCCCGAGCAGCGGCGCGAGCTCTACACCCTCGAGCAGCCGTTCGCCAACCACAACGGTGGTGATATCGCGGTCGGACCGGACGGGTTGCTCTACATCGGTCTGGGGGATGGCGGCGGAGCTGGTGACCCGCTGGAGGCAGGGCAGGACCTCTCGACGCCGCTGGGGTCGCTGCTTCGGATCGACCCGCACGCGGGGGATCCGTACGCGGTCCCCGATGACAACCCCTACGTCGACGACGACGCGGCCGTGGACGAGATCCTCGCATTCGGGCTCCGCAACCCGTGGCGGTTCTCGTTCGACGCGGAGACCGGCGATCTGTGGATCGCCGACGTCGGCCAGGACGACCGGGAGGAGGTCAACCTCGTCACCCTCGAGGAGGCATCGGGCGCCAACTTCGGGTGGAACCTGATGGAAGGCACAATGGAGTTCGCCGGCGGCGAACCGGACGATCACGTGCCGCCGATCTACGAGTACCAGACCGGCGGGGACGAGGGGTGTGCGATCACCGGGGGCTACGTCTACACCGGTGAGGCGATCCCCGAGCTGTACGGCGCGTACCTGTACGCCGACTACTGCAACGGCTTGGTCCGCGCGCTGGTCGTCGACGACGACGGGCAGGTCATCGAGCAGGACGACCTCGGGGTCGACGGCGGACAGGTCGTCTCGTTCGTCGAGGACGACCAGGGCGAGCTCTACCTGCTCGACCTCGGCGGGCAGGTCAGTCGGCTCGACCCCGCCTGATGGCCCGGTGCGCCGACGCCGGTGGCGAAGTAGCGTCGAGCACTCGCCGATGTCGCCAGGAGCCACCCGTGCGCGTGAACCTCATGATCGAGGGCCAGGAGTCCGTCACCTGGGAGCAGTGGGTCGACCTGGCCCGAGCCACCGAGGCGGCCGGGCTCGAAGGGCTGTTCCGCTCCGACCACTACCAGTCGGTCGCCAGCCGGACGGAGCGCTCGGCTCTGGACGCCTGGGTGACCCTCGGCGCGCTCGGGGCGATCACCGAGCGCATCCGGCTCGGGACGATGGTCTCGCCGACCTCCTTCCGGCATCCATCGGTCCTCGCCAAGGGCGTCGTCACCGCCGATCACGTCTCCGGTGGCCGGGTGGAGCTCGGCATGGGGGCCGGGTGGCACGAGCTCGAACACACCACCTACGGCCTGCCGTTCCACGACCTGGGGACCCGCTACGACGTGTTCGAGGAGCAGGTCGAGATCGTCACGCGGCAGTTCACCGAGGAACGCTTCGACTTCCACGGCCAGCACTACACGCTGGAAGGATGCGAGGCCCGGCCGAAACCGCGGCAGCAGCCGAGCGTGCCGCTGATCCTCGGTGGGGTGGCGGGCCCGCGCTCAGCCCGCCTGGCGGCCCGGTTCGCTGACGAGTACAACACCGTCTTCCCCTCGCTGGACGCGGTGCGTGAGCGCAAGGGTCGGCTGGACGCCGCGTGCGCCGAGATGGGCCGTGACCCGCTGCCGTTGTCCATCATGACCGGCTGCGTGCTCGGCGCCGACCAGACCGAGTTCCGCGACCGCGCCGCCCGCCTCAAGGAGCGCTCGGGCGCGGAGGGAGACCTCGACGCCTGGCTGGACGGGCTGCGCGACGAGTGGATCCTCGGGACCCCGGAGCAGGCGGCCGAACGGCTCCAGGCGTACACGCACGCGGGCGTGAGCCGGTTCATGCTGCAGCACCAGCTCCACGACGACCTCGACATGGTCGCCGTCGTCGGCGAGCTGGCGGGCAGCTGAAGGACGCGGGACCGGACGGCTGGCCGCTCGGTCCGATCGCCGACGGGCTGTAGCATCGCGCCCGCCTTGGGCCGGTAGCTCAGCTGGTCAGAGCAGCGGACTCATAATCCGTCAGGCGCGGGTTCGAGCCCCGCCCGGCCCACCGACGGGAACCGCGTGTGCCTCGTGCACGCGGTTGCCGCGTGGGCGGTCACTGCGCGTGTCCATGGCGTGTGCCGAGGGTTGAGCACGTAGGTTGCGTCATCGACCGTCACACGTCGGCGGGGGAGGAGATCGGGTGGTGCCCGAGGCCGACGATCCGCTGACGGCCCTGACCGCCGTCGTCACGGCGTTCGCCGCCGGCCTCCTGGTCCTCGCCGGTGCGATCAAGGTGCGGGATCCGCGTGCCGCGGCCCTCGCGCTGGGCTTGCGTCGAGGCCCCGGGCGCCCGTGGCTGGCCGGCGGTTTGGGTATCGGGGAGGTGCTGCTCGGAACGGCCGGGCTGCTCGTCGGTGGCCCGTTCGGTTTCCTCGCACTCGCGGCTGGCCAGGTCGGGTTGCTGGGGACGGCCGCTTCGCGGCGCCGCCACGGCCGGTCGTGCGGATGCTTCGGGACGGCGTCACGCGTCGGTGGCGCCCACCTCGTCGTCCTCGCGGTCGGGGCCCTGGCAGCGGTCGGTGCCGCGGCCCGGTCGGCGCCGACCGCGTTCGGGCTGGTCGTCGTCGACCCGTGGCCGGGGGCGCTGCTGCTCGTCCTGCTAGGGATCGGCGTCGCCCTCATGCGGGTGTTGATGACCAGCGCCGTGGCGCTGCGCGACGCCGTCGTCCTCGTGGAGGGACCCTCATGACCATCGTCGTCATCGCGCTGTCGGTCGTGGTGTTGCTGCTGAGCGTGCTCGTGGCCGGGTTGCTGCGCTCGCACGCCACGATCCTGCGCCGGCTGCACGAACTGGGTGTCGGCCTCGAACGCGATCCGGGGACCACCGCGTCTCCGCAGGTCCCTCGCACCGACGGATCCGTGCCGCCGCCGCGCGATGTCTCCGACGGCCGCCGCGCGCACGACGTGGTCGGTGTCGATCCGACCGGTGCAGCCATCGGCCTGCGGACCGTGGATGTCGACCACGACACCTTGCTGATGTTCCTCAGCTCCGGCTGCACCTCCTGCGAGGCCTTCTGGTCCGAGTTGGCCGGCAACGGGTCCATCGACGGCGTCCGCGTCGTGGTCGTCACCCGTGACCTCGCGGAGGAGAGCACCTCGGCGATCCGTGAGCTCGCCCCCGAGGGGGTGACCGTGGTCGCCAGCACCGGCGCGTGGAAGGACCTGGAGGTGCCGGGGAGTCCCTACGCCGTGCTGGTCCATGGTCGCAGCGGCCGCGTGGTCGGTGAGGGCACCGGGGCGAGCTTCACCCAGGTCAAGGAGCTGTTCCTCCGGTCATCACACGACCACGACGGCAAGGCGCGTGCCGATCAGCGCCGCGAACGTGAGCTCGACCGGGTCCTGCTCGACGCCGGGCTCGGTCCCGGTGACCCCAGCCTGTACCGACCACCGACGGAGCCGCGCTGATGCCATCGACGGTGCTGCTGGTCCTCGGGATGGCGGTCGCGCTCCTCGCGGCGCTGCGCAGCGCCTGGTCACCCTGAGGTGAGTCGATGCTGGCCAGCATCTCCCCGGTCGGGGAGGCCGGACGAGGGCAACGGTGGACCATCACGGTCACGGCCTTCACGCTCGCGTCGACCGCCGCGGGGGCCGCGGTCGGTGGCGCGCTCGGCCTGGCTGGTGCCTGGATCGCCGGTGCAGCGCTGGTCGGGGCGTGGTCGCCGGCCATCGCCGCGGTCGTGCTCGGTGTGCTCGCGGTGCTCGGCGCCTCGGTCGATGCGGGTCGGCTGCCGCTCACCGTGCCGAGCTGGCGACGCCAGGTGGACGAGCGGTGGTTGACGTCGTTCCGCGGCTGGGTCTACGGGGCCGGGTTCGGTGCCCAGCTCGGTGCGGCGGTGCTGACCGTGGTGCCGACCGCCGCCACCTACGTCGCGTTCGGGTCGGCGTTGCTCGTAGCCGGCGTCTCCGGGCAGGCTGTGGCGGGGGCCGCCATCGGCGCCACGTTCGGGCTGGGGCGGGCGGTCCCGGTCCTCGCGACCGCCCGCTGGCGCGATCCGGAGCGGCTGCGGGCCTCGTTCCACCGGTTCGACGCCTCACGGACGCGCGCGGCCACCGCCACGGTCGCCGGACAGCTGGTGGTCGCCGCCGGCGCGGTGGCCCTCGTGCCGTTCGTGGCGAGCTGAGGAGGCCGGATGTACCTGGAGTCGCACGGGATCGCCGCTGACCTGCCCCCCGGATGGGAGGGCTCGATCGAGGTGGAACGCGACCCGGACGCGGTCAGCCTCGCCGAGCTCGGCGGGGTGCTGCGACCGGTCACCCACCTCGGCACCTTCCCCCTGCCGCGCGACCGGGGCGACTTCGGCAGCGGCGCCGTGGACGTGATGGGCGGCGAGGACGCGTTCATCGCCCTGGTGGAGTACGACCCGGCCGAAGCCTCCAGCGAGTTGTTCGCCTCCCGCGGCCTCCCGCGGTCACTGGATCCACGCGCGTTCAGCTCCCAGGCGCTCCAACGCCAGCGTGGCCGCCAGGCTGGATGGCAGGGGTTCTTCAACGAGGGCGGCCGGGCCTTCTGCCTGTACGTCGTCCTCGGCGATCTCGACGACCTGCACCTGCTGGCCCGCAAGGTCGAGCAGGTCTTGGCCGGGATCCGCGTCGAGGTGGAGCGATGAACACGACCAGGCGACGGTTCGTGGACCGCGCGGTGGACCGGGTCAGCACCCGGCTCGGGCGCCGCGACGCGGACCGCCCGGGCCTGACCCGGCGCAGCTTCCTGGTCCGGGCCGCCGTGGTCGGCTCCGCGCTGACGATCGCCCCCTTGCGGTGGATGGTCCGTCCGACGAGCGCGTACGCGTCGGTCTGCGGCGAGGGTGCGGCCTGCAACCAGGGATGGACGGCGTTCTGCTGCACGATCAACGAGGGGGCCAACACCTGCCCACCGGGCTCGTTCGTGGCGGGCTGGTGGAAGATCGACCGGTCGCCGTTCTGCGAGGGCGCGCCGCGCTACATCATCGACTGCAACCGCTCACCCGGCTCGAGCTGTCGGTGCCGATGCGCGAGCGGCACCTGCGATCAGCGGCGGGTCTGCTGCAACGTCTTCCGGTACGGCCAGTGCAACACCCAGATCGGCGGGGTCACCGAGGTGGTCTGTCGGGTCGTGTTGTGCACCGCGCCGTGGGTGTGGGATCCGGCGTGCGGCCGGACGGTGCGGACGGACAACCGGACCCGGACCCACAACGCGCCGTGCCTCTACGACCGTGACGCGACCGTGATCGAGCGGTCCTACCAGGACCTCGGCCTCAACGGGTCCGAGCTGGGTGAACCGGTGGGATCGGAGCGGTCCGGGCCGCGGGGTGGTGCCTGGCAGGTCTACGACCACGGCGTGCTCGCCTGGCACACCGCGATCGGGGTGCTCGTGCTGCGTGACGCGATCGCGCGGCGCTACGCCGAGCTCGATGGGCCATCCGGCGCGCTCGGCTACCCCCGGGACGAGGGCGAGACGATCGACGGGGGCGTCTCCCGCACCAGGTTCGAGCGGGGAGCGATGTACGGCGTCGGCGACGACGCGTTCGCCCTGTTCGGCCCCGCCGCCGCCCGCTACGAACGACTGGACGGTCCCGTTGGCACGTTGGGGGCCCCGACGGCCGGGACCGAGCCGGTCGGCGATGGTCGCGGCTCGGTGACCCGTTTCGAGAACGGCGCGATCTACGCCTCTGGTCAGGGGGCCCAGCCGGTGCAGGCGCCGTACCTCGCGACCTACGAACAGCTGGGTGGTCCCGCCGACGGTCCGCTCGGCTACCCGATCGGACCGTCCGAGGACGGCCAGCAACGCTTCGCCCGCGGCGTGCTCGTCGCCAGCGGTGACGGGGCCTTCGCGTTGTGGGGCCCCATCGCCGACCGGTACCTGGCGTTGGACGGTCGCGACGGCCCCTGGGGTCCCCTGCAGGAGTCCCAGACCACCGAGGCGGGGGTCGACGTGGCCCGGTTCGCCGCGGTCACGGTCTTCGCGGCCGGGTCGATCGGGGCCAGGGCGCTCGACGGCCGGGTGCTGGAGACCTACCTCGATGAGGGGGGACCGGCCGGTGACCTCGGCGCGCCGACCACCGACCGCTTCCGGACCCGCACCGGCCAGCAGCGTGCCGGGTTCGAGCACGGCGCGATCGAACTCGACCCGGGTGCGTCGAGCCCGCGGGTGCTGCGGTTCCGCTCGACCCGTCGCGCCAACGACCTCACGATCACACCGTAAGGGATGCCCATGCGATCAACCCGCCCATGGCTGTTGGCTGGAGCGCTCGTCAGCGTGGCGCTCCTCGCCCCAGCGGCAGCGGCGACCGACGGGTTCCAGGATGTCTCACCGGGATCGCCGCACGCTGCGGCGATCGATGAACTCGTCGAAAGCGCCATCACGTCGGGCTGCGCACCGGGCGAGTTCTGTCCCGGTGACGACGTCCGACGTGACCAGATGGCGTCGTTCCTCGCGCGGTCGGCGCCCCGGTCACGAGGATCGTCGGGGGTGACCACGCTCACCGACGCCAACGGGTTCGACGGGGTACCCACCGCGGTGACCGTGGACACGACGGGAGCGACGGGCGGGACCTCGACGGTCACCGTGCTGGGGACGGTGACGGTGTTCGCCGACGGCGACGTCTCCTCGTGCCCGTGCGAGGTGGAGGCGTTCATCTTCCGGGCGGAGGATGAGTCGCAGGGCCCGTCGAGTTGGGCGCAGCTGCCGGGCGAGTCGACCGGGAGCGGATCCGCGGTGACCTCGCTGCCCGTGGCCTGGACCGTCGAGGTGCCAAGCGGGACCGAGCAGGAGTTCCGCGTCGCGGTGTTCCTCAACGACGGTTCACCCGGCGAGGCCCGTGCGGAGGCGACCGTCTCGGCGACCACGACCGCGATGCGTTGACGGGCGCGCACTGGACGACCGGGGCGTCCCCGCCCCGGCCGCGGGCGTCCCGGCTAGCGCCAGCCGAAGGAGCGTGTGCACGCGGGCCACTGACCCCAGCCGGAGCGCTGCTGGAGGATGTGGCCGCGGTAGATCTGCTCCTCCTTGGAAGCCTGGTGTGGGTAGCCGGTGCCGCCGACGCTCTGCCACGTGCTGAGCATGAACTGCAGCCCGCCGTAGAACCCGTTGCCGGTGTTGATGCTCCAGTTGCCGTTCGACTCGCACTGCGCGAGCCGTTCGAACATCGCGACCCGGTCCGGCGGGACGTAGAACCGCTCTGCCTCGCGCGCCTCCTGCTCCTGCTGTTCGCGACGCTCCTGCTCCTCGCGCTCCTGCTCCTCGCGCTCGCGCTGCTCGTCGATCTCGTCCTGTTCGGCGCGGCGGTCCTCGTACGGGTCCATCGAGACCGGGTCGACCAGATCCATGGTGCGGGCGAGGAACAACGCGGCCTGCCAGCGCAGCACCTCGTCGCCGGGGCAGAAGGAGACGAGGCTCTCCGAGCAGCCGGCGGTGACGCCCGCCTGTGCAAGGGCCTCGATGGCCGGCTGGTGCGCCCCCTCGATGTCGTCGAAGAAGCGTTCACCGTTCTCCACATCGTCGATGAGGAACGCCCGTTGGAGCAGCGAGGCGAGTTGCCCCCGCGTGACGGTGTCGGATGGACAGAACGACTCCTCGGTACATCCCGTGGTTATCCCCGCATCGGCGATCGCGGTGATGGCGCCCTCGTGCACGCTGCCTTCGACGTCATCGAACGGGGCACTCCCACGGTCGAGCGACAGTCCTCTCGCGCGGGCCAGCATGCTGGCCATCTGGCCGCGGGTGACCGCATCATCAGTGCAGAAGCGGTCGTCCTCGCAGCCACGGAGGACGTCGGCGCGGGTGAGTTCCTCGACCGCCTCCTCGTAGGAGGTGCCAGCGGTGTCGCTGTAGGTCGCGGTGTCCGCGACGGCGGGGGAGAGCGGTAGCAGCAAGCCGAGCAGGAGCGCTGGCAGCGTGAAGAGGAGACGGCGTGCAGTCACGAGGGGTTCCGATGGCTCGGGGGCAGGGCGATCACGACGTGGTCGTGCACGTGCGCACGACCTCTCACGCCCAAGGCGTCGGGCACGTTCGTGGTCTTGACGCCCTCGGGGTCACACAGCGGGTCGAACTGGCCTGGTGGTGCACATGGCGACGGGTGCCCGAACACCTCGTTCGCGTTCCTCACACTCGCGCCGGCCGGGCAGGGTGGCGGTCCCGACGCAGGACCGCAGCCCGATCCGGTCCGTCCGTACACCGCCTCGCGTGCGGTTGGCGCGCGCAGGTCGGGGGCCGCAACGCCATCAGGACGTGCCGGCGGACACCTCCGGTAGGCGCCAGCTGACCGCGACCCCGAGCAGCCCGAGCCCGGCCAACACCAGCAGCGGCAGCTGGGGGCCGACCAGAGCGGCCAGGGAGGTGATCCCACCGGTCGCGAGCAGGATCATCCCCATCGCGGTGTTGGAGACCGCGACGTAGTCCGTGCGCTGGTCGCCATCGGCGAGGTCGACCACGTAGGTCTTGCGACCCAACCGCGCGCCGGTGTGCGCCAGTGCCAACAGCAGGTAGACGGACGGGTAGAGCAGCGCCAGTTCGCGTGCACCCTCGATGCGCAGGACCGCGAGGAACCCCAGCAGGATCGCGGAAGAGACGCCCGCGGCGAGCATCATCGTGCGGCGGGACGAGCGGTCCGCGGCACGTCCCCAGAAACGCCCCCCGATCAGGGACGCGATCCCGCTGCCGATGACGAACGGTCCGAGCCCGGCCAGCCCCGCCCCGCCCTGCTCGGTCGCCAGCGTCACCACGAACGGCGGGCTCAACGCGGAGACCAGCAGCAACCCCCGCGCGATCACGAACCGTCGGAACGGCGGGTCGTCGCGGAGGAGCCGGAGGCGGGCCGCCGACCCGTCGGCGCCGCCCGCCTCGTCGGCCTGCCCACCGGGCACCTCCCGGATCGTCCCGTAGACGACGACGGCCAGGATCCACGCGAGCGCCGCAGCCGTGAGCAGCCACGCGAACGTGCTCGGTGGTGTGTCCTCCCCTCCGAGACCGCGCATCGCGACCCCGACGGTGATCGCCGCGATCCCGGAGCCGATCGTGGCGAAACCGTTGATCTGACCTCTCGACCCCTTCGGCACGGTGCGCCCGAGGACGTCCTTGGACGCGATCGACGACAGCGAACGGGCCACGGCGAAGGCGGTGAGCGCCACCAGGATCGCGACCCCGGCGGAGGCACCGTCGAGCGTCGCGGCCACCGCGGCCATACCCAGGACGGCAGCACCCTGCAGGCTGCCACCGAGCACCCACACCCACTTGCGTACCGCGCGTCGCCGGACGGCGGCGACCAACGCCAGTTGGGGCAGCATCGATCCGGACTCGCGGATGGGGACCAGGAGCCCGGTGAAGCCCGCAGGGGCACCGACGGCCACGAGCAGCCACGCCAGGACCGTCTTCGCGTCGACGATCAGGTCGCCGGCCTTCTGCAGCGTCATCGCGACGATCTGCTTGGCCGCGTTGCTCGGGACCACCTCGACGTGCGAGGAGTCGAGGTCCCCGTGACCGTGATCCTCGTCCTCGTCGATCAACCGCGAGTACACCCGCTCGATGGGGGTGGGAGGTTGCCGGTCGGTCATCGCGGTGATGCTCCGGGTCGCGGGGACGCGCGCGTGGGACGTCACGGGGAGGAGGATGATGACACGGTGCCCGGACGAGGGTTCTCACGTGCCGGCCCGGACGGAGGGCTCAGGCCGGGTGCTCGACCACCACGTCCACATCCAGGTCGTGGACGTCGACCGTGACCCGCCCGGCGTGGACGCACACGTCCAGACGGCCGCCGGCGATCGGGATGCCGGTCAACTCCAGCCGTTCGAAGGGTGCCGGATCGAGCGGACGGAGGGTCAGGCGGTGGTCCGGTAGGTCGGCCTCGATCCCGAGCAGGGTCCGTGCCAGCAGCATCGCACCACCCGCGGCCCAGGCCTGGGGTCGACACGACGATGGGTAGGGCACGGGTGTCGGCGCACGGTCGGGGTCGTAACCGGTGAACAGCTCCGGGAGCCGGAAGTTGAAGGTCGGCGCCGCCCGGACCAGACCCTCGAGGAGCGTGGCTGCTGCCGCCCCGTGTCCGTCGCGCGCCAGGCCCCACACCGCGATGGCGGTGTCGTGCGGCCAGACCGTCCCGCAGTGGTACGACAGCGGGTTGTACCCACCGGACCGGTCCGACAACGTCCGAAGGCCCCACCCGGAGGCGAGGTCCGGGCGAACGAGCCGGTCGGCCACCGCGGCCGATTCGTCCGCGTCGAGCAACCCGGTGCCCAGCAGGTGCCCCATGTTCGAGGCGAGCCCGTCGACCGGCCGTCCGTCGCCGTCCACCGCGATCGCGGGGTAGCGCCCGACCTCGTCCTCGACCCAGAACGCGGCTCGGAACCGCGTGCGCAACCCGTCGGCCCAATCCCGCCAGTGGTCGCCATCGGGACGGTCGAACCGGTCCAGCAGGGCGGCGCCGCGTCGCGCGGCGTCGTAGGCGTAGGCCTGGACCTCGCACAGTGCCAAGGGCGCGACCGCGATCCGGCCATCGCGGTAGCGCACCCCGTCGTGCGAGTCCTTCCACCCCTGGTTGGCGAGCGTCCGGCCGGTGCCCGGTACGTAGCGCAGGAAGCCGTCGCCGTCCGGGTCGCCGTGGTCGCGCATCCAGGCGAGCGCCGCTTCGATGTGGGGCAGCAGCGCCTCCACTTCGACGTCCGGCAGGCCCCAGCGCCAGGCTTCGTGGGCGAGCACGACGAACAGCGGGGTCGCGTCGACCGTGCCGTAGTAGAACGGTGGCAGGTCGCCTCGGTCGGCGAGGGCCCCACGGCGGACCTCGTGGAGGATCTTGCCGGGTTGCTCCTCGGTGTCCTCGTCGTCGGTGGTGCCCTGCCGGCGGGCCAGGGCCCGCAAGGTCCCGCGGGCCAGCCCGGGGTCGTGCGGCAGGGCCATCAGCGCCGACCAGATCGAGTCACGACCGAACAGCGTGAGGAACCAGGGGCTGCCCGCGGCCAGGAACCGGTCCTCCTCGGCCTCCGGGTCGCAGAGCACCAGCGAGTCCAGGTCCGCGAGCGATCGCTGGAGCAGGCGACTGAACCGGCTGTCCGAGCAGTCGACCGACGGGTGCTCGGGGCGTTCGGGGCCGGCGAGGCTCTGCACGGGCGCGTGGACGGCCGTCGCGGCGCCCTCACCGGGGCGGACCTCGCCGTGATGGTCGCGGCAGGCCACCTCGACGTCGAGGTAGCACGTCTGGCCGGGCGCCAACGTGACGGACCGGCGCAGCCGGTCACCGTCGGCGTGTGCGCCGGCGAACGAGACCACGGTCCGCTCCGTCCCACCCGCCCGCTCGAACGTGAGCTGGCCGTCAGCGGCCGTCGGCTCGACGGGCTCGAGGACGAGGCCGTGCTTGACGTCGAAGATGTAGGCGAAGTCGGTCGCGGCTCGGACCGTGACCTCGAGCGTCTCCGGCCGGCTGCCGTGGTTGGCGACCTCGAGGGTCTCGCGGAGCCCCCCGTCCACGGCGCGCCGTCGCGTCACGGAGATGGTGGGGTCCACCTCCGTGTCGCTGGAGGGGTGGAGGTAGGCGTGGAACACCGCCCGCTGCCCACCGACCGACGCGCCGGAGAGGTGGCTCGGTCGTGCCCCGTCGACGGTCAGCGAGAGGCGCGAGAGGAACCGGGTGTCGCGGACGTAGAACCCGTGATCGCCGTGCTCGACGTCGCCGGTCGGTCCGGAGATGGCGAAGGACTCGCCCTGGACGCAGACGATCTCGGAGAGCGGACCCAGGTCGGACACGGCGGGTTCCTCGGGGGTGGATGTGCAGCGCGTTCAGGGTCGGCCGGACGGGGGCGGGCGCCGGGTCAGCCGACCAGGGCGGCGTAGACGTCGAGGTAGCGCTCGACCATCCGGGTGGCGGACAGCTCCGACTCGACGTGCGCGCGACAGTCGGCCGGGGCCAGGCGGTCCACCGTCGCCACGGCGTCGACCAGACCGAGCAGATCGCCGGGACGGACCAGGGCCCCGGTTCGGCCATCGACGATCAGTTCCGGTGCCGCGCCGCGGGCGTAGGCGATCGCCGGTGTCCCGCAGGCCATCGCTTCAGCCATGACCAGCCCGAACGGCTCGTCCCAGCGGATCGGGACCACGATCGCGCGAGCCCGCCCCAGGAGGTCGACCTTCTCGTCGTGGCCCACGTCGGTACGGATGTCGACGTCGGCGCCGACCATGGCGGGGGCCATCATCGTCTCGTAGTACTCGATCTCCAACGGTTCGGCGATCTTGATCGCCATCACCAAGGGCAGCCCGGCGCGCTTGGCGACGTCGATGGCCACCTCCGGCCCCTTGTCCGCCGTCGCCCGTCCGACGAACAGCAGGAAGTCCTCCTTCTGTTCGCGGTAGGGGTAGCGAGCCAGCGGGATCCCGTTGTGCACGACCTCCGGTACCTCGATGCCGTCGGGTGCACGCGAGGCCTGGTCCTGGCTGATCGCCACCAGCCGGACCTGGTCGCTGACCTGGCGGTAGAGGTGCTGGTTGGCTGTGGTCCAGGGTCCGTGCAGCGTGTGCACGACCGGGGGGCCGTCGGGACGCGCCGCGGCGATGGCGGGACCGACCGCCCCCAGGTGGTCGTGGATCACGTCGAAGCGGTCCCGCTGCGCGTACGCCGCCAGCGCGTGTGGCGCTTCGAACCACGGGTCGCCGACCTGCAAGGAGGGTGGCCGGTCGTAGTAGGTCTCGAGCTTGGCGGTGGTCCGGCTGCCACCGGGCGCGAACAGCGTGGTCTCGTGGCCAGCGTCGGCGAGCCCATCGGCCAGTGCCGAGACGATCCACTCGATGCCGCCGTAGCCGGTGGGAGGGACCGGGAACCACGGAGGGGCGATCTGCAGCACCCGCATGCGTCCGCCCCGTTCGTCGTGAGGGGATCGGACCGTGTACCGGCCCGTCCCTGGGTGCCGACCCTATCCGGGTCCGTCACCGGGCGTCAGCGACCGAGCCCGTCGTCGGGCGTCGGCGCCCGGGTCTCTGGTCAGCGGTCACCGGTCGCCGCGTCCCCGCAGCGCCGGCAGGATGCGCTGCTGGTCCAGCACGCGCAGGTGCGGCAGCGGGTCCACCCCGGTGTCGAGCACGAACCCGGTCAGCTGCTCGCGGGTGACCGCGACCAGCTCGTCGGGGTCCCATGGTTTGGCGAGGTAATGGTCGAGCCCAGCGGCGTTGACCGCGCGGATCGTGTCCTGTTGGTCGGCCTGACCGGTGACCAGCACCTTGCGTGCCGTCCGGTGCTCGGGCTGCTCGCGCAGTCGCACGAGGAACTCCACGCCGGTGGTGCCCGGCAGCCGATGGTCGGCCAGGACGAGCGCGAGCAGGTCGCCGTCGTCGCGCAGGCCGTCGAGCACCGCATGGGCGTCGGCGACGTCCTCCGCTGGCTCGATCCGGATGACGTCGCGCAGCGGGGCCAGGTCCCGCACGAGGGCGTCGCGGACCGCTGGTTCGTCCTCCAGGACGAGCACGCACAACCTCATGAGGCTCCCTCCGTGTCCGCTGGCGGTCCCTCCGTGGGCAACTGGACGACCACTTCGGTGCCGCTCGGTTCGCTCGTGGTCGAGGCCACCTCGATCGTCCCGCCGTGCGTCTCGACGATGCGCCGGCTGATCGCCAGCCCGGTCCCGAGCCCGTAGTGCACGGCACCATGCTTGGTCGTGAAGCGTGGCGTGAAGAGCCGCTCCTTCACCTCGTCGGCCATGCCGGGTCCGTCGTCTTCGATCCGCACCTCCACGTGTGCGGGTTCCGGGCAGGCGGTCGTGATCCAGATCGTCCCGGGTCCCGCCAGGGCGTCCGCGGCGTTGACCAGCAGGTTCGCCCACACCTGGCTGAGCGGCCCCGGATGGGCGCGGATCGGCGGCAGGTCCGCGGCGTAGTCCCGGACGACCTCGACCTGATCCAGGCGGTGGCCGACCAGCCGCAGGGCGTCCTCCACGGTCGCGTGCAGGTCCACGTCGTTCGGCGGGCGCTGGGTGGACGGGCGGGCGTACGCCCGCAGGCTGTCCACCAGTTCGGCCACGCTGCCGGCGGCGGTCGTCAGGTTGCGCAGGGCGCTGCCGAGGTCGGCCGCGCGAGCCAGTTCGTCCGCGTCGGCGCTGTCGGCGATCCTGCCTGCGACGTCGGCGTCGTCGATGCCGGCGGCGACCAACCGGTCCGCGAGCGCCGCGTCGCCGATCCGGTCCGCGACGGCCCGTCTGGCGAGGCGATCCTCCGCGGTGCTGCGTGGTGGGCGACGGTTCGCGGTGGCCAGCACCTCGGCGAGCGCCTGGGAACGCGGATGGACGGCCAGGAGCGCCTCCAGGTCCGTCGCGACGTAGGCGGCGGCCCGGGTCAGCGCGGCCACCGGGTTGTTGAGCTCGTGCGCGACCCCGGCCGCCAGTTCGCCGAGGGTGGCCATCCGTTCGGCCTCGATCAGCTCCAGCCGGGTCATCTCCAGTTCCGACAGGGCGTCGGCCAGGCGCTCGCGCTCGCGATCGAGCTCGCGGTTGAGCTTCACCTCGCGGACCTGGAGCTGCTCGGCCCGACGCAGCCGGCGGGCGAGGGCTCGCACGCTCACGGCCGCGAGCGCGGCGCCCACCTGGGGCTCGAGCTGCAAGGCCCGGTCGAGTTGCTCGAGGCTCAGGTGCACCACCTCGACGTCGGTGGTGGCCCGGGAGGTGAAGAAGGCCTGACGTTGCTGCGCCAGGGACAGCAGCCCGACGACGGGTCCGGTGGACGCGTGGTGCAGCCGCAGATCGCCGATCTCGGTGTGGCGGTGGAGGGCGACCGCGCCCTGAAGGACGATGACGACGCCGTCGACACCGACGCCCTGATGGGTCAGCCGGGTCCCGGCCGGCAGGTGCAGGCGCGGCAGCGGGCCGAGCACCCCCTCGATGTCGCGGAGCAGGCGGGGCGTGAGGTCGTGGTCGTCGAGCTCGAGATCGAGGAGCATCTGGCTGGTCGGCGCCTCGGCGGGGCGAGCGCCGTCGTCCAGCGCCGCCAGCCGCGGGTCCGTGGCGTCGCGTCGACGCAGCCAGCGTGCGAGCTGTGACCGGCCCTGGTGCGCGACCTCGCCGACCGTCCACGGGACGGCGACGATCGCTTGGACCAGGTCGCGATCCAGCGAACGGTGGATGTCCGCGTGGCTCGCCCGTTCGCTCAGCACCACGGTGCTGGGCACCGGATCGAGGTCCGCCAGCGGTGCGAGCACCCGGTCGACCTCGATCGGGGTGCCTGCGGTGGCGCCACCGGCGTCCACCACCAGCAACGCCAGGGTGCTGCCCTCCGTCCGAGCGGCGAGCGCGTCCTCGACCGTGGGTGCGTCGACCACGGTGCTCCCGGAGGCACGCAGGGCGGGTGCGAGCTCACCGCGGATCGTCGCCGCACGCGCCGTGTCGGCGGCGATGACCGCGGCCATCAGCCGTGGCTCGGGTGTGGTGGCGTCAGCGGTGGTCACAGCAGTCCGAGGGCGGTCCACAGCGGGGGCATCGCGAATGCCAGCAGCGAGCCCCCGACGACCCCGACGACGATGCCGGTGGAGGCCATCGCGCCCTGCGGGACCTCACCCGTCGCGTAGGCGATCGCGTTCGGTGGGGTGGAGATCGGGAGCGCCATCGCCAGCGCACAGCCGAGCGCGACGACGACGCCGACCAGGATGGGATCGATCCCGATGCCGGTCGCGAGCCCCAGCGCCAGCGGGATCAGCAGGTTGGCCGCAGCCGAGGAGGAGATCACGGTGGAGAAAGCCAGGCCGGCCAGGACCAACAGCGCGATCAGCACGGTGGCGGGGAGCAGCTCCCAGGCGACCAGGTCCAGCAGCCAGGCGTCCAGCCCGGAGGCGCCGATGCCCGCACCCAGGGAGATGCCGCCGGCCACCAACCACAGCACGTGCCATGGCAGCGCCTGCAGGTCGCGTGCGCCGAGCACGCCCGTGGCGAGGAGCACCACGACGGGGATGAACCCGACCGTCGATGAGGCGAGCCCGTGCAGCGGCTCGGTGAGCCACAGCAGGATCGTCGTGGCGGCGACCACGCTGAAGACGATCGCGGCCGGGGAACGGTCGAACGACGCGTCCAGTTCCAGTTCGATCGGGGTGTCCGCCGCCACGAACCGACGGGTCAACAGCCACCACGCTCCGAGCAGGACCACGACCAGCAGGGGCAGGGCCAGCAGCATCCACCCGACGAACGACACCGACTCGCCCCGCGCGGCGAGCGCCCCGAGCGCGATCGCGTTGGGTGGACTGCCCACCGGGGTGCCGATGCCCCCGACGTTGGCGGCGATCGGCACGGCCAGGGCGAGCCCGGTCCGTGACGGCCCCGGTGGCAGCGAAGCGAGCACCGGGACGAGCACGGCGAACATCGTGGCGGTCGTGGCCGTGTTCGACACGAACATCGACAGCAGGGCGGTGATCAGCATCAGGCCGAGCACGATCGACCGGGCACCGCCGGCCAGGAACGGGCGCAGCAGCAGCGCTGCCAACGTCCGGTCGAGCCCGAACGTCGCTGCCCCGTTCGCGATCAGGAACCCACCGAGGAACAGCACGATCACGGGATCGGCGAGCGCGGAGAACACGTCCGCGGCGACCACCACCTCGTCGACCGGGACGAGCGCCTGCTCGGAGAGCAACACCACCTGGAGCAGGACCACCGCGAGGGCGGTCGCCACCAGCGGGACGGCCTCGGTGATCCACAGCACGATCGCCAGGAGGAAGATGGCCAACATCCGCTCGCCGGGGGGCGCCAGCCCGGGGACGTCGAACACCAGGGGCAGCGCGAACGCGACGACCGCCAGTACCAGGCCGACACGCTGTGTGCGGCTGTAGGTGGGCAACCGCACCGAGGTCGCAGCTCCGCTCACCGGTGGGTCATCCCTCCGCGAGCTGGGGCGGGAACCCTCCGGTCGCGATGGGACCCCACCGTTCGATCTCGACCCGGATCAGGCACTTGCCCTGGTCGCGCATCGCCTGCCGGTACTCGTCCCAGTCGTCGTGCTCCCCAGCGATCGACCGGAAGTAGCTGACGAGCGGTTCGATCGCCTCCGGCAGGTCGATCACCTCGGCCCGCCCGTCGATCTGCACCCACGGTCCGTTCCAGTCGTCGGACAGGACGAGCACGGTCGCGGTCGGGTCGCGTCGCAGGTTGCGTACCTTCGCGCGTCCGGGGTACGTGGCGATGACGATCGTGCCGGCGTCGACGCCTCCGGCGACCGGCGAGAGCTGCGGCCCGCCGTCACGGCGTCGGGTGACCAGCACGTGGCGATGCCGCGGGCGCACGAATCCGAGCAGCCCGTCGAGGTCAACGGTGTCGTTGGTAGCGAGGGGTCGGCTCATGGCGGTCACGATAGGGGAACCGAGGAAGCGCGCGCTCACCCGGTGCGCACCCCACTACCCGCAGCGATACCTTGGGGGTGTGAACGAACGCATCCTGAAGCGGTCGGTCAACACCGATCGCGCACTGAATCTGCCACGGCCGCGGCTCCGTGGATGGTCCCATCGTGTCGCGGCGCTGCTGGCGATCCCGGGCGCCATCGTGTGGTTGGTCCTCGCACCCCCTGGACGGGCCACGGTCGGGATCGCGTCGTTCGCGTTCGGCATCACCGCGATGTTCACGCTCAGCGCCTTGCTGCACCTGCGCCGGTGGGACGCCACGACCTACGAGCGGCTGTTCCGCCTCGACCACACGGGGATCTACCTCGCGATCGGTGGGACCGGGGTCGCGCTGGCGCTGCTGGGTTTGCAGGGATGGCCGTCCCAGGTGCTGCTCGTGACCTCCCTCGCCGGCTCAGGGTTCGGGATCCTCAACGAATGGCTCCCGTACGCCCCCCCGAAGGGCGCGAACAACGCGATCTACCTCACGCTCGGGTGGACGCCGCTGGTGCTCCTGCCCTGGTTGTGGTCGCAGGCGGGTGCGACGACCGTCCTGCTGCTGCTGGCCGGCGGCGTGATGTACACCACCGGTGCGATCATCGTCGGTGTCCGACGCCCCGACCCCTCGCCGCGGTGGTTCGGGTACCACGAGATCTTCCACATGCTGGTGATCGGGGCCGTCGCGACCCATGCCACGATGTTCGCGTTGCTGCTCGACCGAGCGTGAGCGCGGGGCGGCCCCCCGCACCGAGCCGGTCCGCGTGGCGGTCGGGTGACGAACCGGTCGCGTGAAACGATCGGACCCGATGGTGACCTCCACGCTCCCGGCCGTCGCAGGGACGGCGCAGGATGGCGCCCCGCTGGCGCTGGAACTGTCAGGCCTGCGCAAGGTCTACCCCGGTCCACCGGAGGTCCGGGCGGTCGACGGTGTCGATCTGGCCGTCCACCCGGGGGAGATGTTCGGGCTCCTCGGCCCCAACGGTGCTGGCAAGTCGACGACCGTGGGGATGTGCACCACTCGGATTCGGCCGACGAGCGGTCACGCCACCGTGATGGGGCTCGACATCGGCGCGCACGCGGCGCGGGTCAAGAGGCGCATCGGCGTCGTCACCCAGACCAACACCCTCGATCTGTCGCTCACGCTCGAGGAGAACCTGCGGTACCACGTCCGCTACTTCGGCTGGTCGGGGCGGGCATCACGCGATCGCGCGGCCGAGTTGCTGGACCGGTTCCGTTTAGGGGACCGGCGTCGGGCGTTCCCCGAGCAGATCTCCGGCGGCATGGCCCAGCGGCTCCAGGTCGCTCGTGCCATCGCCCACCGGCCTCAGGTGCTGTTCCTCGACGAGCCCACCGCCGGGCTGGATCCGCAGAGCCGGATCGCCTTGTGGGATCTGGTGCAGGAGCTGCGCGCTGACGGGCTCACGGTCGTGCTCACGACGCATTACATGGAGGAGGCCGACGCCCTCTGCGACCGCGTCGCCATCATCGATCACGGGCAGGTCCTGGTCTGTGACCGGCCACAGGTCCTCAAGGACGTGCACGGTGCGGGCGCGACCGTCGAACTGGTGCTGCAGGATCCGGCCAGCGAGGACACGGTCGCCCGGCTCGAGCAGCTCGGCGGCGTCACCACCGTGGAACGCACCGATGACGGGCTGCGGCTCTTCGGCGACGATCACGACGGGTTGCTCGCCCGCGTGGTTGCGGCCGCGTCGGGGGCGGGCATCCGCGACGTGTCGGTGCAGGGCTCGACGCTGGAAGCGGTGTTCATCAACCTGACGGGGAGGGACCTGCGTGAGTGATGCCGCCGCGTCCGTCGACGCAGAGCCCGGCCGGATCGACGTGCTCGACGGTCGTCTCGCGGACGAGCCGGGGTTGGCACGGGCCACGGTCCAGGTGATCCTCGGGTTGATGCAGCGCGACGCTCGGGTCCTGCGACGTGAGTTCGCTTCGTTCCTGACCCGGACGATCGCGCAGCCGCTGCTGTTCGTGTTCGTGTTCGCCTACGTCTTCCCGCGCATCGGTCAGGACATCGGCGGGGTCGGGGGCGCGGAGGGGTTCGCCACCGTGCTCGTCCCGGGGCTGGTCGCGGTCGCCGTCATCTTCCAGGGCATCATCGCGGTCGCGCTGCCGTTGTCCAACGAGTTCGGGAGCACCCTGGAGATCGAGGACCGGATCATGGCCCCGGTCCCGGTCGGGGTCGTCGCGGTCGAGAAGATCCTGTTCGGTGCGCTCCAGAGCGTCCTGGCCGGCGTGGTCGTGCTCCCGATGGTCCTCCTGGTCCCGGCGACCCCGGTGGAACTGGAGATCGCCAGCATCCCGCTGCTGCTGACGGTCACGGTGCTGTCCGCGTTGCTCTCCGGCGCTCTCGGGCTGGCCCTGGGCACCTACGTCAGTCCGCGGCAGATCGGGCTGATGTTCTCGATCGTGGTGCTCCCGCTGACCTTCCTGGGCGCGGTCTACTACCCCTGGGCGGCCCTCGACTCGCTGCCCTGGCTGCAGTACGCGGTGCTGGCCAACCCGCTGGTCTACGTCAGCGAGGGGCTGCGGGCCGCGCTCACCCCGACGATCGAGACCATGCCCCCGGCCGCGTTCCTGTCGGCGCTGGTGCTGTCCCTCACGGCGCTGACCGCGGCAGGCCTGCACGGGTTCCTGCGCCGCACGATCGGTTGACCGTCGAGGAGGCCGCACCCGCGGTCAGTCGATACATGGTCCGGTCGCGCCGGTGACCCGCTCGGCCGCGAGGACGGCGTCGAGCTCGTCACGGTCCAGAGCGAACGCCGTCGAGGGACGGTCCGGGCTCACGGCAAACACCAGACCGACCATCTCCCCCTCGGCGTCGACGACCGGGGAGCCGGAGTCGCCCTGCTCGAGGTCGGCAGCCAGGAACAGCACCTCCCGTTCGGTCTCCGCGTCGCCGTAGATGTCCCGGCCCAGGGCGGTTCGCTGCTCGGCGATGGTCAGCGGAGCGACCCGAGGTTGGTCGCTGCCGCCCGGGTAGCCGATCGAGACGCCGTCCGCTCCGACCTCGGCGCGCCCGAGGCGCAGGGGCTCCTGGCCGAGGTCGGGCGCTTCGATGACGGCCAGGTCGCGAGCTGGATCGAACGCGATCACGCGACCGTCGCGTCGAGCACCGTCGGGGCGTGTCAGGTGCACCTCGTCGGCGCCAGCCACGACGTGGGCGTTGGTCAGGACCGTGTCTGGCGCGACCGCCACCGCTGAGCCCTCGTACCGCCGGTTGCACCCCCGCGCCGAGACCCGCGAGGTCGCGGCGGTGACCCGTTCGACGACCTCGTCGCTGACCTCGACGTCCGCCGGCGGGTCATCGATCGTCGGGGTCTGCGCGAGGTCGGTGAGGACCTCGGGGAACCGGGTGGATCCGACGAGCGCTCGCAGCCCCCGTGCCGCGTCGGGTGGTGGTGGCGCGACGGTGCGGATCGTGTGCACGATCGTCGATCCGCGTACCTCGCGTGCGACACCGCCGGGCACGTCGGCGGCCGCTGGGAGCAACAACCAGGTGATGCCGACCACGAGCACCGCGCCGACCACCCCGCCGGCGACTCGATCGATCCGTGGGAGGACCTCACCCCCGAGGCCATGCCGGAGCCGGCGGCCAAGCGAGCCGAGGAGCGCGCCGGTGAGCGAGACCGTCAGCGCGAGCACGGTGACGGCGAGGACGAAGCGCAGCGTCGGCGAGCCGTTGCCGACGACCGACAACACGAAAGGCACGGTCCGGGTCGCCAGGACCACCCCGACCGCGAAGCCGATCCAGGTGAAGGCACGCGTGATCAACCCGGCTCGCAGGCCGCCCAGGACGGCGACCACGACCAGGATGATCACGATCAGGTCGACGATGTTGACGTTCATCGACCCAACGGTACGCGACAGGGCCGGACCGTCTGGACGGTCCGGCCCTGTCCTGTCCGGGGTTGTCCGACATCCGGCTGGCCGCGCTGGTCGGCGGCCCGGCCCCTTGAGAGGAGCCGGTGGGTCGTCGGATCAGTTCATGAAGGCGGCCCGCTGGGACTCCCGGTCGAGGTAGTCGCTCAGCCGGGTGTGCAGCTTCGCGGGGCTGGTCTCCGCTTGGGGGTGGTGGCCATCCCGGCGGGCGATCCACAACTGGTGTCGCTCACCGTCCCAGCCTTCGGCGACGTCGACCTCGAAGCTCCACCCCGGGAACTGGTCCTCCAACCACGAGATCGTGACCGACTCCGGGTCGGCGTCCGGTTCGTGGCGGGTCACCGCCTGATCGGTCGGCAACGGGTCGGTGGCCTGCTCCTGGCGGGCCGTCTGCGACTGGTCCGTCATGGTTCCTCCAGCTGGCGAGCTGCGCGATCGCGTATCGGTTCATGTGGGGTTCGGCGTCCGAGCGATCGAGGATGCGCCGACTTCTCGTATCAACGTGTCCATCGGCCGCTTCCTTCCGGACCAACCGTGTCCGAGTGGCCGGGATCCCTGACCCACCACGATCCCGGCGTGGCGAGCGCTCACCCGGCAGACCCGCCCGTCGGAGGGGGCAGGCTCGAAGCCCTACGCTGTCCTGCTCGTCGCAGAGGAGGGGGTGTGCCCCGGATGCCACAGCTCACCTTCGTGCCCGCCGATCCCGTCCCGTCGGCGGGATCGCTCCTGCTGTGGTCCGTCCAGGCGGACGTGGACGCTGACGAGCTCGCCGAGTCGGCGGCGGAGCTCGACCTGCCCCGTGGCGAGGTCGGCCGGCTCGCGACGATCGAGGTGCGCGACGGTCGCGCACACCCTCGTGATGCGGTGGCTCGCCGACTACCGCTGCTGCCGACCGTTCGGCGCCTGGCCGCGCTGCCCCCAGGGTCGGACTGGCCGGCGTGGTCCCGGCCGTCCGCCGCCGTGCTGAGTTGGTCACATGCGGCCAAGCTCGCGCTCGAGTTGGTCGCCGCTGGCCGCGTGCTCCCGACCTTCCATCCGACCGACGACCCCGCCCAGGGCCGTGCCAGCTGGCGGGTGGTCGCACCGTCCGACCCCCGTCCGGCCATGCTCGCGGCGGCCATGCCCGTCGGAGCGCACGCCCTGCGCCAAGCGTCCGGGCACCTGACGGACGCGGAGGATCTGGTCCGTGCGTTCCTGGACGCCGTCGCCGATGCCTGCGCCCGGGAGGGACGGCGACCCGAGATCGACGCGCGCCGCCGCGGCCCACGCCGCCCCTGGCCGCAGATGTGGGCATCGGCGCTCGCTGGCAGCGATCCGACCGTCGAGCACCTGCGGGTCGCGGCGGAAGACCTCGCGGCCGACATCGACGAGTGGGCGGCGCCGCTGGCTGGCCACGACCGTCGGACGGTCGCGCACCTGGCGTTGCGGCTCGATCCGCCCCCGGCGGACGCCCCGGCCGAAGCCCCGACCGACGAGCCCCCGGCCGAGGAGCCCGGCGCGTGGAACCTGACGCTCTGCCTGCGCTCGACGGTCGAGCCGGACGTCGCGATCGAGGCCGCCGAGGTCTGGGAACGCGGCGGGGGCCCGCTCGAGCTGGGCGGTCGACGGATCGACGATCCCGCGGTCACGCTGGCTCGCGGTCTGGCGACGGCGGCTCGGCTGTTCCCGCCACTGGACGCGGCCCTGTCGCAGCCGCGACCGACGCGGCTTGAGCTGTCCGCGGGCCAGGTCGCCGACCTGCTGACGGATGCGGTCGACGCGCTCACTGCGGCTGGCATCGGTGTGGAGCTGCCGTCCGACCTGGTGGGCGCGGGCGACCGTCGGCTCCGGCTGCGGGCCCGGATCGGGCAGGCGACGCCGTCGAGCCCCCGCGTCGAAGGTGCCGCCCCGCTCGGCCTGGAGGGCCGGACCGACCTGCGTTACGAGATCGTCCTCGGAGACGAGGCCATCTCGCCGGAGGAGTTCGCGCGGATCGTGGCGATGCGCCGGCCGCTGGTGCGTTGGCGGGGCCAGTGGGTACGGGTGGACCAGGACGAGGTCGACCGCATCGATGCGTTGGCTGGTGACTCCACGGCGTTGAACCTCACCGAGGCGTTGGCCGCCGCGCTGGCCGGACGGACCGAGGTCGCCGGCCTCGGGACGGTCGAGACCGTGGCTGACGGTGCCATCGCCGAGCTGCTGGAGCGGCTGCGGGGCGCGGACGAGCCGGGCGACGCGGAGATCGTGGGCATCGACGGTGAGTTGCGTGCCTACCAGTCACGCGGGGTGGCCTGGCTCCAGCGACTCACCAGCCTGGGGTTCGGGGGGGTCCTCGCCGATCAGATGGGCCTGGGCAAGACCCTGCAGGCCATCGCACTGGCCACCTCGCGCGCCCAGGACCGACCACACCTGGTGGTGTGCCCGACCTCGGTCGTCGGTACCTGGGAACGCGAGATCCGCCGCTTCGCGCCCGATCTGCCGGTCGTCCGGCACCACGGGCCGCAGCGGGCGGTCACCCCGCGCGGGTTCAAACCCGGTCACGTCGTGGTGACCAGCTACGCGCTGCTACGTCGCGACATCGGGTTGCTCGACCGCGTCGAGTGGGACGTCGTGGTCTTCGACGAGGCACAGCAGATCAAGAACCCCACCTCCAAGGGTGCGAAGGCGGCGCGAGCGCTCTCGTCCCGTACTCGGGTGGCGATGACCGGGACACCGGTCGAGAACCGCCTCGCTGAGCTGTGGTCGATCATCGACGTCACCAACCCGGGACTCCTCGGCTCGCAGCGGGCCTTCACCGAACGCTTCGCGGTGCCGATCGAGCGCTGGCACGATCAGGCCGCTGCAGCGCGGCTCCGGCGCCTGGTGGCGCCGTTCGTGCTGCGTCGTCGCAAGGACGATCCGGAGGTCGAGGTCGACCTTCCCAGGAAGCAGGAGCTGACCGTCGGATGCACGCTGACCCGTGAGCAGGCCGCGCTGTACCAGGCCGCGGTCGAGGACGCCTTCGCCGGCCCAGGCCTGGGCGGCAGCGCGTTCGAGCGGCGGGGACGTATCCTGGCGCTCCTGACGGCGCTCAAGCAGATCTGCAATCACCCGGCGCAGTACCGACGTGAGGACGGCGGGCTCGCCCATCGGTCCGGCAAGCTGACCCGGGCGACGGAGATCCTCGGCGAACTCGTCGACGATGGTGATCGGGCCCTGGTGTTCACCCAGTTCCGTGAGATGGGTGAGCTACTCATCCGCCACCTGCGCGAGGAGCTCGGGCTCAAGGAGTTGCCCTTCCTGCACGGTGGTGTGCCGTTGGCCAAGCGCGACGAGATGGTTCGACGCTTCCAGGAGGACGAGGACGCCTCGCCCATCCTGCTGGTCTCGTTGCGTGCGGGAGGGACCGGGCTCAACCTGACGCGTGCCAGCCACGTCCTGCACTACGACCGGTGGTGGAACCCGGCGGTGGAGGACCAGGCCACCGACCGCGCCCACCGCATCGGCCAGACCCGCTCGGTCACGGTGCACACCCTGGTGACCTCCGGCACGGTGGAGGAGCGGATCGCCGACCTGCTGGAACGCAAACGGACGCTCGCCGACGCTGTGGTCGGCACCGGCGAAACCTGGATCACGGAACTCGACGACGACGAACTGCATGACCTGGTGTCGCTGTCGACAGCCGATCTGGACGACGATGACGGCCCGGCACCGCCCGTTGACACCACCCCCAGCTCGCGGCCACGGCTCGTACCGATCCCCGGGGGTCGCTCATGACCGGGAGCGTGCACCGATGAGCGCGACCGATGCCAGGACCGAGGTCCGCCACTGGTGGGGGCAACGGTGGCTCGACGCGCTCGACGCCACGGGCGCCGGCGCGGCCCGCGCCGTGCGTCGGGGCCATGGGCTGGCCCGGCGGGGCAGCGTGCAGGACCTCACGCTCACCTCGGGCAGGATCACCGCCAGCGTGTCGGCTGACCGCGGAAGCCGGGTACGGGTCGAACTGGCCTGGCCCGAACCGGACGATGCGGCGTGGACACGGGCGATCGATGCGTTGGCCGGTCAGCTGCGCTACACGGCCGCGCTGCTCGACGGCACCCTCCCGGAGGAGCTCGCCGACGACATCCAGGCGTCCGGCGTCGATCTGGTTCCCGACCTCGCCGCGCTCGCGATGCGGTGCTCCTGCGAGGAACGGGGGCCGATCTGTCGGCACGTCGCTGCCGTCGTCGTTGCGGCCGCGGTCCAGGTCGACCGGGACCCGAGCCTGCTCTTCGAGTTGCGGGGTCGGTCACGTGACGAGTTGCTCGACCGTGTCCGGCAGGGTTCGGCGTCACCCGAGCAGCGGGACCTCGACCTCTCCGGAGGGCTCGAGGCAGTTCGGGGTGACCTCGAAGCGATCGAGCTGCACCCTGCCCCCTCGGACGACCCCGCGGCCCTCCTGCGTCATCTCGGGCCGCCCCCGGGCGTCGATGATCCCGAGCCGCTGGAAGCGCTGGTGGAGCGCGCGGCCGAGACCGCCTGGCGGCTCGCCGCCGGTGCCGGGTCGCAGGCCGCCGACGAGGAGCTGCTCCTGACCGAGCTCCGCGCGCAGCGCACCTCCTCCGCGGACTCGATCGCCTCCGCCCTCGGGCGCGACGTGGATGAGGTCCGCGAGGTGCTCGACCGGCTGTTCGAGGCCGGTGCGGTGCTTCGCACCGGCTCGGGTGAGCGGGTCCGCTACCGCGCCGCCTCGTCCTGACCCGTCGCATGACCGCGGATGGTCACCCCTCGGTCGGTAGGGGCCGAACGGCTCGGCGTCGGTCGGGGAGACCGGTCAGGGTGAAGCTGGCGTAGCTCGACAGCGCGAGCGCGACCAACGGTTCGCTGAACCGTCGCCGGTCGACCGGCTCGGGTTCCCGGTGGGCGACGGTGAGCGTGCAGGTGGTGGCTCGCCTTGCCCCCCGTGGATCGAGACGCGGTCGGGACCGTCCTCGTCCAACCGGATCGTGTCGAACCGGGTGACGACGTCGGGGCCGAGCTCGCGGTGTCCGCCGATCTCGTAGAGCAGTTGCCCGGTGACGGTGTGCACGGTGACCCGGCCGCCGGTGCCCGGATGCTTGGTGATCGTGGCGGTGCCGTCGCGGGCGACCTCCGCGATCGGGAACCGGGCAGCGCCGGCCCGTCGGTGGGCAGTTCGTCGAGGAACACGTGGTTGCCGCCGGTGGCCTGCGCCCTGCACTCGATGACGTGGCCGGCGACGGTCGCGCCGGCCAGCCGGTCCCAGTCGTCACGTCGCCAGCCGAACCTCCAGGCAGCGGGGCCGACGGTCAGGCTCGCGTCGGTGGCACGGCCGGTGACCGCCACGTCCGCTCCGGTTTGCATCGCGTGAGCGATGCCCCAAGTACCCAGGTAGGCGTTGGCGGTCAGGGGTGGGACCGGGCCGTCGGGCAGCGGCTCGCCGGTCACCGGGTCGGTCAGGCCATCTCCCGGTGCGGTGAGTTCCGGCAGCCGCGGCAGCAGATCGTCACCCTCGACGTGGGCGATGCGTGCATCCACGCCGAGCTCGCTGGCCAGTTCGCGCAGCGCTGCGGCCAGCCCCGCGGGCTCGAGCCCGCCGGCGTTGACCACGATGCGGGTCCCGTGCGCCAGGCACGGTCCCAGCAAGTCGCGGGCCTGCCGCAGGAAGCTCCGGGCGTAGCCGCGGGCAGGATCTTTCTGGCGGGTCCGCCACAGGATCACCATCGTCAGCTCCGCCAGGTCGTCCCCCGTGAGCACGTCCAGCGGGCCGCCCTCGACCAGTTCGAGCATCGCCTCGTGCCGGTCGCCGTAGAACCCCGACCCGTTGCCGATGCGCAGGACCTCGCCGTCCACGCCTACCCCGTTCTCCGCGCCGTGATCGTCACCGCAGCGCCGACGGAACGTCTCGGACCCATCCGTTCCGTCCGCCCGGTATGGCGACGACCGTCACCGACTGTGTTTCACGCGGGGTGCCGTGTGACGTGAGGGAGCCGTCGTGGACATCGAGCAGCTGTTCTCCATCCGAGGCAAGGTCGCCCTGATCGCCGGGGGCGCGGGGGATCGGGGGATCGGGGAGATGATCGCTCGGGCGTACGTCGCGGCGGGAGCGAAGGTCTACATCGCCTCGCGCAAGGTCGAAGCGGGCGACGCGCTCGCGGCCGAGCTGTCGGCGTTGGGCAGTTGCACCTCGCTGCAGGCCGACCTGGGCCAACCCGACGGCGCGACGCAGCTGGCGGCGACGATGGCCGAACGCGAGCCCGAGCTCGATGTGTTGGTCAACAACGCCGGAGCCAGCTGGGGTGCGCCCTTCGACGACGACCCGGTCGCCGGCTTCGACAAGGTGATGAACGTCAACGTGCGCGGCGTGTTCCTGCTGACGCAGGCGCTCGCGCCGCAGCTGCGCGTGGCTGCCAGCGCCGAGGACCCGGCCCGCGTGATCGACATCGGCTCGATCGACGGGATCCACGTGCCGGACCTGCCGACCTACGCCTACTCGGCCTCCAAGGCGGCGGTCCACCAGCTGACGCGGCACCTGGCGAAGGAACTGGTGACCGACCACATCACCGTCAATGCGATCGCGCCGGGTCTGTTCCCGTCCAAGTTGACCGAGGTGTTGTTCGAGCACGAGGCCGCACTGATCGAGAGCATCCCCATGGGCCGGGTGGGGCAGCCGGAGGACATCGCCGGCCTGGCGATCCATCTCGCGTCGCGGGCGGGGGCCTACATGACGGGCGCGGTGATGCCTGTCGACGGCGGCGTCGCCACCCTCAAGTGACCGCCCGAGCGGTCCCGGCCGCCGGAACGCGCTGTCGTCGCACGGTGGCTCGTCGGGGATGGAACACCGCTCAAGCACGTGCGACCATCGGTCGACCTCGACGAGTGGATGTCGCGGATACTTGCCTCGTACGCAACATCCGGCACACTAGCCACCGCAGCCACGCGCTGTGATGGTCGGACCGCGCGGTGTTGGTACTGGTGTCGGGTTCGACCGACGAGCGAGGGGAGGCCCGGTGCGACCCCAGCAGGTCGGCGCGACCGTCGCGCCTCCACGCGGTCGAGGCGCGCCGGTTCGGCTCGTTGCGCTCGCGGCGATCGTGGCCCTCGCTGGTTCGATCCACCCCGTCGGTGCGCAGGAGGCCGACAGCGACGATCTCGAGCGTGAGCTCGACCGCGCCGAGGACGAAGCCGATGATCTGGCATCGGAGCTCGGTGATGTCCGTTCGGCGATCGAGCAGAGCGAGGCCGAGCTCGCCCAGATCCAGATGGAGCTCCAGGACGCGCGCGGACGGCTCCAGGCAGCGGAGGGCCAGGTCGCCCTCGCCGAAGCGGCGCTCGCCGAGGCCGAGGAGGAGCGCGAAGAAGCCGTGCAGGAGCACGAGGACGCGCAAGCGGCGCTCGAGGCGACCGAGGCGGAGCTGGAGGCCGAGGAGGCGCTGCTGGTCGAGCAGCTCGTACAGACCTTCAAGCACGGCACCTCAGGCGCCCAACGGGGTGCGATGGCCATGGAGGTCCTCCAGCGAGCGGAGGACCCGACCATGTTCGCGCACGGGATGCAGCAGCTGAAGACGGTCGTCGACGCGCAGGATCGGACCGTCCAGCAGGTCTTCGCCCTGCGCGAGGAGCAGGCCGACCTGGCTGAGCAGGCGGCGGTCGCCCGAGCGCGCGCCAGCCAGGCCGAGGACGAGGCCGAGACGACGCTGGCGACCGTCGAGGAACTGCGGGAGGAAGCCGCGCAACTCACCGCGGAGGTCGAGGAGCAGGAGGAGGCCGAAGCGGCCCTGCTCGCGTCGCTCGAGGCGGACGAGGAGGAGACCGAGGCGATGCTCGTCCGCGTCGCCGCCCAGGTCGACGAGCTCGAGGAGGACCTGGCAGAGCAGCGCGCTCGGGAGGAAGAGGAGCGGCAGGCACAGCTCGAAGCCGAGCGTGCCGCGCAGGCCGAGGCCGAAGCCGAAGCCGAGGATGGCAACGGCAGCAGCGCCGCCAGCGGCAGCTCACAGCCGGGTGCCAGCGGCGGCCCTGCGGTCGACGGCCTGGTCTGCCCGGTCCAGGGTGCGGCGGCGGGACGGGACTTCACCAACGACTGGGGCTACCCACGGGCGGGTGGACGCTATCACCAGGGCAACGACATCTTCGCGGCGCGCGGCACGCCGGTCGTTGCGGTGGACGACGGCGAGGTGATCCGGATGAACGGTCCATCCTCGCCGACCTCGCTCGGCGGTATCACCGTGACCTACCGCACCGCGGACGGCAGCGAGTGGTACAACGCGCACCTCGACTCGGTCGCCAACGGCATCTCGGTCGGGGCGAGCGTGTCCCGAGGTGACCGGATCGGCACGGTCGGCGACACCGGGAACGCGCGCGGTACGCCGCCGCACCTGCACCTGGGTCGTCGCTACGGGGGCAGTTGGGTCAACCCGTGGCCGACGATCAGCCCCGTCTGCTGATCACCGGCTGCTCATCGGGCGGAGCGCACCCCGGGTGCCCGGCTCGGCATCGCGGAGGGTCAGCCGCGGCAACGCCCAATGGACCATCGGGCCGATGCCGAACGCGAACCACAACGTCCCGGCCCCGACGGTGCCGCCGAGCAGCCAGCCAACGGCCAGGACGGTGAGCTCGACCGCGGCGCGGGCGACCCCGACGGGGACGCCCAGCCGCGCCAGGCCCGTCATCACCCCGTCCCGAGGGCCGGACCCGAGGCCGGCGCCGATGTAGTAGCCCGATCCGATCGCGAACAGCACCGGGCCGGCGAGCATCATCGCGGTCCGTGCCCACAGGGGGTCGGGCGTCCGCAGGACCAGCAGGACGACGTCGATCACGACCCCGATGACGACGACGTTCAGGAGCGTCCCGAGGCCGGGCCGTTCCCCGAGCGGGATCCACAGGCCCAGGACGAGCAGGCCGACCAGGATGCCGACGGTCCCGATGGGGATGCCGGTCCGCGCCGTGAGCCCTTGGTGGAGGACGTCCCAGGGGCCGAGCCCGAGGTCGGCGGCGACCATCAGCGCGATGCCCAGCCCACAGAGGACGAGTCCGAACAGCAACCGGGGGAGCCGTCGGGTGAGTTCGGGGCGGGTGTGGGGGGCGAGCATCCACGCGACGCTATCGCGCAGCCGCGGGAGGTCGGACCGACGAGGCCGACCCGTACCGCTCACCGCTCGTCACGGTGCTGGAGCCAGTCATCGAGTTCGACCTGGAGCTGCCGGAACTCGTCGTCCAGGCGCTGCCGGAACCCGCCTCCGGGCGTGCTGCCCTCGGCGGAGGACCCGCGTCCTGGCCGGCGCCAACGGCTCCAGACCGGGGGGAAGAGGCTGGCCAGCGCACGTTCGCCACGCGCCACGCCCAGGAACGCCCGCCCCGCGGGTGAGTTCGGGATCTGCTCCTCGTCGTCGGGAACGCGCAGGTCCACCCGCCACAACCCGTCGGTCTCCAGTTCCCGCTCCGCGCCGAGCTGATCGAAGACGTCCAGCATGGCGTGGTTGCCGTCCAGGACGTAGTTACGGAACACCTCGATACCGGCGTCCCGTGCCCGTCGTGCCAGGGCACCGAGCAGCAGCGTGCCCGCTCCCTGTCCGTGGTAGCGGTCGGCCACGGTGATCGCGGCCTCGGCGACGGTCGGCTCACGGGTCTCGCGGATGTAGCGGGCGACGCCGACCCCGGGATGGTCTCGGTGGTCGAGATCGAGGGCCACGATGGCTTCGTGATCGTGGTGGTCGACCTGCGTGAGGTAGCGCAGCTGTTCGTCGGAGAGTTCCTCGACCGGGGCGTGGAACCGCAGGTAGCGCGAGGCGGGTGACAGCTGTCGCACCCCCTCGGCGAGTCGCTCGGCATCGGACGGACGGATCGAGCGCAGCAGGACCCGGCTGCCGTCGCGCAGCGTGGCTCGGCGGGACCACTCGTCGGGCAACGGCCGGAACGGGTCCGGGGACGACGGATCGGTGGACGTCAGGATCGGCTCCGAGGAGAGGCTGGCCGTCGCGATCGTACGTGGCCGCCGACGACGTTCGTCGCCACGTGGAGGACGAGCGCTGGGGCGTCTAGGCTCCGCTCGTCCGCGGCCCCAGCCGATGTCCGGCCGGCTGCGCTCGTCCGTGCGGAACGGACGAGGGTGACGGCAGGAAGCGAACCGAACCCAGATGTGGACCCGAACCTCAGGAGGACCCCCGGTGACGTTGGGACAGTGGCTGCTCGCGCTCGGACTCGCGACGCTGGTGGGGTTGCTCGTGACCGCAGGCCTCGGCGTCTGGATCCTCTTCGGGTGAGGACGCCGGCGGTCGGCCACGGGTGAGCGACGAGAGTGTGGCCGATCCGGAGGTGTCCGTGCCGAACCGACGGCTGGCGTCCCTGGCGGGCGTCGTGGCCACGTTCGTCGGCATCGCCGTCGCGGAACTGGCGGCGGGGTCGCTGGTCACGGTGCCCTCGCCCTTGGACGCGCTCGGCCAGCAGGTCGTGGCGTTGGCGCCGGGCGGGATCCTGACCACCGCGATCGAGGTCCTCGGACCCGCCAACCGCGCGGTCCTGCTCGGCTCGTCCCTGCTGGTCGCAGGGGTGCTGGGCGTGCTCCTCGGGCGGGTCGCCGCTGCGAGGTTCGTCGCGGCGGTGGCGCTGGTCGGTGCGGTTGCGACGGCGGCGCTGGCTGCCAGCTTGACCTCGCCCGATGCGGCCGTGCCGACCGTGCTGTTGGCCCTGGCCGCATCCGGTTGGGCGACGCTGGGGTCCCTGCATGCGCTGTTGGCTCGGCTGGGCGGCCCAGCGGCGGCCACCTCGGCGGGTGCGGACGGTCCCGAGGGCAGCGACGTGGGGATCGCCGCGAACGGCGCGGTCGACCGTCGCCGGTTCCTGCGGCTGACCAGCGGCCTGGGGCTCTCGGCGGCGCTCGCCGGCACGCTCGGGCGCACCACCTTCGGGTTCGCCCCGGCATCGGTGCCCGATGTCACGCTGCCGGAGCCCGCCAGCACGCTGCCGCCGATCCGCGGGGACCTCGCGGCCGAGCTCCCGGAGGTGACGCCGCTGCTCACCCCCGTCGACGACTTCTTCCGGATCGATGCCGCGATCGCCCTGCCCCGTGTGGATCCGACGGACTGGCGCCTGCGGATCCATGGCCTCGTCGATCGGGAGCTGGAGTTCACATACGAGGACCTGCTCGAGCGCGATCTGGTCGAGGTGGATGCGACGATCCTCTGCGTCTCCAACGAGGTCGGTGGTGACCTGGCCGGCACCGCCCGCTGGCTGGGAGTCCCGTTGGTGGAACTGCTAGACGAGGCCGGGCCGACCGCACGGGCCGAGCAGGTGGTGGGACGGTCCGTCGACGGCTGGACCGGTGGCTTCCCGCTCGAGGTGGCGACCGACGGGCGCCCGGCGCTGATCGCGGTCGCCATGAACGACGTCCCCTTGCCCGTGCGGCACGGCTTCCCCGCCCGGTTGGTGGTCCCGGGGCTCTACGGCTACGTGTCCGCCACCAAGTGGCTCCAGGACATCGAGCTGACCACCTGGGACGGGTTCGATGGCTACTGGGTCCCGCGCGGCTGGGCGAAGGAGGGGCCGGTCAAGACCATGACCCGCATCGACCTGCCGGGGTCGGGTGACCGCGTGGAGGACAGCGAACTGGTCGTGGCCGGTGTGGCGTGGGCGCCGGTCCGCGGGATCGACCAGGTCGAGATCCGGGTCGACGACGGACCATGGGAGCCGGTCGAGCTCCTCCCGCCGTTGTCCGAGGCGACGTGGGTGCAGTGGCGGGGGACGGCGTCGCTGTCGACGGGCGAGCACACGATCGCCGCGCGTGCGGTCGACGCGCAAGGGGCGATCCAGCCCGAGGGGCCCGCACCGCCGGCGCCCGACGGTGCGGAGGGCTGGCACACGGTCCGTGTCGAGGTGGCTTGAGGGGCGGTCGTACCACCGCGTGGACGTCCGGAGGATGCGCAGGGCTCGTCGGTCCCTCTCATCCATGCTAGAACCGGTGGTGCCAGGCTGCGATGCGCCGTCGGCGCGCGGCTCCGGCGCACCTTGACCGGACGGGGGGCGGCCACGGTGCGCCGGGACCGCTGCGGACCGGTCAACGCAGCGCGAGCCCGTTCGCCTGGCCGCGTGACGCGGTGATCCGGGGCGTTGAAGCGCCCCGGTCGCCAGCCAAGGGGTGTCTCGGCGCCGAACCGGGGGCGTCTGCGCGACGAACGTCGCGCGACAAGGACCCCTTCGTGCGCATCGTCATCGTCGGCACCGGCATCTCCGGGCTCGCTGCCGCGTGGCTCCTCGGGCCCTTCCACGAGGTCCACGTCCTGGAGCGTGCGTCCCGGCTGGGTGGCCACACCAACACCGTGGCCGCTCCTCGCCCGGACGGTTCCACCGTGCCCGTCGATACCGGGTTCATCGTCTACAACGAGCCGACCTACCCGCTGCTGACCCGGCTGTTCGACGAACTCGACGTCGCGACACGTCCCTCGGACATGTCGTGGTCGTTGCGGTGCGAACGGTGCGACCTGGAGTACGCGGGGACCCCGACCGGCATGGTCGCGCAACCGTCCAACCTGGCCGCACCGGGGTACTGGCGGCTGCTGTCCGACATCCTGCGCTTCAACGCGATCGGCCGTCGGTTGGTCGACGACCCGCGGGCCACCGAGCTCTCGCTCGGCCGCTTCCTGGCGGCCGCGGGCTTCAGCGACAGCTTCGCACGGCACTACCTGCTGCCCATGGCCGGCGCCATCTGGTCGTCGGGCACGGCGGTGATCGACCGGTTCCCGCTGCAGACCCTGTTGACCTTCTTCGACAACCACGGGCTGCTCGGGGTGACCTCGCACCATCCCTGGCGGACCGTGGTCGGTGGATCCTCGACCTACATCCCCAAGCTGACCGCACGGTTCGAGGGCCGAGTCCACCGTGGCCGTGAGGTGGCCGCGCTCAGCCGGGACGCGGACGGGGTCACGGTGCGGCTCGACGACGGCACCGCGACCCGGTTCGACGCGGCGGTGGTCGCCACCCACGCGGACGAGGCGCTCGGCCTGCTCGCCGACCCGAGCCGCCAGGAGAAGGACCTGCTCGGGGCCTGGACCTACTCGCACAACGACACCTACCTGCACACCGATCGGGCGCTCTTGCCCGAACGGCACGCTGCATGGGCGTCGTGGAACTACCGTCTGGACGACTGCCGGGTCCCGACCGAACGCGTCAGCCTCAGCTACCACATGAACCGGTTGCAGGGTCTGGACGAGCCCGAGGAGTACGTGGTCACGCTCAACCCGAGTACCCCACCGTCGCCGGAGCGCACGCTCCAGCGGCTGTCGTACGCCCACCCGAGCTACACCCCGGAGGCGGTCGCCAGCCAGGCCAAGCTCGACCAGCTCAACGGCCGGCAACGCACGTTCTTCACGGGCGCCTACCAGCGCTACGGGTTCCACGAGGACGGGCTGTGGTCGGCGGTGCGGGCGGTCTCGCACCTCGGCGTTCGGTGGCCGGTATGAGCGGTCGAGGTGGCGGCGCACCAGACGACCTGGCGCCGACGGTCTCGGCGCTGTCGGTGGGCACGGTACGACACCGGCGGCACCGCCCGACCCCGCATGCCTTCCGCTACCGGACCTACCACGCGCTGCTGGATGTCGACGAGCTGCCGCGGCTCGACGCCACGGTGCGCGGGTTCGGCTACAACCGGCCCGCACCGTTCGGGTTCCGTGACACCGACCACCTCGGCGACGGCGATCGGCCCGTCCGCGGCAAGCTGGCCGCGTGGCTCGACGCCCAGGGGGTCACGCTGCCCGACGGTCCCGTCCGTGTCCTGACCAACCTGCGGGTCCTGGGCCACGTGTTCGACCCGGTCAGCTGGTGGTTCTGCCACCGCCTCGACGGGTCGTTGGCGTTCGTCGTCGCGGAGGTCAACAACACCTTCGGTGACCGCACCTGTTACCTGCTCGAACTCGAGCCGGGGGCCCGTCCGGGCGTGCAGCGGGCCAGCGCGACCAAGCGGATGCACGTCTCACCGTTCCTGCCCGTTGACGGGATGACCTACCGGTTCACCTTCGCGGCACGTGGGCGTCGACTCACCACCCACATCGACGTCGACGATGCACACGGCCGCATCCTCGACGCCACGCAGACCGGCCGGCTGGTGCCGCTGACCTCGGGCCGGCTGGCACGCGTCGCCGTCACGCATCCGCTGATGCCGTTGCGGACCGTGGTATCCATCCACTGGCAGGCCGTGAAGCTGCTGCGCAAGCGCGTCCCGTTCCACCGTCGGCCGCGTCCGCCGGTCGACGATGCGCTCCGACCGCGCGAGCCGGCCGGTCACGGCGGTCGCTCCGACGATCCATCCACGGTCGCGGCACCCGCGAACCTGCCGGCCGACGCCCAGGAGGAGCCGGTCCGATGACCCGACCCGCCACCCGACCCCTGTCGACCGCCCACCCGACCGACGTGCAGCGTCGTGCCATGGCGACGATCGTCTCGATGCTCGAGCAGCTGCAGGTCGGCCGCTTGGACCTCGTGCTGCCAGATGGCCGTCGTCGCACGTTCGGTGACCGGGACTCCGCCCTGCGATCGAGCATCGAGGTGATCGACTGGCGCTTCTTCACCCGGTTGCTCAACGGTGCCACCGTCGGTGTCGGTGAGGCCTACATGGACGGCCAGTGGCGTTCGTGCGACCTGGTGTCGTTGATCCGGATCGTGATCGCCAACCGGCGGGCGATGCGGGTGCTCACCCCTGCGGCGCTACTCAACGTGCTCGGCGACCGGCTGCTGCACTCGGTGCGGGACAATCGGCTCGGTCGTGCACAGCGCAACATCGCCGCACACTACGACCTGTCGAACGAACTGTACGAGCGGTTCCTCGATGCCACGATGACCTACTCCGCGGCGGTCTTCGAACACCCGCAGCAGTCCCTCGAGGAGGCCCAGGAGCACAAGTACCGACGGCTCGCGGAGAAGGCCCGGATCCACGGCGACAGCCACGTCCTGGAGATCGGCTGCGGCTGGGGAGGGTTCGCGAGCTTCGTCGCTCGGACCTACGGCTGCCGGATCACCGGGGTGACGTTGTCGGAGCAGCAGGCGGCGTACGCCCGCGAACGATTGGCACACGAAGGGCTCGACCACCTCGTCGACATCCGGCTGATCGACTACCGCGAGGTCGAGGGCCGCTTCGACCGGATCGTGTCCATCGAGATGCTCGAAGCGGTCGGCCACCGCCATCTCGGCACGTTCTTCGGCACGGTCGACCGGCTCCTCGCCCCCGACGGGCTGGCGGCGATCCAGGTCATCACGATCCCCGAGCAGCGCTACGCCAACTACCGCCGTCGCCCCGACTTCATCCAGCGCTACATCTTCCCCGGCGGCCACCTGCCGTCGTTGGAGAGCATGACGAAGGCGATGGGGCGCAACGGTGAGCTCTACGTCGAGTCGGCCGACAACATCGGCATGCACTACGCGGAGACCCTGCGACGCTGGCGCGAGCGGTTCCTCTCGCAGGCCGACGAGGTCCGCTCCCTGGGGTTCGACGACCGGTTCGTGCGGATGTGGGAGTTCTACCTCGCCTACTGCGAGGGCGCGTTCCTCGCCCGCTACATCAGCGACCTGCAGCTGGTCCTCACCCGTCCGATGAACGCCACCTTGGGCAGCGAGCCGTACGGCCAGCGGCTGGCGCTCGTCCGCGAAGCGGACCTGCCACCTCGGCGGATCGACCGCACCGATCTGGCGGAGCGATCGGCCGAGGGACGCCGCGGTCGTACGCGTCCGGTGAGCGCATGAGGGCTCCGTCGGTGGGGGCACGGCTGGTCGACGCCGTGCTGGATCGCGGCCTGCTGCCCGACCCGGTGCTCCGGCGGACGATCCGGATGCTGCTGCGACGGCGCCTGGCGGCGATCACATCAGGATCGATCGAGGACCGCGATGCACGGCAGCGGGCGTTGCTGACCTCGCTGGCCGGCTCGCCCGTCGCCATCGAGACCGCCGAGGCCAACGAGCAGCACTACGAGGTCCCGACCGAGCTGTTCGAACTGATGCTGGGACCACGGCTGAAGTACTCGAGCGCCTGGTGGCCGTCCGGAGTGGACGACCTGGCACACGCCGAGGACGCGATGCTGGCGTTGACCGCCGAGCGGGCTGAGCTCGCCGACGGCCAGGACGTGCTCGAGCTCGGCTGTGGCTGGGGGTCACTGACGCTGTGGATGGCGGAGCGCTACCCGACATCGCGGATCGTGGCGGTGTCCAACTCCGCGACCCAACGCGACCACATCGTCGGACAGGCCGCGTCGCGGGGACTGGACAACATCACCGTACTGACGGCGGACGTGAGCCAGCTCGGGACCGGCGCGGGCGACGACGGCGGGGACGGCATCGGCGCCGAGGTGGTCCACGACCGAGGGTTCGATCGCGTCGTCTCCGTGGAGATGTTCGAGCACGTCCGCAACCATCAGGAGCTGACCGGTCGCATCGCACGCTGGCTGCGGCCGGGAGGCAAGCTGTTCGTCCACGTCTTCGCGCACCGCACCGACGCCTACCCCTTCGAGCAGGGTGGCCGTGCCGACTGGATGGCCCGGCACTTCTTCAGCGGCGGGTTGATGCCATCGCACGACCTGCTGCTGCTCAGCGCCCGCGGGCTGGTGGTGGAGGATCGTTGGGCCCTCTCGGGTCGACACTACGCGCGTACGTTGCGGGCGTGGCTCGATCGGCTGGATGCCGAGCGAGACCGTGCCGTGTCACTCCTGGACGACGCCGACGGGCCGGCGTCCGGCGCGTCGTGGTTCCAACGTTGGCGGGTGTTCACGATCGCGTGCGAGGAGCTGTTCGCTTTCGACGCCGGCGACCAGTGGCACGTGTCCCAGGTGCGGTTCGCTCGACCGGCGTGACCGGCCGGTCGTCGCTGCGCGTTCGACGGACCCTGGCGCTGCGTCGAGTGGACCGCCTACGTTTCCTCCCGACAGGGGCACCGTGCACCGACCGATGGGGACCGCGATGACCGATGATCTGCTCGAGGATGCGACGGCCCGGTTCGCGGAGGCCAGTGCCCTCGCCACCATGTCCGACGACACCCGGGAACGCCTGACGCGGCCCGCGTCGGTGCTGAAGGTGTCGATCCCGGTTCGGCTCGACAACGGTGAGCTCCAGACCTTCGCCGGCTACCGCGTCCGGTACGACGACACCCGGGGTCCGGCGAAGGGCGGGATCCGGTTCCATCCGTCGGTCACCGCCGAGGAGGTGACCACGCTGGCGTTCTGGATGACCTTCAAGACGGCGCTGCTCGACCTGCCGTTCGGTGGGGGCAAGGGTGGAGTCACGGTCGACCCCAAGACGCTGTCCAACTCGGAGCTCGAGCGGCTCTCCCGCGGGTACATCGCGGCGGTGGCGGACGTGATCGGTCCGGACGTCGACATCCCGGCACCCGACGTGGCGACCAACCAGCTGGTGATGGGCTGGATGGCGACCGAGTACGACAAGATCGCCCGCGGCCACGTGCCGGCGGTGCTGACCGGCAAACCGCTGGCGCTCGGTGGCATCCAGGGACGCGACAGCGCGACCTCCGACGGTGCCTTCCACGTGATCCAGGTCCTGCGCGATCGGGTCCTCGGTGACCTGGAGCACCCGCGTGCGGTCGTGCAGGGCTTCGGTAACGCGGGTTCGCAGCTCGCCCGCAGCTTGCATGACGACGGTTGGAAGGTCGTGGCCGTCAGCGACTCGCGTGCGGCGATCCATGACCCCGACGGGCTGGATGTCCCGGTGCTGCAGCAGCACAAGGAGGACACCGGCTCGTTGAGCTCGCCACCGTCCGGCGAGGAGCTCAACTCCGGGACGGTGCTGGACGTGCCGTGCGACGCGCTGATCCCGTCCGCCCTCGAGGGCGCCATCCACGCCGGCAACGCCGCGGTCGTCGACTGCCGGGTGGTCTTCGAGGTCGCGAACGGTCCGGTCACCGCCGATGCCGACAAGATCCTGGATGCCAAGGGCATCGAGGTGGTGCCGGACATCCTCGTCAACGCCGGCGGGGTCACCGTCAGCTGGTTCGAGTGGATCGCGAACCGGTCGGGTGACCGCTGGTCCGGTGCGATGGTCGCCGAACGGCTGGCGGAGCGCATGACCACGGAGACGCGCTACGTCGCCGATCTCGCCGACGGCCGTGGCCTCAAGCTGCGTACCGCCGCGTACGTCCATGCCCTCGAGCGGCTCACCGCAGCGGTGGATGCGACCGGTACCTCGGCGATGTTCGGTAGCGAGGGCGGCATCTAGCCGCCTTCGCTACCGGACACGGATGGGCGACCGGTGGCTCGATCCCGATCGTCGGATGATCCCGCTCCCGGTGGCGGGACCCCGCGGGTAGCGATCGCGTCGATACCGGTGCCGGCCACGTCCTCAGCGACGACGCTGCCGAGAGCGATCGGTGCGCTCACCCTGACCCCGGCCAGCGCCCGGACGAACGATCGGACGGACGCCTTCGGGACCGGTGCGGCGGCTCGGACCGGGAGGCGCTGGACGTCACCACCGCACAGCCACACCGTCGTGGCCACCTCCCGCCGGGGATCGGTGTGCTCCTGGGTGCCGTACCGCAGCCCCCGCTTGCACCGGAAGCCGCGGACCTCCACCACCTCGTCGTCGATGGCGTCGACCTCCAGCCGGCACCCGAGCGGGCAGCCGGTGCACAGGTAGGTGACGGTCTCCACGCCGTCCGGTGGGGGACCGTCCGTGGTGCACGTCGCGGCCATCTACGCCTCCTCCTGGCCAGCGGGGATCGCGTCGACGCGCAGCGTGTCGCCCGCGCACCCGTCGAGCAGCTTCGGGCCGACCTTGAGCGTGATCATCTCCGCCGGCACGACCGCCCGGACCTTGCGACGATGGACGTCGCCGATCCGCAGGATCGTGTCGCCGTGGATCGGCTCCTTCACCCGGAAGGACACCGTCTGGGTCCGGCTGGTCGACAGCGTGTGCGGCACCACGTAGCCGACGTTGTGGCCCGGTGTGACGTGGACGTCCTCGAGGGGTCGGTGGCGGCCCAGCGCGAGGTCGCCGGCCGCTGCCCCGGCGACCTGCGCCTCGCGACTGACCCAGTCCGCGAGGTCGTTGACGTGGACCCCGTTCCCGGCCGCGAACACGCCCGGCCGGGAGGTCTCCATCGTGCTCGAGACCACCGGCCCACCGGTGACGGGATCGAGCCGTAGCTGGAGACGCTGCGCCAGCTCCGCGTCGGGGATCAGCCCGACCGACAGCAGCAGCGTGTCGCACGGGACGTGGGCCGACCGGCTCATCACGGGACGTCGGTCGTCGTCGACGGGAGCGATCGTCACGCCCTCGAGGCGGTCACGACCGTGGATGTCCACCACGGTCGTCGACAGGTGCAGCGGGATGTCGAAGTCCTCGAGGCACTGCACCACGTTGCGGCCGATGCCGCTGGGGTAGGGCAGCAGCTCGCACACCCCGGCCACCTCGACGCCTTCCAGGGTGAGGCGACGGGCCATGATCAACCCGATGTCGCCGGAGCCCAGGATCATGGCCCGCCGACCCGGAAGGCGTCCGTGTAGGTTGACCATCGCCTGCGCGAGCCCGGCGGTCATCACCCCGGCGGGTCGCTCGCCCGGGATCCGGATGGCGCCGCGGGTCCGCTCGCGCGCTCCCGGTGCGAGCACCACCGTGGACGTGTCGACGGTCGCCACCCCGGTCGATGGGGACATCAGCTTCAGCCGCAGGTCCGAGGATGCATCCGTGACGTACGCGTCGGTGAGCACGTCCACGTCGTGGTCGACCACCTGCTCCAACGCCCGGTGGGCGTACTCCGGCCCGGTGACGTCCTCCCCGAACGTGTGGAGCCCGAAACCCGAGTGGATGCACTGCAGGAGGATCCCACCGGGGGTCGGGTCCCGATCGACCAGCAGGATCCGCTCAGCGCCCTGATCGCGGGCGCCGACGGCGGCGGCGAGCCCGGCCGGACCGCCGCCGACGATCGTGACGTCGTAGGAGTCGGCCAGCTGCCGAGGGTGCTCGGTGGTCACCATGCGACGCTGCTCCCGGCCGCGTCCAGCTCGGGTTGGTCGCCTCCGGTCGCGTCCGGCTCCGGCTGGTCGTCCCGCTCGCACACGATCCACGAGTCCCCGCCGCGCTTGGTCACGGCGGTGACGGGGACGTCCAGCCCCTCGGCGAGGAGTGTCAGGCACGACCAGGTGCAGAAGGCCCCCTGGCAGCGACCCATGCCCGCACGGGTCCGGAACTTCAGGCCGTCGAGCGTTCGAGCCCCACGGCTGATGGCTTCGCGGACCTCGGCCTCCGTGACCAGTTCGCACCGGCACACCAGCCGGGCGTAGCGGGGATCGTCCGCGGCGAGTCGGCGTTGCTCGTCGGTCGACCGGCCGGCGAACCGCACCGGGTGCGGGGCGGTGGGATCCCAGTCGGTCGTCTCGACGAGCGCCAGTCCCTGATCGGCGAGGATGTCGACGAGGTGGTCCGCCAGCGCCGGTGCAGCGGTGAGCCCGGGCGACAGGATCCCGGCCGCGTTGATGAAGCCGGGCCGTTCGGTCGGTCCGACGACGAAGTCCCCGGTCTGCGCGACCGGGCGCAGGCCGGCGAACTCCGCGATCACGTCGCGTTCGTTGAGGACGGGAACGAGCCGGCGCGCGTTGGCGAACACCTCCGCCGCGCCTTCCTCAGTGGTCGAGGTGTCCCACTTGTCATCGACCTCATGCGCGGTCGGTCCCACCATGATCGTGCCGTCGACGGTCGGGATGACGAGCGTGCCCTTCGACGTCGGTCGCGGCGCCGGGAACACGATGCTGTGGACCAGCCCCTCCACCCGGCGGTCCAGGAGGTACTCCTCGCCCTTGCGCGGACGGATCGTCAGTCCCGGGACGCCGGCCATGGCGGCGACCTCATCGGCGAACAGCCCCGTCGCGTTGATGACGTAGCGGCCGTGCCAGGGGCCTGCGGGTGTGTGCACGATCAAGGGAGCGTCGGGCCGGTGGGCATCGACCGGGTCGATGGCGATCACGGGCTGCTCCACCTCGATCCGGACACCGTTGCGCTGGGCAGCGTCCGCGACGAGCATCACCGCCTCGTACGGGTTGATCACTGCCGCGGTCGGCACCCACACCGCACCGGCGAGATCGCGGTTGAGGTTGGGCTCGGCATCGAGCGCCTGCTGGGGGGTCCATGGCTGGGTGCCGGGCACGCCCTTGTCGACGCCCTGCTGACGGATGGACTCGATCGTGGCGAGCTCGGCCTCCTCGACGGCCACGAGGGTCTCACCGACCGGGGCGAAGCCGAACCCGAGCTCCTCGTGCAGCTGGTGCCACCCCCGGTTGCCGGGGTACTCGAGTCGTCCCTTGAGGGTGTCGCCGGGTGCGTGCAGGCCGGAGTGGATGATGCCGCTGTTGGCCTTGCTGACCCCGAACGCCACCTCTGCCTCGGCCTCGAGGAGGACGACGTCCAAGTCGAAGCGTGAGAGGGCACGGGCGAGGGTGGTACCGACCGCGCCGCCACCGAGGATCAGCACGTCGTGGACGTGTGGTTCGCCCATCGTCGTGCCGTCCTTCGGTCGCAGTCGGGGGTCGGTGCCGGCTCGCTCGGTCCGGGGTCGCTCGACCTCCGAGCGTGGCGCGCGGGTCAGCTTGCCGGCAGTGCGGATGGTCCCGACCCGGTGGTCGGAACGGCCCCGTCAGATCCGGCCATTTGCGCCCTGGCGAGGCGGCCAATCGGTCCGGGGAGACCCCGACCGCTCAACCGGCGGACGACCCTACCGTGGTGCCCGCCAGCGGACGGTCAGGAACATCCGACGGGTCGCCGCCGGGACCGCCACCTCCCGGTCCGTCGTCACCCTCGTCGTCCTCGTCATCGGGGCGCTGCGCGGCCGGTTCCCGCCGCAGCCGGGTGCGCCACCAGGCGACGTAGCCCACCAGCCCGATCACGGCGAAGGTGTGCCACTGGACCGTGTACGACAGGTGGGAGCCCTCGTCGAGTTCCGGGGTGCCGGCCGGGAACGGCAGCTGGTCCTCGGTGGGGTTGTCGGGCTCCTCGTCGATACGCAGCACCATCGGGAACAGCGCACCATCGACCTGCCGGTCCAACCGGGACGTGTCGGTGTGGAAGACCCGGTCGAGTACGCCGTCGTCCGGGTCGCTCGCGCCGAAGGAGGGTTGGTCGACGGGCCGCTCCAGGACCCCCTGGACGGTGACCTCACCATCAGGTGGGGCGGCCTCGGCGACGGGTGGTTCATCGAGCGAGGCGGGGACCCAGCCGCGCCGGACGAGCACGACCCCACCGGCATCGAGCTCCAGCGGCGTCAGGACATGGAAACCGGTCTGGTTCTGGAAGGACCGGTTGCGCTGGAGGACCTCCTCGTCCGTCCGGTAGGTGCCGCGGATCTCGACCCGACGGAACTCCAGGGCGGCCTCGTCCACCGTGTCGGCACCGGGGTCGGCCAGCGCCTCGAGGTCGGCCGGCTCCTGAGCGAGCCGATCAGCGAACCGCGCGTTGTTCTCGCGGATCTGCTGGAGCCGGTCGAGCTGCCATTGACCGGCGACGAGACAGCCGACCACGACCGTCAACACGAGGACGTGGGAGACGATCGCTTTCGGCCGGACGAGTGGATGCCTCACGTCTCGCAGCGTACCGACCCTGGCCGACGGTCTCGGCGCACGTCCGTGGCGGTCAGCCGGCGCCGACCCGCACGTCCCTGGCGCCCATCCTGGCTGCGTCCGCCGTCCGGTCGTCGGGCATCCGCTGCGACTCGAGCTCGGCTTCGACCCGCGCGTCGTAGTGCTCGATCTCGCGGGCGATGTCGTCGTCGTCCCAGCCGAGGACCTCGGCCATCAGGGGCGCGACGTCGCGGGCGGCCGCCTTGCCGCGATCGAAGGTCTCGATGGAGATGCGCGTCCGGCGGGTCAGGAGGTCATCGAGGTGGCGGGCTCCCTCATGGCTGGCGGCGTAGACGGCTTCGACCTTGAGGTAGTCGTCCGCACCGTCGATGCGTTCGGCCAGTTCGGGCCGCTCCTCCAGCATGGCCAGCAGTTCCGTGATCAGGGCGCCGTAGCGGTCGAGCAGGTGCTCGATGCGGGTGACGTGCAGCCCGGCGTCCGCCGCCAACCGATCGCGGCGGTTCCACAACGCGTGGTAGCCCTCGGCTCCGAGGAGCGGTGTGCGGTCGGTCACCGAGCTGGGGACCCGTTGGGGCAGGTTGCGTGCGGCGGCATCGACCGCGTCCTCGGCCATCACCCGGTAGGTGGTGTACTTGCCGCCGGCGACGGTGATGAGCCCGGCGACGGTCTGCACGACCGCATGCTCACGGGAGAGCTGGCTGGTGGCTTCGTCCTCGCCGGAGAGCAGGGGGCGCAGGCCCGCGTAGACCCCTTCCACATCCTCGTGGGTCAGCGGGACCCGCAGCACCCGGTTGACGTGGTCGAGCACGTACTGGATGTCGCTCGCCGACGCCGCCGGGTGGGCCAGGTCGAGGTTCCAGTCGGTGTCGGTCGTTCCGAGGATCCAGTGGCGACCCCAAGGGATGACGAACAGCACCGAGGTCTCGGTCCGCAGGATCAGTCCGGAGTCACCGTGGATACGGTCGCGAGGGACGACCAGGTGGATGCCCTTCGACGCCCGCACCTTGATGCGGCCGCGACCCACCAGATCCTGCACCTCGTCGGTCCAGACGCCGGTGGCGTTGATCACCTGGCGGGCCTGGACGTCGATCTCCTCGCCGCTCTCCTGATCGCGCACGCGTGCACCGACGACGCGTTCGCCCTCTCGCAGCAGGTCGTTGACCCGTGTCGAGATGGTGGTGACCGCGCCGTACGCCGCAGCGGTCCGCGCGATCTCCATGGTGTGGCGCGCGTCGTCCACCTGGGCATCGAAGTACCGGATCGCTCCGACGAACGCGTCGTCGCGCAGGGACGGCATCACCGAGATCGCACCCCTTCGGGTCAGGTGCCGGTGGCCCGGGAGGTGCTTCGACCCGCCGAGACGGTCATAGAGCTGGACGCCGGCCCCGATGTAGAAGCGCTCCCAGAGCGGGTGGGTGAGCGGGAACAGGAAGGACACGGGCCGCACCAGGTGCGGTGCCAGCTCCTGCAGGAGCAGGCCACGCTCCTTCAACGCCTCCCGGACCAACCCGAAGTTGAACTGCTCGAGGTAGCGCAGGCCTCCGTGGATCAGCTTGGATGAGCGGCTGGAGGTCCCGGCTGCGAAGTCCCGCTGTTCGACCATCGCCACCGATAGCCCTCGGGTCGCCGCGTCCAGGGCGATACCTGCCCCGGTCACGCCCCCGCCGATGACCAACAGGTCGAAGGTCTCGTTGCGGAGCCGATCCAGGTCGGCTTGGCGGCGGGCGGGGGAGAGGGCGACAGGTTCCACGGGAGCCTCGGCGGGGTTGAATGGTCGACGGGGTCGTTCGTGCGGGGTCGGGTCCGGGCGGCGTCTTCGCGTGGTTGGCGCGTTGGAACGGGTGGGTCGCCCGGCCAAGTCTACGAGTCGCGCTCGGGCATCCGGCGCTGGTGCCCTTCGACCTCGACCTGCGCATCCGGTGGGCCGGCGAGATGGGCGAGCTGATCGTCGTCACGGGATGGCATGCGTCCGAAGCAGGCCATCGTCGCCAGGCCGAAGATCTTCGAGAGCGTCTTCGCGGTCCCGAAGGCGGTGAAACGGATCGGTGGCACCGCGGCTGCGGACCTCCGGCGGTCCGATGACCGCAACGGCGGGTGGAGGCGGGGAGGTGGCTGGCGAGGTCCGGTCGGACAGATCGATGCCCACAGGAGGACCCGCCACCCGTGGTGTGGCACGGGTGGCGGGTGGTCCGACCTCGGCGGAGGGGGTGAGGTCGGACGGACCGACGGTCCGGGTGGCGGCGTGCAGGGATGGGGTGCCCGGACGCGGCGGTCAGGACGGCACGGTCGGGTCCGGCGCGGACGATGGGGCCCGGCCGGACGCGGACCGCGTCAGAACGGCAAGCTGGGGTCGTCGGTGGTCGTCACCGCGGGATCGCGGATCGGACCCCGGGGTCGCGGTCCGGCGCGACGCCCGACCGGGGTCGGTGGCTGCGTGGACCCGACCAGGGTCGGCCCGGTCCCGGTGGCGGGTGGTCCGGAGCCGTCGGTGGCCGACCCAGCCCCGTCCCGGGGAGGTGGGCGCCACGTGCTGGCCGGGTGCGTGACGGTCAGACCGGTGGCCGGGTGATGCCAGGTCCGGGTGCCGTCGGCGCTAGCTGATGCCTGCCAGCCGTCCCGATCGCGCGCGTGGTTGTCGGTGGCGCAGAGGGGTGAGAGGTTGGCGAGATCCGTCGGTCCGCCGTCCGTCCAACGCCGGGCGTGGTCGAGGTGGCAGCGTCGCGCGGCGGTGCGACAGCCCGGCGCCGTGCAGGTGTCGTCGCGGGCGAGCACGGCATCCCGCAGCCATCCGGGCGGGACACGCGTCCGTCGGCCGACGCCGAGGGTCTCCCCGTGGCGGTCGACGACGATCGTGCGCAGGTCCGCGCCGCCTTGGTCGACCAGTTCGCGCGACGCACGTGCGGAGAGGCGCAGCCGTCCGCCGGTGAGGTGGGTCAGGAGGTCACCGGGCACGTTGCCGCCGAGCAGCGCCTCGTACGGCAGCCGCAGGAGCAGGGTCGGACGCGGCCGCGCCCGACCCATCGGGCCCGCGGGGTCGCTGCCGTCCGACGTCGCGTCACGGGTGCCGCCCGTCGGTGGGACGTCGGGGTGGTCGCCGGTCAGATCCGTCGCCAGCCGCTCGATCAGCCGGTCGGCCCGGCGCCGTCCCCGTTCGCGGTGGGTGGCGGCGCCACGTTCCTCGTCCGGTTCCTCTCCGAAACCATCGCGGGTGCGGCCCTGGCCGACCTCGTCGTCGGACGGCGTGGCGAACCAGGCATCGAGCACCGCGAAGCCCGCCGGGTCGAACTCGCCGTACATCGAGCCGCCGCTCCCGTCCAGCGTGGGCTGGAGGGCGACGAACCGCTCGCGGACCCGGCGGTCCTCGTCGCGGTCGTCGGGGTCCGGGTCGAGCGAGGCGGTCGCCCGGCTGACGGCGTGGATCAACGCGTCGGGTTCCGCGTCCGCCGTGGCGGGGATCGCACGGGCCAGTTCGTGATCGATGCGATCGTGGAGGTGGGCGGGGAGCCGACGGACCTCTAGGACGACCTGCCGGACCTGCCCCCAGGAGACCTGACCGTGCCGGAACGCCTGCCGCAGCGAGGGCAGCTGCTCGAGCAGGTCCGCGGTGGTCGCGTGCATCCGACGGTCGCTGCGGACCTGCCGACCGCGGATCGACAGCCACAACTCCAGCGGCAGGCCGGTGGCGTTCTCCGCGTCGCCCGAGCGCTGAAGGTCGTCGACGAGCGTCACCGCCTCCGCGTTGAGCCGGTCGAGTTCCCCGAGGATCTCAAGCAGTCGTTCCAGCTCCGGGCAGCCGGCCAGCACCTGGTCCGTCAAGCCGTCACGGGCCCGCGCCGCGGCGCGCAGCCGTTCCGCGGTCGGGGTGACCGGCGTCGAGGTGGTGTCAGCGGTGGTGGTTTCGGGTTTCATGAGAGGTATCGTCGCAGATGGGTGTGACACCGGGAGGATGGAGGTAGGGCCGGATGTGGAGAAAAGCCGGTCGCGGCCGGGGCGACCGACCGACGCCCGGGAGGCGTGACCGGCGGGCGGCGACGCCCGGGGAACGTGACCGGCGGGCGGCGACGCCCGGGGAACGCGAGCGGCGGGCGGCGACCCTTGGC
>SKJX01000217.1 GCA_007121785.1 Nitriliruptoraceae bacterium
CAATCCAGCCCCGCCCACCAGCCCTGGCACCCACCCAACGTCAGGGCCTACCTCTCACTGCCCGCAAACCCGCCCGACAACACTTGTCCCGTGCACTTGACAAGCCGTTCCACATCAGACGGCATGTGCCACCGGGGCGTCGTCACCGAGCAGTTCGCGGCGGTCGGCTTCACCGAGCCCACCCCAGACGCCGTACGGCTCGGCGTTGTCCAGGGCGTACTTGCGGCAGGCGAGCATCGCCGGGCAGTCCGCACAGATCTCCTTGGCGCGCTGCTCCCGCGCCAGCCGTTCGCGCTTGGGCTCGAAGCGGTTCGGGCCGAAGAACAGCCCGGCATCCTCGCCACGGCAGCGCGCTTCGAACTCCCAGGCGTCGGCCACGTCGACCCGTTCGAGCTCACGGGGTGTCGTCGGCCGGCTCCCGGTGCGCGGATCGGATGCGGTGCGCACGTCGGTCCCCCTTGCTGCGGTTGACGGCGAGACCCTATGTCCCGCCCGCCGGGGTGACTAGCCCCGGGGCGCTCGCCCAGGTTTCTCATGCGCTTGCCATAGCAAGCACACCGGGGGTCGTGAGATCCGGCAGGCGACCCGAGGCAGGGGACCGAGCGCGTCAGTCGGACGCCGACCCGCCCGAGACGGCGCCGTCCTCGCCCCCGCCGGGGCCCGCGCCGGCCGTGGCCGGCTGATACGGCTCCACGAGCACGACCGCACCATCCACCCCGTGCACCCGTACCGGCGTCCCGACCTTGGCCCGCTTGGCGTCGCCGGTCCAGCGGGCCCGCCACAGCGCCCCGTCGATGTAGACGTGGCCTTCCGGGTTGAGGACCGAACGCACGATCCCCGGCCGCCCGACGAGATCGTCGACCGAGACGCCTTCCGGTCCGGCTTGCGCCCGCAGCAGGCTGGTCATGATGAACACGAAGAACACCAGCACCGTCAGGGTGGTGCCCGCGATCAGCCAGCCGTTGAGCGCCAGCGCGTCGGCGGCGTAGAAGCGCCAGGATCCCACCGCGAACGCCGCCGTGGCGGCAGCCGTCACCGGCCCGAAGCCGGCGATGGCGGTATCGACCGCGTAGAGGATCAACCCCAGGATCACCAGAGCGACCGCCCACCACGTCACCGGGAGCACGAACAGCCCGAACGTCCCGACGGCCGCCGTGACCACGCCCGCGAGCCCTGCCACGCCGAAGCCGGGCTGGAAGACCTCGAACAGCAGCATCCCGAGGCCGACCACCAGCAGCAGGTAGATGAACGGCGCGGTGGTCGCCGCGTGCAGCACCCGGCGGATCAGCCCGAGCGAGTGGAAGCGCACCTCCACCTCGTCCGAGCGCAGCTGCAGTTCACGCTCGCCCGTCGAGGTGACGACGCTGGTGCCGTCGAGGTCGACGAGCAACGGCTCGATGCTGGAAGCCTCGACGCTCGCGATCTGCGCGTCCACCAACTCCTCGGCGGCGACCGGCTCGCGAAGCAGCCGCTGGCCGACGTCCGCGTCGCCACCGACCGCCTCGACGAACGCTGCCGCTCGGGCTGCCGGCTCGTCGTCATCCAGGTCCGCGAGATCAGCCGGCTCGATCGGCCCGACGGCGGCATCGGTCGCCACCGCGCGCACGTCGGCCGCCAACCACAGCAGCCCCGCAGCACCGGCGGCCTCCGCACCGGTCCCGAGCGGACCGACCAGCACGGCGATCGGCACCGATGCGTCCTCCATCAGCCCGAGCACCTCATCGAGGTCCACCGACACGCCGCCGGGCGAGGAGTACTGCAGCAGCACCAGCTCGGAGCCCTCGGTCTCGGCGACCTCGACCACGTCCGCGATCTGCGCGCTGACCGGTGGATCGATGAACCCACCGCGCAACGGCAGGATCTCCACGCGGCGTCGATCGGCGTCCGCGACCCCGTCATCGGCCTCCTCGACCCCTGCCTCATCCTCGGTGGGGCCGTCCTGGGCCACGGCGAACGAGGCCGTGAGCGCCAGCGTCAGGCCGGCGAGCACCGCGAGGACGAAGGCGCGACGGAGCGCCGGGAGCACGAGCAGCATGCGCGGGAGCGTACCGATGCCGGGACCTCGGCCGGACGCACGCCGCCGGGCCCCTACGCTCGCGGACGCGAGCACACCACCTCCGTGGGGCCGAGCCTGATGACCCAAGCTGCCACCGACACCGCCCAGCTGGGCGGCTTCGATGCCTTGCTGCCCGCACACACGTTGATCGTGACCGGCAAGGGCGGCGTCGGCAAGACCACCGTCGCCGCGTCGCTGGCCCTCGCTGGCGTCGCGTCCGGCCGGCGCACCCTGCTCGTCGAAGTGGAGGGCCGGCAGGGCTTCAGCCGGACCTTCGGGACGCAACCGTGGGACTACCGGGAGCGCGAGTTCCGACCGGGCCTGTGGGGCGCCGCCCTCGACCCGGCGGAGGCGGTGTACGAGTACCTCGAGCTGTTCTACGGCATCAAGCGCGTCCAGTGGGTGATGGAGCGCTCCAACGCCCTCGACTTCGTCACCACCGCCGCGCCGGGGCTGCGCGACCTGCTGCTGATCGGCAAGGTCTACGAGATCGAGGCACGCCGACGGGAGGACGGACGCCGCGCCTACGATCTGATCGTCGTCGACGCCCCGCCGACCGGACGGATCGTCCCGTTTCTCCAGGCACCGGACGGGGTGGCGGACATCGTGCGGGCTGGCCCGATCCGTCGGCAGGCTGGGCAGATCCGGGAGATGCTCGGTGACCCCAAGCGGGTCCGCACGGTCCTGGTCACCCTGCTCGAGGAGATGCCGGTCCGAGAGACCGTGGAGAGCCTCGCCGCCCTGGGATCGGCCGGCCTGGGCATCGGGCCGATCATCGCGAACCAGGCGACGGTCCCACGCGTCGACGCCGCCGCCCTCCGCGTCCTCGAGGAGGTCGGTGCCTCGGGCCTGCGCGACCGCGCCCGTTCCCGTGGAGCGAAGATGTCGGGCCGTACCGCGGAGGTGACCCTGGAGCTCGCCCGCGACCATCTCGCGCGTCGCAAGCTCCAGGACGACCTGCGAGCGGAACTGGTGGCGAGCACCGAACGGCCCGTCCTGGCGCTTCCGCTGCTCACCGGCGCCACCTTCGACGCCGCCGACCTCGACCTGCTCGCCGACCTCCTCGCCCTCCAGGTCGGCGAGGACGGTCCGCACGCCGAGGACGCGTTCGACGACGACGTACTGGCATCGCTCCTGCACGGGCCGGAGGCGTAACCCGTGAGCACCCGAGCGCTCGATGAGGCACGAACGCGGTCGCTGGAGAACGCGGTCCGCGACGCCCACGTGCTGGTCACGACCGGAGCCGGCGGCGTCGGCAAGACCACCGCCGCTGCCGCCCTGGGGGTCGCGGCAGCCCGAACCGGCCGTCGCACGCTGGTGCTCACGATCGATCCCGCGCGACGCCTGGCGCAGGCCATGGGATTGGACGGGCTGACCGACGAACCGCATCAGGTCAGCTTCGACGCCCACGACGGCTCGAGCACAGCGGAGCCGGCCGGCGAGCTGTGGGCGATGATGCTCGACATGCAGACCACGTTCGACCGACTGATCGACCGGCACGCCACCAGCCGTGAGAACGCCGCAGCGATCAAGTCGAACCGGATCTACCGGACCTTGTCCTCGACCCTGTCCGGGACGCAGGAGTACATGGCGATGGAGCGGCTCCACGAGCTCCACGACACCGGGGAGTGGGACCTGCTGGTCGTCGACACCCCACCGACACGCTCGGCGCTGGATTTCCTCGATGCGCCCAACCGCATGACGTCGTTCCTCGAAGGGCGGCTCCTCCGGCTACTGCTCAAGCCCGGTGTCGCCGCCGGTCGCGGTGTCGGCCGGATGGTCGGCGCCAGCGCGACCGCGTTCATGCGGGTCGCCGGACGTGTCACCGGTATGGAACTGCTGCAGGATCTCGCGAACTTCTTCCGCGACTTCGAAGGGATGTACGAGGGCTTCAAGGAGCGCGCGGACCAGGTCCTGGCGCTGTTGCGCGATCCGGACTCGCGGTTCGTCGTCGTCACCTCGCCGGAACCTCCACCCCTACGCGAAGCGCGCTTCTTCCTCGAGCGGCTCGAGCAGGAGGGCCTGCATGCGGCTGGCGTGGTGGTCAACCGGGTGCAGCCCGAGATGCCCCGGGACCCCTCCGCTGCCTCGCTCCGCCGCGCCGCGGAGAAGCTCGACGACGGTGACGACCCGGCGGAACCCGCCACCGCGAGCGCCTTGCGCCTGCTCGACGACGTCCGCAACCTCGCCACCAGACAGCGACGTGACGTCGCCGCCGCGCTCTACAGCGTGGAGCCGCCGGTGTTGGTCGAGGTCCCCCTCCTCGGACGTGACGTGCACGACGTGGACGGTCTCAAGGAGATCGCTTCCACCTTGACGGCCACGAGGTGACCTGTGAGCGATGAGCCACGCCCAGACGGCGAGACGCGTGACGGCGGCGACGAGGATCCCACGTCCACCGGGTCCAACGCCCCGTCCGGCCGGCGACGCGACGACCCTCGAGCGACCGGGAGCCATCTGCCCACGACGGCCGCCCACGGCATGTCGCCACCGCCTCCACCTCGCCGGACCGGGGTCTTCGTCGACGTGGACGATCTGCGGGAGCACGTGGGGGGCCTGCTGCGGTCGATCCTCGGTGGACACGAGGTCGACGCCTTCGGCAACTTCACATTCACCCATGAGAACGCGCGGGTGTTCGTGACCGTGGCGACCAGCCCGATCGGGCCGCAGGTCGGGGTGTTCTCCGTGACCAACATCGACATCGACCTCGACCCCGATCTGGCCGGGTTCCTGCTGACCACCAACCATCGGCTCGGCTTCGGTGCCTTCAGCTACGACCCGCAGAACCGGGCCGTGTGGCTGCGGCACACCCTCCTGGGCACCACGATCGACCTCCCCGAGCTGCAGTCGGCGGTCGCCGCGATCGCGACGACGGCCGCGGGGCTCGATGAGCGCATCCGTGACCGGTTCGGTGGGCGGACCTTCCAGGAGGCGCCCGACGACGTCCAGCAGCGGATGGAGCCGCCCTCGCCGGATGGTGGGGATGGGCCCGTGAGCGCCGGCGGCTACCTGTAGCCGGACCGGACCCGCCGATCCGGATCGTGCGCTCGCGGGCTCCCCACGGCTGGTACCGGCTCGCTCGGTCGCTTCCTCACCGGCCGCCGGTATCCTGCGGGCTCGTTCAGCTGAGCGTCCACGGGATCCGAGCCCGCGGCCGGACGCGCCGTTGCGGGAGGTCACCTCGTGCGTCACCGACCGGGTCCGATCCGTCTGGGCAGCGACCTCCGACAGGATGAGCGATGAGCTCCATCCCGGCCCGCGTCGTCGGCCGTTTCGGCGCGATCGTCGGACGGCTGATCCTGGTGGCCATCATCGCGGTGGCGACCGCGGTCCTCATCGGTGCGATGTTCCTGCCGGGCGCCCTCGCGGCGAACCAACTGCTCACCGCCGTGCAGGATGAGGTGCTGGACATCCCCCCGCTCGGCGAGGCCGACACCCCGCCCCAGAACTCGTTCATCTACGCGACCGACGGCACCGAGCTCGCGGAGATCACGTTCGAGGAGAACCGGGTCCCGGTGGACTTCGAGGACATCCCGGACGTCGTGATCGACGCGGTCCTGGCGACCGAGGACGCGAACTACTACGAACACGACGGCGTCAACCACCTCGCCATCGCACGCGCAGCCGTGTCCAACCTCCGCGCGGGAGGGATCGAGTCCGGCGCGTCCACGATCACCCAGCAGTACGTCAAGATGACGTTCCTCAGCCCCGAGCAGACGTTGGCCCGCAAGCTCGAGGAGGCGCTGTACGCGCTGCAGCTCGAGGACGAGTTGGACAAGGACGAGATCCTCGAGCGCTACCTCAACCGCAGCTACTTCGGGCGCGGCACCTACGGCATCGGTACGGCTGCGGAACGTTACTTCGGCAAGGATCTGGAGGAACTGAGCCTCGGCGAAGCCGCCATGCTCGCCGGCCTGCTGCGCGCTCCGGAGGCGAACAACCCGATCAACAGCATGGAGAACGCGCAGGCCCGGCGCGACATCGTCCTCCGGCAGATGGCCCAGCACGGCTTCGTCTCAGCGCCGCAGGCGCAGACCGCCATCGATCAGGAGCTCGAGGTCGACGTCTCCGAGCCGCCGCCTCCCGACGATCCGTTCTGGACCAACTGGATCTCGCAGCTGCTGATCAACGAGAACAACGCCGGAGCGCTCGACCCTCACTTCCGGGACCGGGTCGATGCCCCGCTGAACGTCCAGACCCTCCTCGGCGAGACCAGCGAGGAACGGCGCGAGACCGTGTTCCAGGGGGGCTTGCGCATCCACACCACGCTCGACCCGGAGCTGCAGGCCGAGGCGGAGGATGCGCTGGCACGCCAGCTGACCTTCGAGGACCAGACCCCGGCCGAGCTGGCGAGCGAGCCCCTGGGCTCGATCGTCTCCGTCGAGCCGGGCACGGGCGCGATCCGCGCGATGGGTCTCGGGCCGCGCGAGTTCGGCAGCTGCAGCGAGGATGGCAGCTGGGTCGAGGCCACCGACGACGGCCGCCTGCTGTGCGACCGCACGCAGGTCAACCCGGCCATGCCCGGCGGGGGCGGTACGGGTCGGCAACCCGGATCGGCCTTCAAGCCGGTCCTCAACGCCGCCGCGCTGGAGGACGGGGTCTCGGCCGGGCTCGTGCTCGACGCGCAGGGGCCGCAGGACATCGACGGGTGCGAGACCTCCGAGGGTCCGTACACGGTCCGCAACACCGGGGGCGACGGCATCCTCGACATGTACGAGGCCGTCGCGCAGTCCAGCAACGTCTACCACGCGCTGCTCATCGCCGACATCGGACCGGAACGGGCGGCCGACATGATGGAGCGGCTGAGCGGCTACGCCGTCGCTGACCGCGACGTGGTCTGCTCGCTCGCCCTGGGCGCCAACAGCACCACGCCACTGGCCATGGCCAACGCGTACGCGACGCTGGCCAACCGGGGCGAGTACTGCGCTGCCCACCCGATCGAGCGCATCGAGGACGCCAACGGTCAGGTGATCTGGGAGTACGAGCCCAACTGCGAGCAGGTGATCGACACCGAGGTCGCCGACCGCATCGTCGACATCCTCGAAGGACCGGTCAGCGAGGGTGGGACGGCGCCCGGCGCCAACCTGGGTGAGTGGCCGACGCGCGGCAAGACCGGTTCGACCAACGACAACATCGACGCCTGGTTCGTCGGGTTCGTGAAGCAACTGTCGACCGCAGCCTGGATCGGCTACCCCAACGAGACCCGGACCTACGAGACCGAAGCGGACGCACAGGCCGCGTGCGGTGACGACGCTGGGGATGCGAACCAGGGGCTCGTCGACACCCAGTGCCCGGCGGTCCGGCAGCGCCTCCGGGATACCACGATCGGCGGCCAGTACTACGACCAGGTGTTCGGTGGGACGATCCCGGCACCGATGTGGCACGACTACATGTCGCGGGTGGTCGAACGCTACGAACCGGAGGGCTTCGAGGACCCTGGTCCGATCCCCACGACCACCGTCCCCGATCTGCTGCAAGCCTCCTCCATCGAGGAAGCGGAGGACATCGCCTTCGAGGCCGGCTTCCGTCTGACCACCGAGGAGGTGGAGGACTGGCGACCTGCCGGTGACTTCGTGGACCAGACCCCGTCGGCGGGCAGCGAGGCCGCGCTCGGCTCGCAGATCACCCTGGGGATCTCCGATGGCACCGGTGATCTGCCGACGGTCCCCGACGTCCTGGGGATGACCGTCAGCGATGCTGTGAACACGCTCGAGGGCGCCGGCTACACCGTCGAAGGACGCCGCGACACCGAGACCGACGATCCGGATCTCATTGAACGGGTCGTCGCCACCAACCCTGGGCCGGGACAGCCACTCTCCCCGGAGACCGGCACGGTCATCCTGGACGTCGGTGTCGCCCCCGAGGAGCCCGAGGAGCCCGAGGAGCCCGACGAACCGGACGACGGGGACGACGAGGACGACAACGGCAACGGCGGGAACGACAACGGCAACGGCGGTAACGGCAACGGCGGCAACGGCAACGGCGGCAACGGCAACGGCGGCAACGGCAACGGCGGGAACGGCAACGGCAACGGCGGCACGAGCGGCAGCGGCAACGACGATGCGAACGGGACCGACGACGATGACGGGGGCGACTAGGTGTCACGGCTGCTTCGAAGCGCGGTGGCTGTGGCCACGCTGGGTGCTGGCGCCCTCGCGTACGCGACGCTGATCGAGCGGCGCTGGTACGCCCTGCGCCACGTGACGCTGCGCGGTGCGCTGCGCTCTCCCGGACGGCTCCGGATCCTCCACGTCAGCGACGTCCACCTCGTCCCGGGGCAGGACCATCGCCGTCGGTTCCTCGAGCGGCTCGGCGAACTCGACCACGACCTGACGGTGGTCACCGGGGACCTACTCGGCACGGCGGGTGCCGAGGATCTCGGCGCCGACGCGCTCGCACCGCTGACCGGCCCGGAGCGACCCGGGGTCGTGGTGCTCGGAAGCAACGATCGGTTCGGGCCCGTCCCGAAACCACCCTGGCGGTACCTGACGGCGCCGTCCGACCGCAGCCCGGGGGTGCCCCTGGACACCGACCGGCTCGTGGCTCGCCTGGCCACGCACCGGTACCGGACGCTGATCGACGAGACCACCGTGCTGCAGACCCGCGCCGGCACCGTGAGCGTTGGCGGCATCGATGACCCCCACCTCGAGCCGACGCGGCTGCCGTCGGCCGAACAACTCCAGCCGAAGGACCCGGACGCGCTCCTGCGACTGGGGTTGGTCCACAGCCCGTACCTCGACGCGCTCGACGTCCTCTGCGACGCCGGGTACGACCTGCTACTGGCCGGCCACACACATGGGGGCCAGATCCGCGTCCCCGGTATCGGCGCCCTGGTCAACAACTGCGACCTGCCGCTCGATCAGGCGCGAGGCCCCTCCCGACACCGGGGACGTTGGCTCCACGTCTCGGCCGGACTCGGGCACAGTCGCTTCGCCCCGATCCGGTTCGCGTGCCGTCCGGAGGCGACCCTGATCGAGCTCACGGCCTGACCCTGACGGGTTCGCAGCACCGCTGACCGGGCGGTACGCTCCGCCACCGCTCCTCGGGGCGCCTCACGCATCGCCGGGATGTAGCGCAGCTTGGTTAGCGCGCCTCGTTCGGGACGAGGAGGTCGGCGGTTCGAATCCGCCCATCCCGACCAGTCGCGTGAGCGATGACGAGCGCGCGGTCCC
>SKJX01000017.1 GCA_007121785.1 Nitriliruptoraceae bacterium
ACGAGGTGCTGGTGGGACCGAGCCGGGCCGCGCGTCGTGCCGGGGCGGCTCGATCGACGTCGCCCTGCTCCGCACCGGCCAGCGCATCCTCGAACGCCGCGGCTGGTGGTGGCCCGAACGTGCCGATCTTGGCCTGGATCGCCTCGACCCGCGAGAGGATTTGGGTCATCCCACCGGCCATCGACCCGGCAGCTGCACCTGCGGCACCGGGGATCATCGGTTCCGCCTCCACAGCTGGAGGCCGACGTCGTCCCGGCGGCGTTCCTCAAGCTTGGCAGCGGCGGCCGCCTCGACGTGCTGCCGCCGTTCGATCAGCCGCTCCGTGCTGCGACGGGCGATGGCTGCCTCGACCGTGCGCTCTGTGGCCGTTGCGTGCTGCGCCTCGGCAGCGGCGTGGGTCTCGCTGGCCCGGTCGGCCGCGTCGCCGCGGGCGACCACCGCGACCCGGTGGGCACGGAGCGCCGCGACGTCCACCTCGCCGCTGGGTGGCTGCTCACCTGCGTGCGCTTCCTGGCGTGCGAGCAGCTCGGCCCGAGCGTCGTCGGCCGCTCGCCGGGCACGTGCCTGATCGGCGAGCCGTTCGCGCTCCGCGAGCTCGCGGACGCGCCGGACCGTCTCCAACGATCGACGCTTCATGCCGCCACCTCGCCGTCGCCGGCGGCCTGCTGCTCGAGGTCGTTGGCGAGGGCCGCCAGCCGTTCCCACGCGTCCGGCGGCGGGCAGATCTCGTCCGCCGCTTGGGCGAGGAAGGCCGTCAGCTGCTCCTCCATCGCCAGCGCGGCGTCGGCGATCCGGTCCGTCCCGCTGACGTAGGCACCGACCTCGACCAGGTCACGGACGCGTTCAGCGGCGGCGAGCCCCCGACGGATGGTGGCGGCGACCTGCTGCTGTTCCTCGCTGGTGACGATCGTCGCGAGACGGCTGAGGCTCTGGAGCGGGTCGATCGCCGGGAAGCGCCCCTGGCTCGTCAGGGCACGGTCGAGCACCAGATGGCCATCCAGGATCGACCGGGCGGCGTCGGCGACCGGCTCGTCGTGGTCGCCACCTTCGACCAGCACCGTGTAGAAGGCGGTCACGGTCCCGTTGGCGCGGGGGCCGGACCGCTCGAGCAGCTTGGGCAGCAGCGAGAACACGCTCGGCGGGTAGCCACGGCTGGTCGGCGGCTCGCCGGCGGCCAGGCCGATCTCGCGCTGCGCGGTCGCCAGTCGCGTGATCGAGTCGACGGTCAGCAGGACGTCGTGGCCGTCGTCGGCGTACACCTCGGCGATCCGGGTCGCGAGGACCGCAGCACGCAGACGCAGCAGTGCCGGCTCGTCGGACGTGGCGACCACCACGGTGCTTCGAGCCAGCCCTTCGGGGCCGAGCACGTCCTCGACGAACTCGCGGACCTCACGGCCACGCTCACCGACCAGGGCGATCACCGATCGGGAGGCGGAGGTGCCACGGACCATCATCGCGAGCAGCGTCGACTTGCCCACACCGGAGCCGGCGAACAGCCCCAGTCGCTGGCCACGACCGACGGTGCACAACGTGTCGATCAGCCGCACTCCGGTCGCCAACGGCTCCGCGATGCGCTGACGCTCCAGCGCATGGAGTGCGGGCGCGTCGACCCGATCCCGGGGCGCGTCGATCGGCGGTCCACCGTCGAGCGGGTTGCCGAGCGCGTCGACGATCCGCCCGAGCAGGGCGTCCCCGATGGGCGAAGTCAGTGGTCCGGGTCGCGGCCGGACCCGGTCGCCGCGGGCGATCCCGTCGATGCCACCGAGCACCAGTGCCCGGCAGGCACCGTCCGCGACGGCGACCACCTCGGCGACCCGGGCGCCGTCCCGCGAGACGACGTCCACCGCGTCGCCGACGGCCAGTCGCAGACCGGTGAGTTCGAGCTCGGTCCCGACGACCCGGCGGACCGTGCCGTAGCTGACCGCGCGCAGGAGCCCGGCCCGCTCGTCGGCGGCGGTCGCCGCTGCGGCCGACCCGGCGACGTCGAGGTGGTCTGGGCGCGGCCGGTGCCCCGCCAGCGCCTGCTCGAGGAGCCCGCTCATCGCGCCTCCTGTCCGAACGCGTCCAGCGCCGCGTCCAGCAGCGCCTGACGCGTGAGCTCGGCGCCGCCGGACGCCCCCTCGATGCGGACCTCGCCACGAGGGATCGTCGGCTCGGCGACCAGCTCGAACCGTTCGTCGGAGGCCAGGTCCGCCAGCACGCGGTGGTCCTCGACGTGCAACCGGACGGTCAGCGGTGCGTCGTCGAGCACCGCGGCGGCCTGCTGGACCTGATCGAACACGGCCAGGGCCTCCGCCGGCGGGGTGGCGTCCAGGACCGCGGCGGCCACCACGCGAGCCAGCTCGAGGCTGGCGCGGGTCGCCTCGTCGCGCTGGGCGTCGAGGGCGGCGCGTAGATCGGCCACCGACGCCTCGATCGTCTGCGCGACCCGACCGAGCTCCGTACGAGCCTGCTCCCGGCCGGCGCGTTGCCCCTCCTGGAAGGCCTCGTCGCGGGCACGGGCGACGGCGTCGTCGACGACCGCTGCGGTCGCCGGGTCGAGCACGGCATCGGGGCCGTGCAGCAACGGCCGAGGTGCGTCGTCGAGATCGACGTGGAGGACCTCAGGCAACGAACTCCTCCTTCGCGCCACGGTTCATCGTGATGAGCCCTTCCTTCTCCAGCTCGTGGACGGTGCGCACGATCTCGCTCTGCGCCTCCTCGACCTCCGAGACGCGCACCGAGCCCATCAGGTCCATCTCCTCCGCCACCGTCGTGCGGGCACGCTCGGAGAGGTTCCGCTCCAGGGCGTCGCGCAGCTCCGCGGCGATGCCCTTGAACGCGACCGCCAGGCGGGCCGGTTCGACCTGACGCAGGACCTCCTGCAGCGACCGGTCGTCCAGGGAGACCAGGTCCTCGAAGACGAACATCAACGCGCGGACCTTCTCCGCCAGGGCCGGATCCTTCGCCTCGATCTCCGCGAGGATCGCGCGCTCCGTGGAACGTTCGCTCTGGTTGAGCAGATCGGCCAGTTCCTGGACGCCATCACGGCGATCGCTGCGCCGACGAACCTCCCCGAGTCGGTCCCGCAGCGCTTCCTCGACGCGGCTGACCACCGCGGGGTCGGCGCGCTCGAGCGTCGCCAGCCGTTCGGCCACCTGCACCTGCACGGCCGACTCCAGACCGGACATCAGGTGGGCACCGAGCCGTGCCGGCAGGTGGGCCAGCACCAACGCGATCGTCTGCGGATGCTCGTCGCGCAGGTGCTGGAGCACCTCCGCGGGCTCATGCAACCGGACGAAGTGGAACGGGGTCGCATGCGTGGTCGCGAGCATGCGGTCGACCATGTCGTCGGCTTCATCACCGTGGATGCGACGCATCAGTTCACGGGCGTGCTGCTCACCGCCGCTGACGAGCTGCTCGTGCGCTCTGGCCTCGGTCTGGAACTCGTCGAGGATCGATTCGAGCTGGCTGGCGGGGATGTCGCCGAGCGTGGCGATCTCGACGGTCAGCTGCTCGACCTCGTCCTCGGTGAGGTGCTCCATCACCTTGGACGCCCGTTCGGACCCCACCGTGAGCATGACGGCAGCGGCCTTCTGCGACCGGTTGAGGACACCGCTCGCGGTCGCGTTCATGGCGCTCACTGGCCCCTCCGATCCGCGAGCCAGCCACGCAGCAGCGAGGCGATCTCCTCGGGCTGGCGCTCGACCAGCTCGGCGACCTCGTCACGGACGCTCGGTGCCGGAGGTTCCGTCGACGCCTCATCGGGTTCAGCGATCGCCTGCGGGTCGCGCACCTGGGCAGGGACGACCCGTGCCGGTTCCAGCTCCGGTTCACCGCGGGAGCGGCGACGGCTCATCAGGAACAGCCCGACCGCGATCACCAGCAGGACCAGCATGGCCACGATGCGCTGGATCATCTCCAGCAGCGTCGCACCCTCCTCCTCCGGGAGGGCTTCCTCCAGTTCCGGGGTGGCGACCCGGCTGATCGCGATCTGGTCGCCACGTTCCTCGTCCAACCCGGCTGCGGCCGCCACCAGCTGTTCGAGCTCGCCGTCACCGACCGCAGCCGCCTCGTCGACGACCAGGGCGACCGACAGGCCATCCACGCGGCCGGGCGCTTCGATGATCCGGGTGGTGGTGCGCCCGACACCGAACTCGCGGGTCTCGTCACCGCGTTCGTACTCACCCTCGCCGGCGTCTCCGGCCATGGGGCCGCCGTCGACCCCGACGATCCCGCCGGCCGCCGGTCCGGTGCCCTCGTAGCGTTCCTCGCTCATCTGCTCACGCAGCGGGACGCCCTCGTCGTCGTAGATCTCCTCCTGGTGTTCCACCTCGTCGAAGTCGAGGTCGGCACGCACGACCACGGAGGCCGGCGCGTCGGTGGCGCGCTGGAGCAGCTCGCTGAGGTCGGACGACAGCGCGGATTCGAACTCGCGCGTGCGGCGCTGCTGACGGTCGGTGACGCCACCGACGGTGCCGTCGCCCGGGGAGTGCAGGACGGTGCCCGCGGTGTCGGCGACGGTGATGCCGTCCGGCTCGAGGCCTTCCACCGCGGAAGCCACCAACAGCGTGATCGACTCGATCTGGTTCTGGTCCAGCTGCCGGGTCGGACGCACCAGCACGGACGCGGACGGCTCGGACTGGTCGTCGGTGAAGAGGGTGTCGTCCGGCAGGACCAGCCGGACGGTTGCCGACTCCAGGTGGTCCATCGCGCCGAGGCTGCGGGCCAGTTCACCTTCGACCGCGCGCTGCAGGTCCACCCGCTGACGGAAGTCGGACACGCCCAGCGCCTGCTCGTCGAGCAGTTCGTAGCCCTCGACGGCCGGAGCGCCGGTGATGCCCTGCTCGGCCAGGCCCGCCCGCACGGTGTGCAGATCACCTTGCGGCACCAGGACGCGGTTGCCTTCGAGCTCGTAGTCGATGCCCTGTGCGTCCAGCTCGGTGGTGACCTCCCCGAGCTCCCGGTCGTCCAGGCCGGCGTAGAGCAGCGTGTACGAGGGGGACATGACCCACTGCACGAAGGGCACGGCAGCCATCACCAGCACCACCGCAGCCACGGCGATGCCGGCGCGCTGCGCGGGCGGCAGGGTGCGCGCCAGCGCGGCGAGGCGATCCTTCAGCTCCACGTCTGCGTCCTCATGTCGGGTGGTTGCACCTCAGCTGGTGGTCCCGAAGGGGCCTCACAGCTGCAGGCGCATGATCTCCTGGTAGGCCTCCAAGCCACGGTCGCGGACCTGGACGAGCAGGTCGATCGCCAACGCGGACTCGGTCTGGGCGACCATCGCCTCGTGGACCTTGGTCGGCCCGCCGGTGGCGACGTCCTGGATCAGGGCGTCGGCGCCGTGTTCGAGGTCCGAGATCTGGGTCAGGCCGTTGGCCAGCGCGTCCCCGAAGCCGGGCGCGGGCGTGGCCTCGGCCGGGTTGACGGCGCCGGCGAGGTCGGGGTCGGCGCCGATGGGCGGGATCGGGGCGGTCGGCATCACTGACCCCTTCCGAGCCCGAGCGCGGATTCGTAGGCTTCCTTGGCGCTCTGGATCGTTCGGATGTTGGACTGGTAGTGCCGCTGGGCGACCATCAGGTCGACCATCTGCCCGGACATCTCCATGACCGGCTGGGCGACCATGCCGTCCTCGTCGGCCAGCGGATGGTCCGGGTCGTAGGTCAGGGCCGGGTCCCCCTCTTCACGGACCTGTCCGGTGGTCAGCACCCCGGAGCCGCCCTCTGCGAACGGGCCGTTCTCGAGCGGCTGCACGACCGAGCGCAGGGCCCGGAAGGGCTCCTCGTCGGTCGCGGTGACGGTGTTGGCGTTGGCGAGGTTGTGGGAGACGTTGTCGAGCCAGTGCGAGGCCATGCCCACACCGGTGCGACCGATGTCCATCGCGGAGAAGGCGGTGCTCATCGCCGACCCGCGATCGCCATGCGCAGGTTGCCGGTCTTGAAGTTGAACGCGGCGTTCATCGCGCCGCGTTGCAGACCGTCCTTCATGTTCCCGGTCATCTCGGTCTCCAGATCGACCGAGTTCTCCCGGCCGTCGACAATCGTCGGCGAGTGGATCGTGTCGACCTGGGCCCGTTCGGGGGTCCCGCGCCGCAGCGCGTCGGCCAGCTGATCCTCGAACTCCACATGTCCGGCGCGGAAGCCGGGGGTCTCCGCGTTCGCGATGTTGTGCGACCGGACCTCGGCGCGGCGCTCCAGCCCGTTCATCGCCGAGACCACCGCGGAGGTGGTGACGTCCCACATGGGTGCTCTCCCTGCCGTGACGGACCTTGGAACGCGGAAAGGAGGAGGCAGACGCCTCCTCCTTGAGTCGTTTCGGGTCCGTGTCGGTTGTCTGTGTGGCTCGTCGGCATGCTGGTCAGGTGCCTGAAGGGCCACGGCCGCGGTCTTCACGGACCCTTCACAGCCCGCCGATGGGCTTCGCCGGTGGGCTCAGCCGGTGGACGCGTACGCGGTCCCCGCCCCACGGCGGCGGTTGACCTCACCCAGCTCCCCGTCGATCCGCTCCCGCGTCTGCGCGGCGGCCTGCGTCGCGGCATCCAGCTCCTGCGCCAGCGCCCGAGCGCGTGGCCACAGCTCCTCAGGCAGCGGGCCGATGTCGCCGGGTGGCTGCCAGGCGGGCACCTCGACGTCCTCGTGGCCGTCGATGACCGCTCGGGTGACGTCGAGGTGGTGCTCGATCTCGTCCAACGCGGCGACCCAGCGCTCGTGCAGGCCGCTCATCCGGCGACCGCCACGGACGAGTTCACGCACGCGGCCTCCCAGGCGTCACGCAGCGGCTGGATGACCTTGGCCGCCTCGTCCAGCGGACCGACCGCCTTGTGGACGTTGGCCTCGACCAGCTGGCCCTGAGCGTAGGTGTAGAGCCCGGCCAGGTTGCTGGCGATGTCCCCACCACGCTCGTGGTCGAGGGTGACCTGCAGCTCGCGGACGATGGCCTGCGCCCGGTGCAGGGAGGTGTTGACCACCTCGAGGTCGCGGGGCTCGGCGTCGAGCGCCTCGCGGGCGGCTTCGATCCGGGCGAGCGCACCGTCGTAGAGCATCAACACCAGCTGGGCCGGCGAGGCGGTGGTGGTCGCCTGCTGGGAGTACGCGGCGTAGGGGTTCATCGTGGCTCCCTCATCACATCAACCCGCCCATCTGGGACTGCATCCACTGCGACTGCTGTTGGGCGTCGGCCATGGCGGTCTCGAGCGCCGTGAACTGGCGTCGCAGGGACCGTTCACGGGTCTCGAGTCGTCGCTCGAAGTTCTCCAGGCTGGTGTCCTGCGCCTCGATCCGGGACTCGAGCGACTCGCGTGCGCGGGCGATGGAGCCGTCGCTGCCCTCGACGGTCTGCAGGAACCGGTCCATCGTCGCGCCGAGCCCGTCGCCGATCGACACCGTGCCGAAATCGCCGGCCGTATCGGTGGGGACCCGGGTCAACAGCCCGTCACCCGGCCCCTCCGACAACGTCAGGTTCTGCCCGCTGCCTTCGAGCTGGTACTCCTCGCCGTCGACGGTGACCGTGCCGGCGGCGTCATCGCCGACGAACGTGCCGTCCAGGTCGAGGTCACCCGAGCCGTCGACGGTGAACTCACGGCTCGCACCGGCGCGATCGGCCGCAAGCACGATCTCCTCGTTGTCGCCGACGGAGGCCTTGATGCGCTGGATGCCGGCGGCCAGCAGTTGCTGGTTGATCTCGCTGACGGCGTCACCGGCGCTTCCGTGCTCGGTGTCGAGCGTGATCGAGACCGGATCGCTCCCCGGAACCGCGATCGTGAAGGTCTTCGGGTCGCCATCGGGAGGGGTGTAGCTGGCGCCGGTGCGGCTGGCGATCGTGGCCGCGGTATCGATGTCGAAGGCGTACTCGCCGGCTTCGGTCCGCCCCGCGACACGGCTCACCTGCAGGCGGGTGTCCGAGGTCTCCACGCTCTGCCCGAGCAGGTCGGCGACCGCGTCCGGGTTCTCGCCGACGGCTTCCCGCAGACGGCCCTCGTCGAAGTCGATGCGACCGTCGCGGGTGAGCTCGATGCCCAGCGCCCCGAGGGTCGAGTACTCACCGTCCCCGTTGACCTGGGAGATCGTGCTGCGCAGTTGGACCGCGAGGTTGCGGGCCGTCCCGTCGCCGGACAGCAGGCCGCGCCCCTCCTCGTCGCTGGAGGAGCGTGTCTGGTTGCTGAGCTCCTCCAGCGCCCCGTTGGCGGCGTCGACGAAGGCGGACACGGTCTCCACGGCCTCGTCGACGTCCTGTTCGACGTCGACGGTGACCTCGCCGGTACCGCGCAGGCGCAGCGAGACCCCCTCGATCAGATCGTCCAGCTGGTTGGTCGATCGTCTGACGATGAGTTCCTCGCCCTCGCCGTCACCACCCAGGTTGATCGTCGCGTCCTGGCCCTCGCGCAGCGTCTGGGACGGGTCGTCGAACCCGGTGAACCCGTCGGCCGCCAGGTCGAAGCGCCCGCCTTCACCGCTACGGCTCGAGGTGACGACCAGGCGGTAGCCGTCCTCGCCCACCTGGAGCAGCTGCGCGGAGATGCCCTCGACGCCGTCCAGCGCGCGGGCGGCGTCGTCGATCGATGCGCCCTCACCGAGCTCGACGGTGACGTCCTCCTGACCGTCACGGCCGAGCGTGACGCTGCCGTCGCCGACTACCGAGTCCGGGCTCTCGAACTGCTGACCGAACGCCACCTGGTGCGAGGCCGCCAGCTGCTGCACGTCGAAGGTGACCGAGCCGGGGCGTGCCGAGCCGCTGGCCGTCGCCTGGACGACGCTGTCGTTGGAGGACTCGGCGGTCACCGCCTCGGTGAGCCAGCTGCCGTCGCTGAGCGTGTCGGTCGCGCTGCGGAGGCTGGACATCTTGGAGTTGATCTGGCTCCAGGCGTCGTCCTGCTGGCGGTAGCCGTCCTGCCGCCGCAGGATCGACTGCATCGGCTGCCGCTCGAGCTGCATCAGCTGCTCGAGCATCCCCTGGGTGTCCATGCCGGAGGCGATGCCTCCGATCGACGCCATCGGTCCGCTCACGGCCGTGTCTCCCTGGTGTGCTGCGGGTCATGCACCGGGGCGGCGCGGGAGCGCCGCCCCGGGTCGAGCGTGGGATGCGACAAGTGGGCGCCCCGCCTGGGGACGCCCACCGATCGATCAGAGCAGGGACAGGACCGACTGCGGGACCTGGTTGGCCTGGGCCAGCATCGAGGTACCGGCCTGCTGCATGATCTGGTTGCGGGTGAACCCGACCATCTCCT
>SKJX01000072.1 GCA_007121785.1 Nitriliruptoraceae bacterium
GTACATCGAGCGGCTCTCCAGCCAGAACTAGACGAGGCTCGACGATGAACACCGAGCGGACCTCCCAGTACGCGGCCGCGGTCGTGGCGATCGCCACGGCCGAGGACGCGGTCGACGCCGTCGAGGACGAGCTGCTGACCGTGGCTCGTGCCATCGAGGGCACCGATGATCTGCGCCAGCGGCTGACGGATCAGCACCTGCCGGTCGGTCGGCGCCTGAGCTTCATCGAGACCGACGTCCTCACCGCCGCCCACCCGGCCACCCGTAGCACCCTCGCGATGCTGATCGCGGCCGATCGGGTCGGCGAGTTGCCGGCGATCGCCGACGAGGTGGCACGCCGTGCCGCCGCCGCCCGCGAGGAGGAGGTCGCCGAGGTCCGCGTCGCGGTCCCGCTCGACGACGCTCGCCAGGCCGCCCTCAAGGGTGCGCTGGAGCGGGCGACCGGCCGCAAGCTCGATCTCAAGGTCGTCGTGGACGAGAGCGTCGTCGGCGGTGTGCGCGCGCGCATCGGCGACGAGGTCATCGACGGCTCGCTGCTCCGACGCCTCTCCGACCTGCGCGCCCGGGTCGGCGCGTAGCGCGACCCGCCCTTCGTCCCGGGAGACGCGCACCCGGACCTTCACGAGGAACCAACGATGTCAGATCTTTCGATCCGGTCGGAGGACGTCTCCGACGCGATCAAGCGGATGCTCGACGGCTACCAGCCCGATCTCGCGGCTGAGCAGGTCGGTCGTGTCGCCGAGACCGGTGACGGCATCGCGACGATCACCGGGCTGCCTGGCACGCTCGCCAACGAGCTGCTCGACTTCGGCGATGGCGTGTTCGGCATGGCCATGAACCTCGACGAGCATCAGATCGGTGCCGCGGTGTTCGCCGACGCCTCCCGCATCGAGGAGGGCCAGACGGTCCGGCGCACCGAGCGGGTCCTGTCGGTCCCGGTCGGTGACGCGCTGCTCGGTCGCGTGGTGGACCCGCTGGGTCGCCCGATCGACGGCAAGGGGCCGCTCGACGAGGCGCGGCTCGACGGCGAGCGCGCCCTCGAGGTGCAGGCGCCCGGCGTCGTGGACCGCCAGCCGGTCGACGAGCCGCTGCAGACCGGCGTCAAGGTGATCGACGTCATGACCCCGGTCGGCCGCGGGCAGCGCGAGCTGATCATCGGTGACCGTCAGACGGGGAAGACCGCGGTCGCGATCGACACGATCATCAACCAGAAGGGCCTCTGGGGCACCGACGAAGCCGTCAAGTGCATCTACGTCGGGATCGGTCAGAAGGGGTCCACGATCGCGCAGGTCGTGGCCACCCTCGAGAAGTACGGGGCGATGGAGTACACCACCATCGTCTCCGCGCCGGCGTCCGCGCCCGCACCGTTCCAGTACATCGCGCCCTACGCCGGGGCCGCGATCGGTGCGAACTGGATGTACCGCGGTGAGCACTCGCTGATCATCTACGACGACCTGTCGAAGCAGGCCGACGCCTACCGGCAGCTGTCGCTGCTGCTGCGTCGCCCCCCGGGCCGTGAGGCCTACCCCGGTGACGTCTTCTACCTCCACAGCCGCCTGTTGGAGCGTGCCGCGAAGCTCAACGACGAGCTCGGTGGCGGGTCGATGACCGCGCTGCCGATCGTGGAGACCAAGGCCAACGACATCTCGGCCTTCATCCCCACCAACGTGATCTCGATCACCGACGGGCAGATCTTCCTGGAGACCGACCTGTTCTACCAGGGCGTGCGTCCGGCCATCAACGCCGGCACCTCGGTCTCGCGGGTCGGTGGTTCGGCGCAGCGCCCGGCGATGAAGAAGGTCGCCGGGACCGTCCGGCTCGAGTTGGCGCAGTTCCGTGAGCTCGAGGCGTTCGCGCAGTTCGGCTCCGACCTGGACAAGGCCTCCCAGCAGCAGATCGCGCGCGGGCAGCGGGTCGTGGAGATCCTCAAGCAGCCCCAGTACGAGCCGTTGCCCGTCGAGTTGCAGGTGGTCTCGGTCGTGGCCGTCACCAGCGGGACGCTCGACGACATCCCCGTGATCGACGTGCGGCGGTTCGAGAGCGAGCTGCACGACGAGTTCCAGGCCCGGCACGGCGACCTGCTCAAGACGTTGTCGACCGAGAAGCTCGACGACGACACCCGTGCCCGCCTCGACCAGGCCATCGCCGACTTCAAGGAGCGGTTCGTCCCCTCCGAGGTCGCTGAGGAGGAGGAAGAGGAGAACGAGGGCTGGGACGCCATGGCCGCGGACGCGTAGGTCCACCGACGAGCACCCCAGACCGTCCGCACGCGTGACTGCCCGGCAGGTCCGACGGGGACGAGGAGGACGAGGTGGCAGGTAGCGGCCAGATCCGGCAGCTGAAGCGACGGATCCGCTCCGTGCAGGGCACGGCGAAGATCACCCGTGCTATGGAGATGATCGCCGCGTCTCGCATCATGAAGGCCCAGGGACGGGTGCGTGCGGCCCGGCCGTACGCCGAACAGATCCACGACGTCATCAAGGGCCTGGCGGTCTCCAACGAGGTCCGGGCCCACCCGCTGTTGCGGATCCGCGAGGTGGAGCGCGTCGCGGTGGTGGTCAACACCTCCGACCAGGGCTTGGCCGGCGCGTACAACGCCAACGTGCTCAAGGTCGCCGAACGAACCATCCGAGAGGAGGAGGCGGCCGGTCGCACGGTCGACCTCTACCTGGTGGGCCGCAAGGGCTCGGGGTACTTCGACTACCGGGGACGCCGCCCGAAGCAGGCCTGGGAAGGTGTGTCGGACACCCCGTCGTTCGAGGACGCCCAGGAGATCGCCGAGGCGGTGACGAGCCGGTTCATCCCGGCGGAGATCGACCGGGTGTGGCTGGTCTACACCGATTTCAAGTCGTCGTTGACCCAGACGCCCACCCGGATGGAGCTGCTGCCGGTCAAGCCGGAGGAGTTCGAGGGCGGGGACGAGATCAGCCCGGAGTTCCTGTTCGAGCCCAGCCAGGCGCAGCTGCTCGACCGCCTGATCCCGCAGTACGTCGAAGCCAAGGTGTTCCACGGGCTGCTCGAGTCCGCCGCGTCCGAGCACGCAAACCGGCAACGCGCGATGAAGGCCGCCACGGACAACGCGAAGGACGTGGCCGAGAACCTCTCCCGCATCATGAACCAGGCCCGCCAGGACCAGATCACCTCCGAGATCTCGGAGATCGTCGGTGGCGCCGAAGCGCTGAACGACTAGCTCGAAACCCATGCGTACCGCGCCTGCCGCGACCTGGCACGGCGCCCGAGGAAGGACAGACAACGATGGCCACCGCTGAGGGACGCATCGTCCGCGTCATCGGTCCGGTCGTGGACGTCGAGTTCCCGCCCGGGAACCTGCCGGACATCAACCACGCGTTGACGTTCGAACGCACCTACCAGGGCGAGACCTCCACGATCACCGCCGAGATCGCGCAGCACCTCGGGGACCGGCGCGTGCGCGCGATCTGCATGCAGCCGACCGACGGTGTGGTCCGCGGCGCGCCGGTGCACGACACTGGTGCCGCGATCTCGGTCCCGGTCGGGCCCGGCACGCTCGGGCACGTCTACAACGTGCTCGGTGAGTCGCTGGACGCCGACGACAGCTCGATCGAGGCCGACACCCGGTGGGAGATCCACCGCGAGCCGCCGCCGTTCGATGAGCTCGAGCCGCAGACGACCATGTTCGAGACCGGGATCAAGATCATCGACCTGATCGAGCCCTACGTGCAGGGTGGCAAGATCGGGATGTTCGGTGGGGCCGGTGTCGGCAAGACGGTGGTCATCCAGGAGATGATCAACCGCGTCGCGCAGCAGCACGGTGGTGTGTCGGTGTTCGCCGGGGTCGGGGAGCGCACCCGCGAGGGCACCGACCTCATGCTGGAGATGGAGGAGTCCGGCGTCCTCGAGAAGGCGGCGCTCGTCTACGGGCAGATGGACGAACCGCCGGGGGTCCGCCTCCGCGTCGCGTTGTCCGCCCTGACCATGGCGGAGTACTTCCGCGACGAGATGCGCCAGGACGTGCTGCTGTTCGTCGACAACGTGTTCCGGTTCGTCCAGGCCGGGCAGGAGGTGTCGACCCTGCTCGGGCGCATGCCGTCCGCGGTGGGCTACCAGCCGACCCTGACCAACGAGATGGGCCAACTGCAGGAGCGGATCACCTCGACCAAAGGCCGGTCCATCACCTCGCTGCAGGCGGTGTACGTCCCCGCCGACGACATCACCGACCCGGCGCCGCACACCACCTTCGCCCACCTCGACGCGCAGACGGTGCTCTCGCGTGACATCGCCTCGCTGGGGATCTACCCGGCCGTGGACCCGCTGGACTCCACCTCCCGGATCCTCGACCCGGCGATCGTCGGCGACGAGCACTACCAGGTGGCGACCGGGGTCCAGCAGGTCCTTCAGCGCTACAAGGATCTCCAGGACATCATCGCCATCCTGGGTATCGACGAGCTGTCGGAGGAGGACAAGGTCATCGTCGACCGGGCACGCAAGGCGCAGCGGTTCTTCAGCCAGAACTTCTACGTCGCCGAGCAGTTCACCGGCAACCCGGGCGTGTACGTCTCGGTCCAGGACACCATCCAGGGCTTCAAGGCGCTGATCGACGGTGAGCTCGACGAGCTCCCCGAGCAGGCGTTCCTCTACGCCGGCAACGTCGACGACGTGCAGCGCAAGGCTGCGGAGATCGCCGACCGATGAGCGACACGACGATGCCGATCGAGGTGGTCTCAGCGGAACGCCACGTGCTCTCCGGTGAGATCACGGAGATCTACGCGCGCGGGATCGAAGGTGAGATCGGGATCCTGCCCGGCCACCAGCCGGCCCTGATCGCGCTGGACATCGGCCCGGTCCGGGTGACGATGGCGGACGGTTCGAAGGAGAAGATCGCGGTCCACCGTGGGGTGCTGTTCGTCGGTGACGACGGCAAGGTGATCGTCCTCGCCGACATCGCCGAGCTCGCGGACGACATCGACGTCGCCCGGGCCGAGCGGCGGCAGCGCGTCCTCGAGGAACGGCTCGCCTCCAAGCGGAACACCGCGCTGGTGGAGTCGCTGCGCAAGCAGAAGCTGCGCGTCGACACCGGACAGGGCCTCTGAGGCGCTCGGACCCCCGCGCGTCCTGACCTGCTCGTTCGGCCAGCCCGGTGGGGTGGTCGGGGCTCGCTAACCTCGCCTCCATGTTGGACCCCACCGCCTCCACCGACGTCTTCCGCGTCCGCGGCGGCCCGCCCCTGCGCGGGACCGTCACGTTGGCCGGCGCCAAGAACTCCGCCCTGAAGCTGATGGCGGCGTCGATCCTGGCCGACGGTGAGGTCCACCTCTCGCAGGTCCCTGCGATCGCCGACGTGCCGGTGATGGCCGACGTGCTGCGGGGTGCCGGGGTGGCGGTGGACCTCGACCTCGACGCCGGCACGTGCCGGCTGGAAGCGAGCGAGACGCGGCCCGACCCCCCGTCCGACGCGGTCCGTCGCATCCGTGCATCGCTGTCCTGCCTCGGCCCGCTGGTCGGGCGGCTCCGACAGGCCCGGATCGCGCTGCCCGGCGGGGACAAGATCGGTGCCCGCGCGATCGACCTGCACGCCCGCGGGCTCGAACTGATGGGCGCCAGCGTCACGGTCGCGGACGGCCACGTCGACGTGCGGGCGCCCGAGCTCCACGGCGCGATCATCACCCTGGACTTCCCGTCGGTCGGCGCGACCGAGAACCTGCTGATGGCCGCCGTGCTGGCCGATGGCCCCACGGTCATCGACAACGCCGCCCGCGAACCGGAGATCCAGGATCTCTGCCGGATGCTGGTCGCGATGGGCGCCCGCATCGACGGCATCGGGAGCCCGACCCTGGAGATCGATCCCGTCGACCGGCTCAGCGGGGTCACGTGGGAGACCTGTCCGGATCGCATCGAAGCCGGGACGTACGCGATGGCGGCGGCCGTCACCGGCGGGGACGTGCTGATCGAGCGCGTCCGGGCCTCGGAGCTGACCTTGCCGCTGCTCAAGCTGCGTGCCGCGGGCGTCGTGCTCGAGGAGGGCTCCACCTCGTTGCGGGTGAAGGCCGACGGACTCGACGCCGTCGACGTCGTCACCCTGCCGTACCCGGGCTTCCCGACCGACCTGCAGCCGCAGATGATGGTGTTGCTCAGCCAGGCGGACGGGACCTCGCGGTGCACGGAGAACGTGTTCGAGTCGCGGTTCTCGTTCGTCCATGAGCTGGAACGCATGGGCGCGGACGTGGAGATCGACGGCCATCACGCCCTGATCCGCGGGCCGGCACCGTTGCACGGCACGACCCTGGCCGGCTTGGACGTGCGGGCCGGCGCGGCCGGGGTGGTGGCCGGGCTCGTGGCCGAGGGCACCACGATCGTGCGTGACGTCCACCACATCGACCGGGGCTACGCGAGGTTCATCCCGCGACTGCAGGCGCTCGGGGCGGACGTCGAACGGATCCCCGCCAACGCCCTCGATGGCTGAGAGACGGCCCAGCGGTGCACGGTCGCGCGTGGCCCGGGCCGTGCTCGTCGGGACCGTGATGTCGGCCGTCGCGGCACCGGCCTCCCCAGCGGCGAGCGAGCCGGTCACCGACGTCGAGGTCGACGGCACCGTGCGGGTGCAGCCGGCCGAGGAGGGCGCGATCAACGTCGATGGCGAACGTGCGTACCGTGGGCAGCTGACGCTGTACCCCGATGGGCTGCTGGTCAACGACGTCCCCATGGAGAGCTACGTGGAGGGCATCGCGGAGATGCCAGCGCGGTGGCCGCTGGAGGCGCTCAAGGCGCAGGCCGTCGCCGCCCGCACCTACGCGTGGTGGCACGCGACGCGGGCCGAGGACCGTCGCAGCGACATCTGCCCCACCACCGCGTGTCAGGTGTACCGGGGGATCGGCGTCGTCGAGGACAGCGGCGAGCGGTGGGCGGAGGCGGTCGCGGCCACGCGAGGCCAGGTGCTGCAACGCGACGATGGCGCCCCGGTGTTGGCCCGGTACCACTCGACCTCCGGTGGTCGCACGTTCGACAACCAGGAGGTCTTCCCCTCGTCCGGCGAGCACGCGGCGCTGATCGGGATCGACGACCCCTACGACGCGGTGTCGCCCTACCACCGGTGGACGGTGACGTTCGACCGCGAGCTGTTCGACGAGCTGTTGGCCCGCGGCGACCAGCTCGCCGCCGTCGTGCCGGTCGCCGACGTCGAACGGATCGGCGACGTCGATGACCCCGACGCGACGATCGCGGTGACCGGCGACGCCGGCGACACCGTCGAGGTGGGTGCCGGGGACCTGCGCGACTTCCTGTCGACGGTCGCGCCGGCGGTGCGCCCGGCCGACTACCCGAGCCGTGCCGACGACGGGCTGCGGCGGCTGCCCACGACCGTGCCCACCGCGCGCTATTGGATCGGGCTCGACGACGATGAGGTGGTCCTCGAGGGCCGCGGGTTCGGTCACGGGGTCGGGATGGGCCAGTATGGCGCACGCGGCCGGGCCGAGGACGGGGCGAGGTACACCGAGATCCTGGAGGCCTACTACGGCGGCACGGAACCGACCACCCCCGAGGGCCTGCCGAGCTCGATCCGCGTCGACCTCGGCACCTACGCGCAGCTGCGTCTGACCGGCGACACGCCGGTGACGATCGAGGGCGACGGTGTCAGCGTCGAGCGCGCGCTGGGCACCTGGACCGCCACGCGGACCGACGGCGGCTGGCGGCTGGCGGCCCCCGACGGCACCGGGGCGCCGCTGGAGGCCTCCGACACGCGGGCGGTCGACGGTCTCACCGGCGACGACACCGCAGCCGTCGAGGTGGAGGTCAACAAACCGGTGGAGCTGACCCTGGACGTGCGTGCCGACGGCACGGACCAGGAGCCGGTGCTGACGCGCGCGCTCGGCGTCGTCGACGCCGGGATCCACACCGCGACGTGGAGCTTCTCCGACGAGGCCGGCGACCGCGTGCCCGCCGGGGAGTACGCCGTCACCCTGCGGGCGGAGGACGCGGTCGGCGACGTCGCTGGGGGCCCCGCGTCCGTCACCGTCCCCGCCCCCGGGGACGACGCGGCGACCGACCGAGCGACGGACGATGACCGACGTGACACCACCTCGACGATCGCGCTGCTGGTGCTCGCCGCGACGGTGCTGCTGCCGGTGGCCCTGATCGTCGCCTGGCTCAGTGCGAGGAAGGCACGGACGTGACCCAGATCCCGCCGCCACCACCACCGCCACCGGGCGGGCCACCACCCGGCGGCCCACCGCCAGGGGGGCCAGCGGCCGGCGATCCTCCCGGCGCGGACCCGGTCGACAGCGGCCAGGTCCGCACACACGAACGGACTCCGCTGTCGCGGGTGCGTTCTCCGTACGCCGTGTGGGTCGCGGTGTTGTCCATCCTGATCTTCGTGTCGCCGAACCTGGCGCTGGTGACGATCGGCGGGATGGAGGTGGCCGAAGCCGTCGAACGTCCCAGCACCGGCCAGCTGGTGTTCTCGTTGGCGGTGACGCTGGTGTTCCAGATCGCGATCTTCCTGCTGGCGCTGCTGCCGCTGCTGATCGCCGGCCGCCCGTACCAGCGGCTGCTCGGACCCACGCGTGGCACCGCCGTGATGTGGGCGATCGGGCTCGGCGCCGGCGTCGTCACGGCCGTGGTGTCCTTGAGCGTCAACGCGGGGCTGGCGATCCTCCTGGAGGCCGAGGACCCGGTCGAGCAGCAGATCCTCCAGGACGCGCTCGCCGGCGGCGTGCCGCTGCTGCTGGCCGGCCTCATCGCGGTGGTGCTCGCGCCGATCACCGAGGAGGTGCTGTTCCGGGGGGTGCTATTCCGTGCTCTGTCGGACAAGCTCGGCGTGTGGGTCGGGGCGGTGCTCTCGTCGGCGGTGTTCGCGCTGATCCACTTCGAGATCGTGTTCTCGCAGCCGATCGCGCTCGCGGGGCTGTTCACCGTCGGGCTGCTGCTGGCGTTCGCCTACCACCTCACCGGCAGCCTGCTGGTACCGATCCTCGGCCACGCGGTGTTCAACGCCGTGTCGTTGACGCTGGCGATCCTGGTCGACCGGCTCGGCCTGGACGAACTCGAGCAGGTCGCCGTGGTGCTGCGGCCGGTGGCCGCCGCGCTGCGGGCGGCGCTGATGGGCTGATCGGCCGGCGACCCGCGGTGGCGGCTCAGTGGCGCAGCAGCCGCTGGGCCGGGCCGCGGGA
>SKJX01000169.1 GCA_007121785.1 Nitriliruptoraceae bacterium
CGACGACCCCGCGACCCCATACCCCCGAACGGAGCCCTGACGTGTTGTCACTCGACGGACTCAAGGTCATCGACCTCACCCGGGTGCTCTCCGGGCCCTACGCCACCATGGTGCTCGCCGACCTCGGCGCGGACGTGCTCAAGATCGAGCGGTTCCCGGAGGGTGACGACTCGCGTCGTCTGGCACCGCACATCAACGGTGAGAGCTACTGCTTCGCGTCCGCGAACCGCAACAAGCGCTCGGTGGGACTCGAACTCAAGAGCGAACGGGGACGTGAGATCGCCCGCGCGCTCATCCGCGACGCCGACGTGCTGATCGAGAACTTCCGGCCCGGGGTGACCGAACGGCTCGGACTCGACTTCGACACCGTCAGCGCGGACAACACCGATCTCATCTACTGCTCGATCACCGGGTTCGGGCAGACCGGTCCCTACCGCCTGCGTCCGGGCTACGACATCATCGCCCAGGGCATCACCGGCTTCCTCCGTATGACCGGACAGCCGGATGGCAAGCCGACGAAGGTCGGGATCGCCATCAACGACATCGCGGCCGGCGCTACCGCCGTCCAGGGGATCCTCGCCGCCTACATCCACCGGCTGAAAGGTGGAGGGGGCCAGTACCTCGACCTGTCGCTGGTCGACAGCGGGTTGGCGTGGACGATCTGGGAATCTGCCGCGTACTTCGGAGCCCAGGAGGTGCCGGAGCCGACCGGGACGCGGCACCGCCGGACCGCGCCGTACCAGACCTATCGCACCAAGGACGGCTACGTGACCATGGGAGGAAACAACCCCCGCCTGTGGCAGAAGCTCTGCGAGGAGGTCCTTGAAGCGCCCGAGCTGCTCAGCGATCCACGATACGCGGAGCTCCGTGAACGGATGCAGCACCTCGACGAGCTCGAACAGGATGTCGAGGCAGTGCTCACCACCGAGACCACCGATCACTGGGTAGCAAAGCTCGATGCCGCCGGGGTACCTGGCGGTCCGGTGCTGACCTACGACCAGACCCTCGCCAACGAGCACGTGTTGGCCCGCGAGATGGTCCAGGACGTCGATCATCCCAGCATCGGCCCCATGAAGGTGCTGGGCCCGGCGATCAAGATGTCCGAGACCCCGCCGAGCGTGCGCACCGCTGCGCCGTGGCTCGGCCAGCACACCGACGAGGCGCTGCGCGAACTCGGCTACGACGATGACACGATCGAGACGCTCCACGCCGAAGGCGTCATCTACGACCGCGACCGTGACGACAAGGACGAGGCATGACCGACCACCTGCAGCTCGTACGCGAGGACGACATCGCCTGGCTCGTGCTCAACCGACCAGAGAAGCGCAACGCGATCAACCTCGAGATGTGGGAGGCCTTCCCGGAGGTCCTGCGCGATGTCGAGGACACGGCCGACATCAAGGTGCTCGTCCTCCGTGGGGCGGACCACAGGGCCTTCAGCGCGGGCGCGGACATCTCGGAGTTCGAGACCTTGCGCTCGACCGAGGAGGGAGCGCGTGCGTACAACGAGGTCGGTGAGCGCGCAGAGACGGCCCTGATGCACCTGAGCAAACCCACCATCGCGATGGTCCAGGGGCCGGCCGTGGGAGGTGGGTGCGGGCTGACGCTGTCGTGCGACCTGCGCTACGGCGATCCGACCAGCCGGTTCGGGATCACCCCGGCGAAACTCGGCCTGGTCTACAGCCTCGCGGCGACGAAGAACCTGGTTGACGTCGTCGGCCCGGCCCACGCCAAGTCGATCCTGTTCTCCGGGCAGCAGATCGACGCGACCCGGGCACGCGAGATCGGGCTCGTCAACGACGTGATCCCTGCCGACGAGATCGAGGGATTCACCCGCGATCTGGCCCACACGATCGCTTCCCGGGCTCAGTACTCGGTTCGTGCGACGAAGCGCATCACCCGACTCATCCTCGACGGTCACGCGGAGGACACCGAAGAGTCCGCGCACCTGCGGTTGTCGTCGTTCGGCACCGAGGACTACCGCGAGGGCGTGAAGGCCTTCATGGAGAAGCGTGCACCGCGGTTCACCTACTCGTGAGCGGAGCCAGCATGGACGAACCGACGATCCGTGACCGCCTCGAGCAGGGCCTGCAGGAGACCGAACCCGACTTCGGTGCGTTCTTCCTGCTGCGCTTCTTCGGTTTCGAGGTCAGCTACGGCGACGACACCTGCACCGTGCGCATCCCGACCTCGTCGTACATGTACAACCCTCAGGGCTCGCTGCACGGCGGTGTGATCGCCATGGCCGCCGACATCTCGATGGGCCACCTCTGCAAGCATGCCCTCTCGACCTGCGTGACGCTCGACATGGACCTGAAGTTCATCCGTCCGGTGACCGGCCCGGCCCGATGTGAAGCGCGGTTCCTCAAGAAGGGCCGTGCCGTGGTCAACCTGGAGTCCCGGGTGTATCGAGAGGACGACGACAAACTGGCTGCGGTCGTCACCGCGACGTGGATCCGGCTGCCGGACGAGAGTGGAGGCTGACATGCCCACGATCGGATTCCTCGGCTTCGGGGAGGCTGGCTCCACCCTCGCCCGTGGGCTCAAGGCCCGGGGGATGACCGACATCGTGGCCTACGACATCGCCCAGGACAGCTCGGCGTTGATCCAGCGCCGCGCCCGGGACGGCGGGGTCGCCATGGTTGAGGGCCCGGCGCCGCTCGCCGCAGCCGCGGACGTGGTCGTCTCCGCGGTGGTCTGCACGCAGGCGTCGGTCGCGGCTGCCTCGATCGCCGAGCATCTGCGCGATGGTCAGTGGTACCTCGATATCAACTCGGTGGCTCCGGGGGTCAAGCACGACATCGCGACCACGCTCGAGCCCCGTGGGGTGGCGTACGTCGACGTCGCCGTGATGGCCAACGTCACGGACCGGTTCGAACGCCTCCCGCTGCTGCTCGCCGGCAGCCGGGCTACGTCGCTGGTCGACGAGGTGTTCAGCGACGTCGGCCTGCGGGCCACGCCGGTGTCGACCACGCCCGGCGAGGCAGCTCGCATCAAGATGTTCCGCAGCCTGTTCGTCAAGGGACTCGAGGCACTGAGCCTCGAGGCGATGCTCGCCTGCTACCCCACCGGCGTCCATGAACGCGTGCTGGAGTCGTTCGAGGAGAGCTTCGGCGGGTACTCGTTCCCGGAACTGGTCAAGCACCTGATCGAGCGGCACGCGATCCACGGCGAGCGCCGGAGCAACGAGCTCGAGGAGGTCGCGGGGGCATTGCGCGAGGTCGGGGTCGACCCGATCATGGCCGAGGCCGGCTACGAGCGGATGCGCTGGGACGTCGACCGTGGCCTCCAGCAGCGCTTCGCCGGAGGCGACGATCCCGACTGGCTCGAGGTGCTCGCCGACCTCGCGGCGCTGCGCGATGGGCCCGACCGGACGAGCGAGGTGTCCCGATGAACAGCGCCTCACCGCCCCTCGACGACGACGCCCCGGCCCTGCCGTGGTTGGCGGAGCTCGTCGCCGACCTGGATCCCGAACGCCTGCCGGCCGAGGTCCGTGCACGCTACGAGGGTGCGATCCTCGACCTGATCGCGGCCTACGTGGTCGGCCGGTGCGCGCCAAGCGCCAAGGTGTTCGCAGCCCATGCGGCCCGCGATGGCGGGATGATGCTCGAGACGGGCGCCGTTGCCGCGGCGGCGCATGCCCTCGAGCTCGACGATGTCCACATCGACGTCACCGGCTGGCATCCCTCCGTCGCGATAGTCTCGCCGCTGCTGGGTGCCGGGCGTCGCACCCAGCTGCACGGCGCCGAAACCTTCGCGGGCGTGGTGGCCGGATGGGAGCTCGGGGGGCGCATCGGCGCGGCCATGACGCCGGCACACCGTCGCCGTGGGTTCCATGCGACCGGGACCGTGGGTCCGATCGCCTCGGCGGCCTCGTTCGGCCGTGCGCAGGGTCTGGACGCCCGCCGCTTGGCCGAGGCGATGGGACTGGCGACGTCCGTGGCTTCGGGGACCTTCGGGATCCTGGGTGGCGCACCCGAGGCCAAGCACCTGCATGCGGCGCACGGCGCCATGGCCGGGGTCTACGTCGTGCAACTCGTCGAAGCAGGCCTGCGGGGGCCTGCCGGTGCCCTCGATCATCCCGAGGGGTTCTACGCCGCCTTCGCCGGTGGTGACGTCGACCGAACACGGCTCGGGCGTCCGCTGGGTGAGCCCTGGGAGATCGATCGCCAGATGGTCAAGCCCCATGCCTGCTGCGGGCACGCCTTCGGCGCGATCGACGCGGCGGGGGAGCTCGCGCGGGCCCACGAGCTCGACCTGGACGCGATCGAACGCATCGAGGTAGCGACCTACGATGCGGCTGCGGTGCTGACCGACATCGCGCCCGACGACCCCGTGGCTGCGCGGCTGTCGGTGCCGTGGTGCGTGGCACAGGCGCTCACCACGGACTCCCCGGACGGCTTGCTCGGGATGGACGCCTTCAGCCCGAGCGCCTTGACGGATCAGCGGACGCGGACGCTCGCCTCCAAGGTCGAGGTCATCGGTTCCGACGACAGTGATGCCCGCTTCCCTGCGGAGCGTGTGACCCGTGTGCGGATCCCCGGTGTCGGGGCGGCGGAGGTGACCCATCCCCGCGGGATGCCGGAGAACCCGGTCGGTCCCGCGCAGCTGCGCGCGAAGTTCCACTCGCTGGTCGGCGACGCGCTGTCGCCGGGTGCTGCGGAGGAGCTCGAGGGGCTCGTCATCGACATGCTCGCTACCCCGCGGTGGGCGGCCGAGGTCGTCGGGGTGATCGACGGAGCCTCGTGAACGGCGCAGGACCGGTCGCCGACCTCGTGACGCTCGAGCTGTTCGTGTCCACGATCGAGCTCGGCAGCCTGACCCGCGCCGCCGAGTACCACGGCTTCTCACAACCGGCGGCCAGCAACCGCATCGCCCGCATGGAGCGCAAGCTCGGCTTCGCCCTCCTGGAGCGCGGGCCGACGGGGTCGCGCGCCACCGACGAGGGGCGGGCGATGCTCGGCTGGGCCCGCCAGGTGGTCGACGCGGCGCACGCGTTCGACGAAGCGGCTGCCGGGCTCGGAAGCGGACAGGCACGACGGCTGGCGATCCTCGCGAGCCCGGTCGCCGGTGATCACCTGCTGCCACGTTGGTTGAACGCGCTGGGCACGCATGCTCCGTCGGTGGCGGTCTCGGTGCGAAACACGCCCGAGGTCATCGATCGTGTCGCGGCCGGGGACGTCTCGTTGGGGTTCCTGTGCGTCCCAGGGGAGGGGCCCAACCTCGACGCCCGCGCGCTCCGATCGGTGATGCTCGGCCGCGACGAGCTGGTGGTCGTGGTCCGGCCGGACCATCCGTGGGCCGCCCATGCGGACGCGGGCACGCAGCTGGGCATCGCGGAGCTCGCTCGAGCGGAGCTCGTGGAGCGTGACGAGCGCTCCGAGACCCGCCGGTACCTCGACGACCTGTTCGCCCCGTGGCGTGCATCCACGTTCCCCGTGCCACGGGTGGAGCTGTCCTCGACCGGTGCGCTCAAGTCCGCGGTCCTCGACGGCGTGGGCCCTGCCGTGCTCGGACGGCTGACCGTCGCCGACGAACTGCTCTCCCGTCGCCTCGTCGCGGTGCCCTGCGAGGGGTTCGCCGAGTCGCGCACCATCCATGCCATCTGGCATGCGGACACGGCGCTGCATCCTGACGCTAGGCGCTTCCTGCGCTACGTGTGTTCGGACGACGCCCGGATGGTCGCGTCACTCACCTGATCGGTTCCCAGTGGGTCGGTCGTGGGGGAGGTGCCACCCACCGCCCCGTTCCTGTGGGTGCGAAGGCGCCAATGCGTCCAGCGGCCCGTCAGCAAGCCGCTCCGAGGTGCCAGCAGCAGTACCACGACGAACGCTCCCGACGCCGCCAGCACGATCGCTGGGCCGGAGGCGACGTCGAGGTGGTAGGAACCGTAGAGGCCGACCACGCCCGATCCCATCCCCACGGCCACGGCCAGCGCCATCATGGTGGCCAGTCGTCGACAGACGAGCGCTGCCGTCGCACCCGGCAGGATCAGCATCGCGACCACCAGGACCAGCCCGACGGTCTTCAGCGCCGCGACGATGGCCGCGGACAGCAGCGCGGTGAAGAGGTGGTCCATCGCACCGGTACGCATCCCCATGCAGGCGGCCAGCACCGGGTCGAAGCTCCAGAGTTCGAACGCGCGGAACCCGACCAGGACCACGGCGACCACCAACCCCGCGGCGACACCCGTCAACCAGACGTCGCTGGGCGAGACACCGAGCACGTTGCCGAACAGCACGTGGAAGAGGTCGATCCCGCGAGGCTGGACCACCGAGATGATCGCCAGCCCGAGTGCGAACAGCGGGGTGAACACGACGCCCATGGCCGTCTCGGCCTCGAGCGGGGTTCTGCGCGCGACGAAGGAGATGGCGGCGCCGCTGACCGCCGCAACGAGCATGGCTCCCGGCAGGATGCCGAACTCCCCGCCGACGAGGTAGCCGATCACGACGCCGAGCAGGACGCTGTGGCTGACCGCGTCGCCGAGCAGCGATCGGCCGCGCACCACGAGCAGGCAGGACAGCAGCGCGCAACAGCCGCCGACGATCAGCGCCGCGAGCAGGCCGGTGCGCATGAAGCCGTAGTCGACCAGCGGGGCGAGGACCAGGTCGCTCATGCGGGCATCACCCGCTGATCCCCGTCGATGATCAGCGCGCTGCCGGCGTACGCGCGTTTGAGCACGGACGCCTCCGTGGCGGTGTCCGGCGTCCCGTCGTGGTGCAGGACGGTGTTGAGGACCAACACCTGGTCGTAGCGTTCCTGGACACGATCCAACTGGTGATCGACCACGACCGCGGTGCGTCCAGCCGAGCGCAGACTGATGAGCACGCGGTCGATCATCGCGCAGGTCGTCGCGTCGACGTTGGCGTAGGGCTCGTCCATGATGAGCAGGTCGGTGTCCTGGGCCAGTGCGCGTGCGAGGAAGGTTCGCTGCTGCTGGCCGCCGGACAGTTCGCTCAACGGTGTAGACGCGAGGTGGTCGATCGCGACGTGTGCCATCGCCCGCTCGACGGCGTCACGGTCGTCGGGCCGGGTGCGGCCGATCGGGCCTCGGTGCGGGTATCGGCCCATGCCGACCACATCACGCACCCGTGCGGGGAAGGTGAGGTCCACCTCCTGGCGCTGGGGCAGGAAGCCGACGTGACGTCGGGCGCGGCGCGGCGTGCGTCCGAGCACCTCGACCTCGCCGCGCGTCGGCTGGATCAACCCCATCAGGCAGCGGAGCATCGTGGACTTGCCTGCACCGTTGGGTCCGATCACCCCGACCCGCATCCCTGGGCGAACGGTGAAGGTCACATCCTCGAGCGCGAGCAGCGAACGGTAGTGGGCCGTCAGCCCCTGGGTGCGGATGACCGGGGTCAGCGCATCGCTGATCATCGTCCGTCCCCGGGGCCATGATCCTCGTCGGCCTCACCCGCCTGGTCGACGGCCAACCCGGCCACCAGGGCGTCGACGTTGGACCGCATCATCCCCGCGTAGTCGTCGGCGCCGCTTCCGGGAGGGCCGAGCGAGTCGCCGTACAGCGGGTCGCCCACCTCCACGCCGGCGTCCCGAGCGATCGACTCGATCACGTCCGGTGACACCGTGGTCTCCACGAAGATGGTCGGCACGCCCTGCTCGCGCACGGCATCGACCAAGGCGCCGATCCGCCGTGCGCTGGGCTCCTCTTCGGTCGACACCCCCACGACGGTGCCGACGACCTCGAGGTCGTAGTGGCGGGCGAAGTAGGCGTAGGCGTCGTGGCTGGTGACGAGCTTGCGGTGGTGGTCGGGGATCGTCGAGAGTCGCTCCGCCAGCTCGGCGTCGAGCTCCTCCATGTTCGTCGTCGCTGTCGCCAGGTCCTCCGAGATCGTTGCTGCTCGGTCGGGGACCAGGTCGCTCACGGCCTCGGCGATCCGCTCGAGGTAGCGTTGCGCGTAGGGTGGGGCCATCCACAGGTGCGGGTCGGGCTCGCCGTCGTCCTCGTGCAGGAGTTCCGCCCCGAGGTCGTCGGCGACGGCGATCGAGGCGACACCGGCCCGTGTGAGCAGCGGCACCAGCCAGGGCTCGAGACCGACGCCGTTGTGGATCACCAGGTCGGCATCGTTGAGCAACCGGGCGTCCCCGGGGGTCGGCTCGTGGACGTGTGGATCGCCGCCGACCGAGACGATCGAGACGACCTCGGCGACGCGTCCGGCGACCTGTTCGGTCAGGTCGGCCAGCACGGTCGTCGATGCGACGATGGTCAGGACCTCGTCGCTCGCCTCGGCCCTCGCGTCCTCCGTGTGCGCTGCCGCAGGTTCCTGCCCATCGCCTGGAGCCGGGAGAGGATCCGCCTGGTCCGTGCCGCACGCGACCAGGATCAGCGCCAGCACCGCCGACACGGCGACGCCGGCGCCCGAGGCGCGCAGGCGGTCGCCTCGTGGGCAGGGGCTCCGCTCCTGGTGAGCACCGATGGTCAGATCTCCACCAGGACGTCCCCGTCTTCGACGCTGACCGGGTAGGTGCGCACCCGCAACTTCCCGTCCGACGCGCAGCGTCCCGAGTCGACGTCGAAGTCGAAGCTGTGCCATGGGCAACGCAGCACGGTCGCGTCGGGATCGATGAAGTACTTCCCCGGGTCGTCACTGACCGTCAGGTTGGTGACCTGACCGGCGGCGAGCTCGGCGCCCTGGTGGGGACACAGCGCTCGCACGGCGCGGAACTCACCCTTGTCGGTGCAGATCACGACGACCGGTTGACTGGCTCCGCGGACAGTGCGCACCTCTCCGGGGCCGAAGTCCTCTTCGCGTGCGACGTGGTGTTTCACGACTCGCTCCTCCATGCTGATGACGTCGCCGTCCCGGCGTCTCCGCCGCGGACACGGCCGGATCAGACGCCGTAGAACTCGTGCGCGGTGTCGAACAGGATCTTGCGCTTGAGGTCCTCGGGCAGCCGTGCCGGCAGCGAGCGGATCGGCGAGTCGAAGTCGAAGTGTGGATAGTCGGTCGCGAAGACCAGCAGGTCGTCGCTGCCGATCAGCTCCTGGGTCTTGAGCCACTCGTCGGCGGTGATGTCCTCGGTCGGCTGGGTAGCGAACAGCATGCGCTTGTCGTCACGGAAGTAGGAGCTGGGCATCTTCTTGACCCAGGGGATCTCCTGGCGCAACGAGCGGTACTCGCGGTCCATGCGCCAAAGGACGTGGGGCAGCCATGTCCATCCACCCTCCAGGGCCATGAAGCGCAGGTCGGGGAACCGGTCGAACACGCCGTTGCACAGCAGGCTGATGCACTGTGACATGGTCGCCTGAGGGATCAGCATGTGCCGTTCGATGTAGTAGCGGCCCATGCCGCACGCACCCTGGACGTGCGTCGACTGGTGGAAGGCGATCCTCAGGCCACGGCGCTCTGCGGCCTCGTAGATCGGGAAGTAGAAGGGATCGCCGTAGGCGCGGGTGGTCATCGCGAGCATGACCTGCACCATCTGGGGGTGCTCGCCGATGCGGTCGATCTCTGCGGCCGCGGCTTGTGGGTCCTGAGGTGCGACGTGCACCGAGCCGAGGAAGCGCTCGTCTCGGTTCAGCCACTGATCGATCTGGTAGTCGTTGTACGCCTGGGCAAGCGCGGAGGCGAGCTCGACCTGCATGTCCTCCATGATCACCGGGAAGAAGTACCCGGTGAGCACCACCTTCTTGATGTTGTACGCGTCCATGAGCTGTTCGCACATCAGGTCGTAGTCGGAACCGGGAGGGCCACCGTCGGCGGGCTTGGCATCCGCGCGACCACCGCCGCCCGAGGCCCACTTGGCGTAGGGCGGCGTGATGCCCTTGAACGAGCCGCGACCCATCAGGGTCCGCCACGGTTCCTCGAGGTAGGGCAGGAGGTCATCGAGGCTCTTGAAGGCTTCGTGCACGTCGACGTCGTAGACGGGCAGGCCTGCGGGGGTGGTGCCGGTCGCGCTCGACGCGTCCGACTCGGACGGTGCGGTCATGGTGCTCACGGGGTATCGATCCCTTCACGTGCGGGTCGTTGACGGGCGGGTCGCGCGTCACGGGCGGCGGGTGTGAGCCCAGACCGTCGCTCGGCTGGACCCGGGCTGCTCGCCGCCCGCGGTTCGCCATCGACGCTACGCATACGGGCCACGATTGTGGAAGGCCCAGTCGCTTATCGGGGTCATCACCCTTCGTGATGACCCCCGTCGGTGTTCGGCGCCATCCGGCGCGGGTGACCTCGCGGCCCCGAGGTCGACCGCCATCCGTCCATAGTCGGGACCTATGAGGGTATCGCCCGGTCCGCTCTAGGCAGCCGAGTCGACCGGCCCGAAGATGTTTCCACCAGCAGCTCACGAGCGGGGGGGCCGTGGATCCGACAACGGATCCGCGTGAGACGCGCAGGCGAGACGAGATCGCGAGATCGAAGGGAACACGATGCCAGCTTTCGATTACCACAAGGGGATCCACACGATCCTCACCACCCCGCTGCACGACGACTACGAGATCGACTTCGCGGGCTTGGAGCAGAACACCGCGTTCGGCGCGGACTCGAACGCCCATGCCTTGGTGGTGCTCGGCACGCAGGGCGAGTTCCCCACGTTCAGCACCGAGGAGCGCAAGCAGATCATCAGGTCCACGGTCGAGGCCGCTGACGGCAAGAAGGCCGTCGTCGCCGGGACCTCGCACTCCAACACCCGAGAGGCTCTGGAGCTGACCCAGTACGCCCAGGAGGTCGGGGCGGCCGGCGTGCTCGTGACCCCTCCCTACTTCTCCCAGGTCACGTGGGAGGGTGTCTACGGCCACTTCAAGACGCTCAGCGACGAAGCCGACATCGACATCTGGATCTACAACGCCCCGGAGCGGGCTGGATTCAACACCACCCCGGCGCACCTCGTCGAACTGTCGGAACTCGACAACGTCGTCGCCGTCAAGCAGGCGTCACGCAACATCATGGAGCTCGAGCAGACCGTGTCGCTCGTCGGTGATCGCCTCACGATCTTCGGTGGCTCCGAGGCCATGATGTGGCCGTGTTTCGCGCTCGGGATGGTCGGCAGCTCGACAACCGGTGCGACCTTCATGCCGCAGTACTTCGTCGACATGTACGAGGCGGCGGTCGAACGTCGCTGGGATGACGGCGCGGCGCTCTACGAGCGGCTGGCTCCCCTGCGTCGCCTGGCGGCGGCGAAGGGCCACGCCGCGGTCGTCAAGGCCGCATCGGAGCTCGTGGGCCTGGCCGGTGGTCCCGTCCGTCCACCGCTGACGACGCCTTCGGCGGACGAGCTGGCCGATCTGAAGTCCATCCTCAGCGACCTTGGTGTCCTGTAGGGACCGATCCGCTTCGCCCCCCCGGAGACGAGAGTTGAGCCCGCCGTGCTCGAACACTTGACCCCGGGGGGGCTCCGCGCGCTGCTGGCCGACCAGGCGCCCTACGCGCTGCTTGACGTCCGCGAGCCCCCGGAGGCCGCTGCCGGGCACCTCCCGAGCTCGACCAACCTGCCGATCGGCGAGGTCGAGCTCCGTGCCGACACGCTCCTACCGGACCTCGATGTCCGTATCGTGATCGTCGACGACGGGGACGGGGACGGTCGGGCCAGCGTCGCGGCGGGGATGCTCGAGCGTCTCGACTACCGACAGGTGTCCGTCCTCGACGGTGGGATCCGCGGTTGGCAGGCGACAGGTGGCTCGCTCGAACGTGGCCGCAACGTTCCGAGCAAACGCTTTGGCGAGCGGATCCTGGCCGAGGATGCCGATCTGCTCATCGAGCCCGATGAGCTGGATGCCGCGCTGTCCGGGTCGCGGCCACCGGTCGTGCTCGACGTGCGAACCCCGTTCGAGCACCGCCGTGAACACGTCCCCTCGGCCCGCAACACCCCCGGGTTCGACGTGCTCGGAGCCGCGGCCGAAGCTGCCGCCGCGGGTCACGACGTCGTGGTGCACTGCACCGGACGCACCCGCGGGATCATCGCGGCCCGCACCCTCCGGCTTGCGGGGATCACGGGCGCTCGCGCGTTGCACGATGGAACCATGGGGTGGGCGCTGGCCGGCAAGCCACTGGTCCGGGGCGAGGTGGCATCCGCGGCGCCGCGCACCGAACTCGACGACCGGCAGCTCGCAGGCTTGCGCGACCTCGCCACCGACGCGGGGGTCGAGTTGCTCGACGCCGCCACCGCGGTGCAGCAACGGTCACGTCGCGAGGATCGGTGGTGCTATGCCTTCGACGTCCAGCCGCCGGCTCCGGGGCAGGGGAGCGGCGAGGGATTCGTCCCGGTGCTCAGCGGTCAGTTGATCCAGCAACTCGACGAGTGGATGGCCATCCGACAGGTAGGCGCGGTCGTGGCCTGCGACGGCGGGGAACGGTCCCTGCTCGCCGGGTACTGGCTCTCCCGGCTCGGGGTGCCGCACGTCGCCGTGATCGATGGAGGATTGCCGGCGTGGCGGGATGCCGGCGGCGGATGGCGCTCCACCCCGGCGGAGCCGCGAGCGCTGTCGCGACCCCGCGCGAAGGTCCCGACGGTGGATCCGTCGCAGGCGCAGCGGTGGTTTGATCTCGGCGCTCGGTGTTGGTCGGTCGCCCCCAGTCCCGAGTACGAGGCGATGCACCTGCCCGGGACACACTGGCTCCCTAGACGGCGACTCGAGCTCGATCCACCGACCCTGGATGGTCCTGCCGTGCTGAGCTGCACGGACGGTGAGCGGTCACTGCTCGCTGCTGAAGCCCTGTTCCGGGTCGAAGGAGGCGCCGTCGATCACCTCGTCGTGCTCGAGGGTGGGGTCGCTGCGTGGGAAGCATCGGGCCGCGCCGTGGTACGCGGGCGCGACGGCCTGCCCGACGACCCTGGTGACGTCTGGCGTCACCCGCTCGAGGTCGGCGAAGTCGCGATGCGCGACTACCTCAGCTGGGAGATCGCGTTGACCTCCCGCACCGACGGGCATGCCTAATCGTGGCCGGTTCGGCGCGGGTCGAGTCCGCCTGTCGCTGGTGCAGCGAGGGCTACTACCGTTGGCTATAGGTGGAAGCTATCGCTCCATCACCGGTTCGTGGTGGTTGGCGGGAGCGCCTCAGGCGACAGTAGGGATGTACGGGAAATCACCGACCGCGAGGCGCGGTCGGATCCAGTCGGGCGAGGGAGAGTCGCCGACCGTCGGGACCATACAACGCGTGGCCCCGACCCGGTGGCGGACCGGCGACCAGGTCGACGTCCCTCGATCGGCACCCACGAAGGCGGAATGGAAGGGACATCCTTGAAGAGGTTCAAGAGTTCACTGTTCGCCGTGCTCGCGGCATCACTGATGATCGCGGCCTGCGGCGCGGACGAGGCGCCTGAGACCGAGCCCGTCGATGACGCCGCGGCCGAGGACGATGACGCAGGCGAGGTTGAGGAGGCCGAAGACGCGGAGGACGATGCCGCTGCCGACGCTGACGACGACTTCGTCTACCCCGATCCTGACGAGACCCTGACCTTCACCGTGGCTTTCTCGCCCGGTGGCGGCAACGACATCATGTCACGCCTGCTCGCGGACCTGCTCCAGGAGACGGGCCGCTGGCCGGGCAACATCGCCGTCGAGAACCTCGAGGGTGGTTCCGGTGCTCGCGGGTGGGGCTCGGTCCACAGCCAGACGGGCAACCCCTACGCCATCTCGACCACCAGCGGTAGCTTCACTGCGACTCCGCTCCAGGCCGATACCGGATGGGAGCCCACCGAGTTCACGCCGCTGGCGCTGCTCGCGACCGACGAGGTCGCGCTGTTCGTGCCCGGCGATTCCGAGTTCGACACCCTCGAGGAGTTCCTCGCGGCTGCGGAGGACAACCCGCCGGTGATCGCCGGTGTCGGGGCCACGCAGCTCGACTTCCTCGCACCTGCCGCGGTGTTCAACCAGGCGGGGCTGGACTGGGACTACGTCTCGCACGACGGGACGCCCGAAGCCACCTCGACGCTGCTGTCCGGGAGCGCCGACGCGCTGATGCGCGTGCCCGGTCCCGTCATCGGTCTGGTCGAGTCGGGTGACCTCAAGCCCCTGGCCATCTCGGGGCCGGCGCGTCTGCCTCAGCTGCCCGACGTACCCACGTTCGAGGAGGCCGGCTTCGAGATCGACGTGACGTTCATCCGCGGGCTGGTCATGCCGCCCGACGTCGACCCACGCGTGGTCGAGTGGTGGGAAGAGACCATCCAGGAGATCGTCGCGACCGACGCGTGGCAGGAGTACATCGAAGAGAACCTGCTGACCGAGAACCTGGTCTACGGCGACGAGTTCGGCACGCTCATCGAGACCGTGTACTCCGGGTTCGAGACGGCCCTGCGTGAGGAGGGCGTGATCGACTGACCGTCGAGCGACCAGCTCGGCGTGACACCGCAACATCGGGGGATGCGTCGCAAGGCGGCGCATCCCCCGATGTCCAGGCTCTACCTGCGTGCGAGGCGCACGCGACCTCGACACCCGGTCCGCACCGGCGGGCCAGCGGAGGCCGACGATGATCAAGATCGCCAGCGGCGCCGTGTTTCTGGCCGCCTCTGTCGCCTACTTCGTCATGGGGTTCAACTACAGCTTCTACACCTCCGACGGTCGTCTGGGCGCGGGCTTCTTCCCCCGGGTCGTCGGCGGTGTCTTGGTCGTGCTCACGTTGCTCAACGTGCTCATGGACCTGCGCGCGCGTCAAGCCGACGAGGCCAACGCCTACTGGAAGGACCTCGGCATCATCGGCGCGTTGATGTTCGCGTTCGTGTTCGTGATGCAGCTGCTCGGGGCCGTGCCCGGGATGTTCCTGTTCATCCTCGTCGTCCTGCACCTGCTGAACCCGGGTCGGTGGGTCACCAACGTCGGCGTCGCGGTCGGGATACCGCTGTTCATCCACCTGCTGTTCCGCGTGTGGCTGAACGCTTCGCTGCCGATCGGACGCTTCGAGATCCCCTTCCTGTCCTGACCTGACCGCTACCTGGCGTCGGGGCACCGGCGCGCACGGCCTGCCGAGGAGAGCCGCATGGCTGGTTTCCCCGAACTGATGTCGGGGCTGCAGACGGTGCTCACCTTCACCAACCTCACCTGGCTGCTCGTCGGTGTCGTCGTCGGGCTGATCGTGGGCATCTTCCCGGGGCTCGGACCGACCGCCGGGATCGCCATCCTGCTGCCCCTGACCTTGGGGATGGACCCGACGTCCGCGATCATCATGCTCGCGGCGATCTACTACGGGTCGATGTACGGCGCCACCGTCACGGCGATCATGATCAACACGCCCGGTGCTGCGGCCGTGGTGGCGTCGACCTTCGATGGCTATCCGCTCGCACAACAGGGCAGAGCCGGGCCGGCCCTCGTGATGCAGGCCGTCGCGTCGTTCATCGGCGGCACCGTCGGCGTCATCCTGCTGACCATGCTCACCCCGACCTTCGCGCAGCTTGCACGCTCGTTCGGTCCGGCCGAGTTCCTCCTCGTGGTCACGATGGGGTTGTTGACGCTGGTCCTGCTGGTCGGTGACAACAAGCTCAAGGGTGTGATCTCGGCGCTCCTCGGCTTCGCGATCGCGACCGTCGGCGTGGACCTCGGAACCGGGGCGAGCCGGTTCACCTTCGGATCACCGGAGTTGATCAGCGGCGTGAACTTCGTGCCGATCGCGATCGGGCTGTTCGGGCTCGGTGAGATCTTCTACGTGATGTACACCGGTGTGCACCGCAAGGGCTACAAGGTCGTCGCCGACGTGCCAGGTGTTCCGTCGTCGGGTAAAGCGGACGACGGTGCCTCCGGGGACGCGGAGGCCACGGACGACCCACGCGCGGAGGGTGTCACGACTGCGGTCAAGCCGAAGACAGCATTCTGGCCGAGCCGGGACGAGTGGAGCGAGTCGAAGTACACCTTCGGATCCTCGAGCGTGCTCGGGTTCGTGCTCGGGGTGATACCGGGTGCGGGAGCGACCGTCGCGTCGCTGGTCGCCTACTCCTTCGAACGTAGCGTCTCGAGGGTCAAGGCCCGCTTCGGCAAGGGTGCCATGCCGGGCCTCGTCGCTCCGGAGACGGCGAACAACGCCTCCTCCTCGGGGGCGATGATCCCGTTGCTCACGCTGGGCTTGCCGGGCTCGGCGTCGACCGCGGTGCTGCTTGGTGCCTTCATCCTGTGGGGCCTGCGTCCGGGGCCGCTGCTGATGGTCCAGGAGTCGGACTTCGCCTGGGGTCTCATCGCGAGCATGTACCTCGGCAACATGATGCTGGTCGTGCTGTGCATCCTGGCGATCCCTGTGTTCGTGAGCATCCTGAAGGTCCCCTACCGGATCCTCCTGCCCGGGATCGCGGTGCTGTGCGCCGTCGGTGCCTACAGCGTCAACGCCAGCCAGGTGGAGCTGTGGTTGGCGCTGGTGTTCGGTGTCGTCGGATTCTTCATGAAGATCCACGGATACTCGCCTGCGGCGTTGGTCGTGGCGCTGGTGTTGGCACCGTTGGCCGAGGACAGTCTGCGCCAGACCCTCGTGATCTCCCGGGGTGATTTCATGTGGATCCTCGAGCGTCCGATCGCCCGCTGGCTCCTGATCCTGTTGGTCGTGATCGTCCTGATCAAACCGGCCACCCGCATGCTCGGCCTCGCGTTCGGGACGGGCAAGCGTGCCTCGAGCGCCACGGGCGGCTCCGTCTTGGACAAGGTTTCGGCCGACGGTGACGCCCCAGGTGTCGTCGAACCGAGGGGGAACGGGGACGGTGGCGACGACGAGCCGGGGGCTGGTTCGGGCGACCCTGGGAGCGACCGATGAGGGTCGATCTCGCGGCCGCAGACCGTCGCGCGCTCGTGTCCGCCACCGTGCTGACCGATGCGGTGGCGACCATCCTCGAGGCGTGCGATGTCCTGGCTGGCGATGCTCGGCTCGCCGCCGACTGCCTCGTCGAAGCCGACCTGCGTGGCGTGGAGAGCCACGGGGTCTCCAACCTGCTCGCCGTCTACGTGCAAGGGATACGCGACCGGCACATCAACCCCCGACCGGACGTCAGGGTCGTGCGCGAGCGGCCAGGGAGCGCAACCCTCGATGGGGATGGCGGTCTCGGGGGCGTGGTCGCGGTGGGCGCGATGGACCTCGCCATCGACAAGGCCCGCGAGGTCGGGGTCGGCGTCGTGGTGGTGAACAACAGCCGCCACCTCGGGATGGCGGCCTACCACGCGATGCGCGCGCTCGACCACGGCATGATCGGTGTCTGCAGCACGGCCTGCGGCCCAAGGGTGCTGCCGACGTTCGGTGCCGAGCCACGGCTGGGGACGAACCCGATCGCCGTCGCCGCCCCGGCCGGCCGACGGGATGCGTTCGTGTTCGACGCAGCGACCACCACCGTGGCGATGAACAAGATCCGCTTGGCGCAGCGCGACGGGACGACGTTGCCGGGAGGGGTGATCGCCGACGCACGAGGTATCCCGATCATGACCCCGACGGAGGTCCCGGACGGTTTCCAGATGCTGCACCTGGGTGCGACCTACGACCTCGGGTCGCACAAGGGCTACGGGCTGGCCGCGGCCGTGGACATCCTCGGCACCGTGTTGTCCGGGAGCCGGCTGCTGGGTGAGGTCGGGACCGGATTCAACAACCACACCCTGATCGCCATGGACATCGAGGCGTTCACGGACCTGGCCGGATTCGAAGCCAGCATGGACCGCTACCTCGACTGGTTGAACGAGTGTGCTCCCGCGCCGGGGGAGGAGCGGGTGCTCTACGCCGGACAACCTGAAGCGGAGATCCGCACCGTGCGCTCCGTCGAGGGTATTCCGGTCCGCTTGGAGGTACTCGACGAGCTGGAGGCACTCGGTCGCGAGGTCGGGGCCGAGGTCGAACTGACGATGTCGGCCGGCGCATGAACCCCACCGCGGTGGACGACGGCGGCACCTCGCCCCATCGGGTCGAGGTGGCGGGTCTGCGCGCCGCGATGGAGGCTGCGCTGCGGGCTCGAGGTGTCCCCGACGACGATGCGACGTGGACGGTGCACACGCTCGTCACCGCAGAGCTCGAGGGTTCGGCGGGCCACGGGCTCGTCCGGCTGCTGTTGATGCTACAGCGACTCGACCAGCGGTTGACCAACGCGACGCCCGAGATCCGCGAGCTGTCAACCACCGATGCCGCGGTGGTGCTGGACGGTGACAACGGGTTGGGCCAGGTCGTGCTGGCCCGGGCAGCTGACCGCGCCGTCGAGCTCGCCCAGGCGCGTGGGGTCGGGTTCGTCGCCGTCCAGGGATCCAACCACGCCGGACGGATCGGGGACGCGGCGCTCCGCGGGGCGGCAGCCGGATGCCTGACACTCGTGGGGTCGAACGCCTCGCCACGCCTTGTGCCGGAACCCGGCGCCCGACGCTTGCTGGGCAACAACCCACTCGCCTGCGCGGCTCCGGGCACCGAGCATCCGGTCCTGATCGACGTCGCCCCCGGCGTGACGACCGTCGGCTCGATCCGACGTGCGAAGCTCGAGGGCCGAACGCTGCCTGAGGGTGTCGCGCTCGATGTCGACGGACAGCCGACGACCGATGCGACGGACGCGCTCGCGGGGGCGATGCTGGGCGTCGGCGGCCACAAGGGTTGGGTGCTGGCCTTGCTGGTCGACCTGCTGGCCGGCGTGGTGTCGGGTGGCGCAACCGGTGACCAGGTCGGCGCGACCAACGACCTCAGCAGGATACAGCGGGTCGCGCACGTCGTCATCGCGCTCGATGTCCGTGTGCTGACCCCCGGCGCTGGCTTCGAGGCGCGGATCGACGATCTGCGCGAACGGGTGGCCGCCGCCAGTGATCGCAAAGGGCGCCTCCCCGGTGACCGGCGGGCCAACCAGGGCTACCCCGATTACCTGATGCTGAGCGACAAGCTCGTCGCGGCACTCGCCGATGCGCTCGACCTTCCCCTGACCGCTCTCACCCGATCTACGGAGCACCCATGACCACCTCGAACGAGCCGCGTACCGCCCTCGTCCTCGCCGGGAGCAAGGGCCTGGGTCGCGGATGCGCCGAATCCCTCGCCGCCGCTGGCAACCGCTTGGTTCTCTGCGCCCGCGGGTCGGAGGCGTTGGAAGCGACCGCGGCCGACCTCAGGGCCGATGGGGCCGAGGTCGTCACGCAGGTCGTCGACGTGCGCGATCCATCGCAGGTCGCCGACGCCTTCGCCGTCGCGCAGGAGGCGTTCGGGAGCCTGGACATCCTGGTCTGTAACGCCGGCGGGCCGCCGCCCGGCACCTTCGCCACCGTCACCGAGGACGACTGGCGCACGGGCTTCGAACTCACCCTGATGTCGGTCGTCCACGCCGTCCGTCACGCGATCCCCGCCATGGAGGCTCGCGGTGGAGGGCGGATCCTCGTGCTCGGCTCGTCGAGCGTGCGCAAGCCCATCCCGAACCTCGTCATCTCCAACGTCTACCGCCCGGGGTTGGTCGGCTTGGTGAAGCACCTGGCGGTCGAGCTCGCTCCGTCCGGGATCACCGTGAACATGGTGTCGCCGGGCCGGATCCAGACCGACCGGGTCGATCAGCTCGATGCCAAGGCCGCAGAGCGGCAGGGCATCACACGCGAGGAGGTCCGGGCCAACTCGATCGCGACCATCCCGATGGGCCGCTACGGCGACCCGCGCGATCTCGGCGATCTCGTCGCCTTCCTCGCGTCCTCGGCCGCCGGCTACGTCACGGGGCAGAGCGTGCTCGTCGACGGCGGCATGGTCCCGACGCTGCCCTGAGTCGGGCGCACACGGCACTTTGGGACCCCACCGACGACGACCCTGCGACTGACCCGAGCAACGTGACCAGCCCACTTCGCGCCGCGCCTCGAACCGCATGAACCCCACCCGTCCCATGAGACCCGGAGGTCTACGATGAGGATCGTCGTCCTGTACTCCGACAGTGCGGAAGGCGCGGCCGCCCTCGCCCACGCCGAACGTGAGGCTCGGCTACGCGACGCCTCGGTGGTGTTGGTCGGTCACGTCGGGGTCAGCCAGAGCAGCGACGACTCGCGGTTCGAGCAGGCTCGCGCGGCGGTCGACGCGGCGGTCGCCACGCTGACCTCCGCGGGCGTCGCCGCGGACGGGCGGCTCGAGATCGGCCCGAGCAGTCCCGGGGCGAGCGTGGTGCGGGTCGCCAGGGAACTCGACGCGGAACTCATCGTCGTCGGAATCCGACGGCGCACCCCGATGGGCAAGCTGGTGCTGGGATCCACCTCGCAGGAGATCCTGCTGCACGCCGACACCCCCGTTCTCGCCGTCAAGGCCCGACGGGAGGAGGATCGCTGATGGAGCTTGGACTGGCAGGCCGTGTTGCGGTCATCAGCGGGGGCAGTCGGGGTATCGGTCGCGCGACCGCCGCTCAGCTCGCCTCGGAGGGCGCGAACGTCGTCATCTGCGCTCGTGACGAGCAGCGCCTGCATGCGGTCAGTGACGAACTCGACTCCGCCTCTCCCGGTCGGGTCGTCGGCATCGCTGCCGACGCCCGCGTCGCCGAGCAACTCACCGTGGTCGTGGACCGCGCCATCGAGGAGTTCGGTCGGCTGGACATCCTGGTCAACAACGTGGGATCCTCCGCGCGTGGCGCCTTCCTGGACACCGACGACGCCACCTGGGAGGACGACCTGCAGATCAAGCTGTTGTCGGCGATCCGTCTAAGTCGCTTCGCCCTGCCGCGGATGCCGGACGAAGGAGGTCGGATCATCAACGTCCTGTCGATTGGCGGCAAGCAGCCCTCCGCCGCCTCGGCCCCGACCTCGGTGACCCGTGCCGCCGGACTCGCGTTGACCAAGGTGCTTTCCAAGGAGTTCGCTGAACGCGGTGTGCTCGTCAACGCGGTGTGCGTGGGTCTCATACGGTCGGGGCAACACCACGACCGCTGGCAGCGGACCGCCCCAGAGCTCAGCGAGGACGAGTTTTACGCGCAGAACGCTGCCAAGCGCGGTATCCCGCTCGGACGCGCCGGTCGAGCTGAGGAGGTCGCGAACGTGATCACCTTCCTGGCATCGGACGCGGCGAGCTTCGTCTCGGGCACCGCCGTCAACGTCGACGGTGCTCAGGCCAGCGCCACGTGAGCGACACGGCCCGCGCGAAGGGGGCGCATCAGCGCGACGGCAGAATCGACGGGCGAGCCAAGGACCTCGTCGCGGCCCTGGAAGCGGTGGGCGTGATCGAGGTCGACGCGGGTGCACGGCGACGCGCGGAGTACGCAACGGACGCATCGCTCTACCGCATCCCCCCGCTCGCGGTCGCGTTCCCTCGTGACGCCGACGAGGTCGAGGCGGCCCTCGCAGCTGCACGTTCCGTGTCGGTGCCGATCACGGCACGTGGCAGTGGCACCTCGATCGCCGGCAACGCGATCGGCCCCGGACTCGTGCTCGACCTGCGGCGCCACCTGCACCGGATCCACGACATCGATCCCGACGCCCGCACGGTGCAGGTCGAGCCCGGCGCCGTCCTCGACGACGTGCAGCGGGCGCTGGCCCCGCACGGACTGCGTATCGGACCCGACCCCTCGACCCACGATCGGTGCACCATCGGCGGGATGATCGGGAACAACGCCTGTGGGTCGCGGGCGCTGGGGTACGGGCGCACCGTCGACAACGTCGAGGCATTAGACGTCATCACCGGGAGCGGCCACCGGTTCGTCGCCGGGCCGGGCGGACCGAGGTCGAGTCCCACGGCAGTCGCCGCCCTGGCCTTTGCCGGCGAACATGCGCCGCTGCTGCGGACCCACCTCGACCGCTTCTCGCGACAGGTGTCGGGCTACGGGCTGCACCACCTGCTGCCCGAACACGCCGCCAACGTGGCGCGCGCCCTCGTGGGCAGCGAGGGGACCTGCGCGCTGACGGTCGACGCGACCCTGCGGACGCTGCCGCGCCCGGCTACGACGGTGCTGGTGGTCCTCGGGTACCCGGATATGCCGGCGGCAGCGGACGCGACGCCTGGACTGCTCGGACATGACGCGATCGCGATCGAGGGCATGGACGCCCGCATCCCGGACACGGTGCGCGCTCGTCGCGGTGATGCCGCAGTGCCGCCGCTGCCTCGCGGCGGCGGCTGGCTCCTGGTCGAGTTCGCTGGCGACGACGTCGATGAGGTCCGCGCCCGGGCCCTGGCGGTCGTCGCCGACGCCGCTGCCATCGACCACCGCATGGTGGTCGCTCCCGCAGAGCAGCGCGCCGTGTGGGGCATCCGGGAGGCCGGAGCCGGGCTGGTCGCCCGGGCCTCGCCCACCCCCGCACACGCCGGATGGGAGGACGCTGCCGTTCCCCCGGAGCACCTCGGCGCGTACCTGCGCCGGTTCGAGCAGTTGCTCGACACCCACGGCCTGCACGGTGTCCCCTACGGACACTTCGGTGACGGCTGCGTGCACGTTCGGATCGACTTCCCGTTCCACCGGCCCGACGGGCAGGCAGTGTTCCGTACGTTCCTGACCGAGGCGGCCGACCTGGTCGTCGGCTTCGGCGGGTCGCTGTCGGGTGAACACGGAGACGGGCGCGCTCGCAGCGAGCTCTTGACGCGGATGTACCCCTCCGAGGTCCTGGCCGCCTTCGGCCGCTTCAAGGGCGTGTTCGACCCGGATGGCAACCTCAACCCTGGGGTCCTCGTCGACCCCGAGCCGGTCGATGGGCAGCTGCGCACCCCTGCGACCGGACAACCGCGAGGGGCGACATCGGGGTTCCGCTACGAGGAGGACAACGGGCAGTTCGCCGCAGCCGTCCACCGGTGCACGGGTGTGGGCCGTTGTACGAACACGACCTCGGAACCCGATCGGGTGATGTGCCCGTCGTTCCAGGTCACCGGCGACGAGCGCGACTCGACCCGTGGCCGTGCCCGCGTTCTGCAGGAGGTCGTCGATGGTGACCTGTTCGTCGATGGCTTAGCCTCGCCGGAGGTCCACGACGCGCTCGACCTGTGTCTCGCCTGCAAGGGATGCGCGTCCGACTGTCCGACCTCGGTCGACATGGCCACCTACCGCGCCGAGGTGCTGTACCAGACCTACCGTGGGCGTCGGCGCCCGCGGACCCACTACAGCCTGGGCCGCCTGCCAAGATGGTTGCGCCTGGCGTCGCGTCTCCCGCGGCCGCTGCGCGCCATGGCCGGATGGCGACCGATCACGCGGTTCGTCAAAGCGCTCGCTGGTGTGGATCGGGCCCGAAGCGTGCCGGATCTGACCACCACCGCCTTCCGGCGCGATCCACGGGTGGAAACCGTCTCGGGTCCGGGGCGTCCGGTCGCGTGGCTGTGGGTCGACACCTTCACCGATTACCTGGCCCCGGACATCGCGCGGGATGCAGCGATCGTGCTCACGGACGCCGGGTACGAGGTGCGGGTGGCCCGAGGCGGCGGGTGCTGCGGCCTGACCTGGATCTCCACCGGGCAGCTGGACGCGGCACGCGAGATGATCCGGGGGTTGGTGGACGAACTCGACCGGGACGTGGCCACCGCGCCGGGATCCATCGTCGTCGGGCTCGAACCGTCCTGCACGGCGGTGCTGCGTGAGGAGGCGGCGAAGCTGCACGGAGGTGCCGACGAAGCGGTGACCCGGGTCGCCGGAGTGACACGCACACTGGCGGAGGCCTTGATGGCGCGACGGCCAGCTTGGTCGCCACCTCGGCTCGAGGAACTGCGTGTCATCGCACAGCCACACTGCCATCACCACGCGGTGATGGGCTGGCAGGTAGACCGAGCGCTGCTCGCCGCGACCGGCGCGACCGTCGAGGTGGTTGGCGGCTGTTGTGGCCTGGCGGGCGACTTCGGGGTGCGCCGCGGGTACGTGGAGGTGTCGAAGGCGATCGCGGAGACCGCGCTCCTGCCGGCGATCCGGGCGGCGGAGGATGGCGTGGTCGTGTTGGCGGACGGCTACTCGTGTAGGACGCAGGTCGCCGATCTCGCCGGGCGACCGTCGCGCCATCTGGCGGGACTCCTGGCCGACGGGGTGCGTGCCCGGGCCAGCTGAGCGCGCGCCACATCCGTCTTCAACGGCGGGTCGCTGGAAGTCGCCGGCTCCCGAGGACCATCGCGAGCGCAGCGAGCAGCGATGCGATGGCTCCGACACCCCAAGCGAGGCTGTAGCCCGGGCCGGCCACGATCCACCCGAAGACCACGGGGCCGACGGTGCCCCCGATCATCGCCGGTGCCAGCACACCGGTCACCCGTCCTGGTGCGTTGGGGTAAGCGCGGACGACGGCGAACCAGAACAGGCCAGGGAAGCCCCACGTTCCGGCCAGCCCGAGGGTCGCGCCAAGCCCGAGGATCAGGGTTGCGGTACGGATGCCGCCCACCCCATCGGTCGAGACCGCGGCCAGGGCCAGGACGCTGACACCGCTAGCGCCGAGCAGCAGCAGTACCGCGCTCGCGATCAGCGGATCGAACGCCCGGGTATCCGCCAACCGGCCGGCGCTCAGCCGCGTCGCGATAGCAGCGACGCTCGCGACGGCAAGCACGGTCCCGGCCGTGGAGTCCGTCATTCCGAACGCGACTGACGAATCGACGAGGAAGGCGAGCAGGCTCGTGCTGGTTGCGAACGCTGTGGCGAAGCCGATGCCCAGGACGACCAGGGTTCCCCGACGCTCCAGCCGGAAGGGTGCCGTCGAGACCGCGGTGCGCGATGTCGGTCCACGCCGATCGGGGCGCACCCGTGGGCGGCTCGGTCTGTTCCGGCGGTGACGGTCGGTGACCACCCCGGCGAGCGAGCGGCCCTGCGAAGCTCCCCGGATCGTCGCCGACAGCACCACCGCCAGAACCGCGGAGATCACGAACGCCCCGCGCCACCCCAAGCTGGCGGTGGCCACGGGGACCGACAACCCGGCCAGCATCGAGGCCAGCGGCGGTGCCGATTGCTTCAACCCGAAGGCGAGCCCCAACCGTGCGGGAGGCACGTCGTCGCTCAACAGCCGGTTCGCGGCCGGCTGGCCCAACGCGCTGGCAAGACCGACGACGATGAGCGCCGCGACCAACCCGATCCAGGACCTCGCGATGACCCCGATGACGGCTGCGGCGATCCCGGCAGTCAGCGCGGCAGCCCGCAACGCCCGCGGGGCTCCCATCGCATCGGCGAGTGTTCCGGCGGCTGGCGAGGCGAGCGCGAACACCCCCCAGTGAACACCGACAGCAACCCCGAGACCGATCGACCCGAACCCGAGCTCCTGCCTCATCGACGCCGCGAGCGCCCCGACGAGGAACAGCGGCAACTGGTAGACGGCCGTGGTGGCGGCTCCGGTAGCTACGGCACGCCAGGCCGTGGCGGGTGTCGGCTGGTTCATGGGCGAGAGACTACGGTCACCAGGTCCGCGAGGACGGTCCACGGCCAAACCGCATCCACGAGTTGGTGCATCGCTCAGCGGTCTCCCAGGTTGCCCGCTAACGAGCCCCGACACGCTGTCGATTGCGGTTCGGGCAGGGTTCGGGCAACGCTGAGGCGTGTGGCCGCTTCCAGGGAGGCGGTGGTGTCGCGGAGCCGGTCCCGGCGCCATGGAGAGCCGAGCACAACAGGGATTCGCGGGCGGCCCGCCGGAGGTCGACGCCGTAGTGTCGCTCAGACTGCTGTCGTGGAGGGCCACGCTGGCGGCCGGGCCCATTGATGACGCTGCGACGAGCACGGGACAGCGCCGCCTGGGCCGGTGTTGCGTCGCGCAGGCTCGATCCGCACGCCGCTGACATCGAGGCGGATCAGCCACCTTGCGGCGTGTTGGCGGGTCTGCCCGGCGCGTGCGGCGAAGCGGCGCACGGTCGCTGCGGGCGGGCCGAGCCCGACTGCGATGGGCCGGTGGCCCTCCCCGTCGGCGTGGGCAACCAGCGCCTCTGCGACGACCTCGACGGCGTCTGCCCGGCGCGGCAGCATCACGCCGGATTCCAGGACGTGGGTGCGGCCATTTCCCCGGCGGCAGCCGCACCGGGACGAATCTCGCGACGGCCTCGGCGGGTGCGCAGCTACAGGCGACGGGAGTGGCCCCACGGGCGTACTGTGTCTGGAGCCGGGTCGCTGTTGAGCCGGTGCGCACGTAGCCAGCATGGCGGTGTCGCGCGTTCACCGAGACTCGTTGATGCTGACAGGAGTCTTGACAGGAGAATCGCCTGGACCGCGGTGGACCGCGGCGGATGTTGATGGCGAGTTCGTGCAGGTCAGGGCCGGTTTCGACGACCGCGCTGGATGGTGGCGGAACCCGTGAACGTGCTCGACACGCAAGAGGTCGCAGGTTCGATTCCTGCACGCCCCACCTCGAGAACCGGCCCATAGCGGCCGGTTTTCTGCATTTCAGCTGACCTCTCTTTGCGCGCCAACGTGCCGGTTAC
>SKJX01000164.1 GCA_007121785.1 Nitriliruptoraceae bacterium
GCTTCGAAGGTGATCGTCTTGCCGTCGATCTCGACGGCGTGCTCGTAGGAGCCGAGCTTGCCCACGGGGGCCTCCTTGCGTGATCTCGTGCCGTCACGCACGCGGTGTGCGTGACCGCGAGCGCCCATCGGGACGGTGCATCAGTGAGGGCGGCTCGACGCGTGAGGGGCGTTCGAGACGTCTCCACTGACGACCGGCTCCACGGGTCCGCTCGCTGACGTCTGCCGAGGTTCCTCCCCGGCGAACGGGATCGGGCCGGGTCCGCGCAACGCGATCCCGGCCCGGAGGATGAGCTAGCGGCGCAGTCCCAACTCGGAGATCAGCGCGCGGTAGCGGTCGATGTCCTTCTCCTTGAGGTAGCTCAGCAGCCGCCGCCGTTGCCCGACCAGCTTGAGCAGCCCACGTCGGGAATGGTGGTCCTGGTGGTGCTCCTTGAGGTGCTCGGTCAGGTGGGTGACACGCGCGGTGATCAGCGCGACCTGCACCTCGGGTGAGCCGGTGTCCCCCGGCTCGCGGGCGAACTTCTCGATGATGGCCTGCTTGTCTTCTGGCAGGGTGGCGGGCACGGTTGCGTCTCCAGATCGTGGTGGGTCCCTGCACCGCCGGGTGGAAGGCCCGCACGTCGCACGGCCTCCCCCGGGGATCCTCGTCGCTGGCGCCACGGCGCACACGACCGAGCCGCACCGTCCGCGTCGAGCGTGCGGAGCACGCCGGAGGCGACGATGTCCGTCGACCGATGGCCGACGGAAGCTCGAGATCCCGACACCCGAACGGGCACGGTGGGATCGACCCCACTGCGGGGTCTGCCGGGAGTGTGTCACAGGTTCACCATCGCGGCAACCACCGGCGGCACCCCGCCCCCAGCGGAGTGGTCGGGTCGCGCTCACGTCCGGTCCGACCTCAGCGGAGTGGTCGGGTCGCGCTCACGTCCGGTCCGACCTCAGCGGAGTGGCCGGGTCGCGCTCACGTCCGGTCCGACCTCGATGCCGAGGTCGCGAGCTCGCTCGCGACCGACCACCGACATCGTCACCAGCGTGCCGGAGAGCACCACGATCCCGACCGACTGGGTCCAGGTGACCGTCGTCCCGAAGGCGAGGTAGTTCACCGACAACGCCGCGATCGGGAACGCCAACTCGGCGATCGTGGCTGCGGAGGCAGGGGTCTCGCGCAGCCCCCGGTAGTAGAGCAGGAGGGCGAGCAGGCCGGGGATCAGCGCCAGCAGCACCAGCGGCAGCAGGTCGTCGGCCCCGACGGCCAGCGAGGCCTCCCGCTCGGGGCCAACGCGGAAGAACAGCAGCGCCGCCGGCAGCCCGAAGGCGAAGCGCGCCGCGGTGAGCTCCTTGAACCGCAATGTCGCCGTCATGCGTCGACCGAGCACCGTGCCCATGGCCCACAGCACGGCAGCACCGGCAGCCAGCGCTCCGGCCACCGCGCTGTCGACCTCGACCTGGAGCGGATTCTCGAAGGCGATCAACCAGGCACCGGCCAAGGCCACGACGACGTACAACCCGAACCGGGGCTGCGGCCGCTCACCGAGCACCAACCGGGCACCGATGATGGCTGCCACGGGCTGGAGCTTCTGGAGGAGCAACGGCGCGTTCGGATCACCGAACCTGAACGCCGCGGTGAACATCCCCGTGGCCAAGGCCGACGCCCCGGCACCGATGAGCACCAGCGAGACGACATCGGCTCGTGTCAACGAGCGCCACGGAAGCCGTATCAGCACCGGCAGCATCACCAGCGTCAGGATCAGGTGCTCCCAGACCACCACCGTGGTGGCCGGCAGCTCGAGCGCGAGTCCCCGTCGGAACAGCGCATCGGTGCCCCACAGCGCCGCGGAGACCGCAACGAGCGGGAACCCGGCCGCGGTGATCGCACGACGACCGTTGCGGTCCGCAGGGCTCACGGGACGATCGGCAGGAGCCCGGGCCGTGCCGCAGCACCGTCGAGTTCATCGACGGGCCAGCGCTTTCGCGAGGTGACCGACAGTTTCTCCAGCAGCTTGATCGCGACCGGGTCATCCTCGGCCGGGCGGGCCTCGATCAGCCCCGCGTCGATCACCGCTCTCATCCACGCCTCACCGCGCTCGGTCCGGACGATCGTGAGCGTCCAGTCATCTTCCGCACCGATACCACCCGTGGAGATATCGGCATGCTCGGCCGAGAAGTCGGGACACAGCTTGCATCCGGGACGGGTGTAGGGATGCAACTCCTTGAGCGGGATCTCGTGGTAGCCGCCGTCGCGGGTCCAGACCATGAACCGACCCTTGATGTTGGCCTTGACCACGTCCTCCATCGCGATGCCGTGGTCGGCGAGCACCTTCTGCTGCCCCTCGTAGGTGAAGGTCTTCGAGCACAGCAGCCCGATGGTCAGCGCGATCTTGCGGTTGTACTTGTTGACCTTGCGTGCCGGCAGCGTGCCGTTGATCGATGCCTGACAGGACATGCCGACGAGCGCGAGCTGCTTGAGACCCTGCTCCTCCGCCTCGGACATCGCCAGGGGGTTGGCGGCGTAGGTGTAGCGGCTCCCTGCGGTGGCCAGCACCCCGGCACGGTCGGTCACCAGCGCCGGCGCCGCGTCGAACGGACCGCGATCGTCGACGATCTTGGAAGTCAGGGCCCCCTCGATCCAGTCCTGCTCGAGCCCGTGGATGAGCAAGGTCGACACGAGACCGCCGTCCTGGCCGACCTCGGCGATGCCGGCATCGGTCGTGCGGGTGAGCAACAGGCTGCGGGCGATCCCGTAGACCTCGTCGCGCTCGCGCTCGCGCCCGAAGAGCTCTTGGTCGAGCTCAGACTCCCAGGTCCGGAACCGTGGGCAGGCACGGGTGCAGATGTCGCAGCCGCGGTCCCCGATCACGCACTGATCGACGTCCATACCCTCGCCGATCTGGACCGGCTCGTAATCGTCGGTGTAGCCGAGCACGTCCCGGGGGCAGGCCATCACGCAAGCGGCACACCCCGTGCACAGCCCCGTGTCGACGACTTCCCGGTACAACTCGCGCCAGTGCGCTTCGCCCACGTTTCCTACTCCCTGTAGTGGTGTCCGGGCGCACCCTATCCGGCCTCGGGTACCGGCTCCGAACCCGCGCCGCGACAGCAGGGGTCGCCGTGGCCCCCTCCTCTCCTCGGAAGCCCGCAGGTCGGCGCCAGGCCGCGGCTGTCGCCCGATAAGCGACGACGAGTTCACGTCTACCCCGCAGGCGCCTTGAGCAGCGAGCGAGCCTGCGCGATGTCCTGGTGGATCTGCGCCACCAGCTGCTCCGGGCCGTCGAACCGCTGCTCGCCCCGCAGCCGCTGCTCGAAGGTCACCGTCAGCGTCCGGCCGTACAGGGCCACCTCAGCGTCGAGCAGGTGCACCTCGACCGTCGTCGTCCGCCCGTCGAAGGTGGGCCGAACCCCGATATTGACGACCGCGTCGTAGGTCTCGCCGTCGACGGACGCCCGTCCGGCGTAGACCCCGCTCGCGGGCACGACCACGCCCGGGTTGACGTCGAGGTTGGCGGTGGGGATCCCGATCGTGCGGCCGCGCCCGTCGCCCTCGACGACCTGGCCACGCAACGCAAACGGACGCCCCAGGTCCAGCGCGGCGCGGACCACCTCGCCGTGGGTGACCGCCGTGCGGATCGAGGTCGAGGAGACCGCCGCCTCATCCAGTTCGAGCAGGCCGACCGCTTCGACCCCGTAGCCGAACCGGTCGCCGGCCTCGGCCAGCGCGACGATGTCGCCGGCGGCGCGATGCCCGAACCGGAAGTTGGTGCCGACCACCACCCGGACCGCCCCGATTCCCTCGGCGAGGACCCGCTGGATGAACGCCTCGGGCTGCAGAGCCGCGAGTTCGGTGGTGAACGGCAAGACCACCACCAGGTCCACACCGGCGTCCTCCAGCGCCTCGACGCGTTGCTCGAGGGTCTGCAGCATCAGCGGCTCGCTACCGGGCCGCAGCACCGCAGCCGGGTGCGGGTCGAAGGTCACCGCGACCGACCGCAGCCCGCTGTCGGTGGCGGCCCCGACGGTGCGGTGCAGCAGGGTGAGGTGGCCGCGGTGGACCCCGTCGAAGTTGCCGATCGTCACCACGGACGGTTCGGCCACGACCGCTTCCAGTCCGGTCATCACGGTCACGACAACTCCCCCGGTCGGGTCCACACCAGCTCGGCTGCGGCCTGTCCGTTCGGCCGGTCGAGGTAGATGCCGACCAACCGCTCGGTCCCGTCGGTGGTGGTGGTGAGGGCGGCGTACGGGCCGTCGTGGCCCTGCGCCGGGAGTTTCCCGCCCTGGGTCAGGCGCCAGAGCAGGTCCGGGTCCTCCACCTCGACGGCCGGCAGCGCCCGGCGGATCGCCGCCGCCGGGTCGAGCAGCAGCTCGCGCGTGGTTCCCGCCTGCCCCGCCGCGTCGACCGCGGCGAGGTCGACCGCCTCGTCGGAGACGAACGGGCCGTTGGCCAACCGCCGCAGCCCGCTGAGGCTGCCGCCGACGCCGAGCAACGCCCCGAGGTCGTGCGCGATCGTGCGGACGTAGGTCCCGGCCGAGCAGGTCACCAGGAAGCTCAGCTCGGCGACCTCGCCCGGCACGAACCCGTCCAGCACGACCGAGTCGACCTCGATCCGCCGAGGTTCGCGCTCGACCTCCTCGCCGCGACGGGCCCGCTCGTGGAGGCGTTGTCCGTCGACCTTCACGGCCGAGACCATCGGCGGGATCTGCTCGAGCGTGCCCTGGAACCGCATCAGCGCATCGCAGACCGTGCGCTCGTCGAGGTGGCTGGCGTCGACCTGGGCGATCACCTCGCCGTCGGCGTCCTGCGAGGTGGTCTCGATCCCGAGCCGGACGGTCGCCGCGTAGGTCTTGCGGCCGGCCTGCAGGAACCGCACCAGCTTCGTGGCGCGGCCGACGCACAGCACCAGCACGCCGGTGGCCGCCGGGTCGAGCGTGCCGGTGTGCCCCACCCGGGTGTGGCCGACGGCGCGACGGACCACGTCCACCACGTCGTGGGAGGTCGGACCGGCCGGCTTGTCCACGACCAGCACCCCGTCGTGGACGACGGCCTTGGGGCGGGGTCGGCGGCCCACGTCAGCGTGCCCGCAGCCAGGCGACGATCCGGCCGATGAGCTCGTCCTGCTCCCCGGTCGCGGAGAAACCGGCCGCGGCCGCGTGGCCGCCACCACCGAACGCGGTGGCGAGCGCACCGACGTCGGCCTGCCCGGTCGATCGCATCGACACCCGCCAGGTCCCGTCGGGCGCCGGCTTGAGGACGACCGCGACCTCCGCGTCCTCCGCGCTGCGCAGCAGGTCGACGATCCCCTCCGTGTCGGCCAGTTCCCCCTCGGACGCGTCGAGCTCCTGGTGGGTGAGATGCGTGTGCACCAACGCGACGTCGGGGACGTAGGTCAGCCGCGCCAGGGCCCGACCGACCAGTTGCAGCTCCTCGATCGAGCGCTCGTCGAAGAGACGTCGGGTCAACTCCACGTGGTCGGCGCCGGCGGCCAGCAACCGCGCACCGAACTCCATCACGCTCGCGTCGGTGGAGGCGTGACCGAACCTGCCGGTGTCGGTCACCAGCCCGGCGTAGAGGCAGGTCGCCACCGACGGGGTCACCGGCAGCTCGAGCTCGTCGAGCAGACCCGCCACCAACTGCACGGTGGCGGCCGCGCCCGGAGCGACCAGCCGGACGTCCCCGAAGCCGGTCCCCCGGGCGTGGTGGTCGACCATCAGGGTCGGCACCTGCGCGTCGAGGTAGTCGCTGGCGGCCCCGATCCGATCGGGACTGGCCGCGTCGATGCTGACCAGCAGATCGACCTCGGACGCGGGTGGCAACCCGGCCTGTCCGCGCACCTGGTCGGCGCCTGGCAGCGCGGCCAGCGACGACGGCAGGACCAGGGGATCCTCACCGACCACCGGGACGCTGCGCGCACCGGCGTCCGTCAGGGCCAGGTGCAACGCCAGTGCGCCCCCGAGCGCATCGCCGTCCGGAGCGACGTGCGCGGCGACGACGACCCGCTGGTGGTCGTCGATCGCTCGACGTAGCTGTGCGGTCGCCCGCGCCAGCTCGCGGTCCTCGACCTCATCACGCCAGGGAGCGAGGGTGCTCACCGGGGTTCCTGTCCTGGTCCCGAATCCGACGCATCGTCGCCATCGCGGTCGCGGTCCGTGCCGGGGTCCGGTGCACGATCCAGCCCGCGCAGCAGCTCCTCGACGCGGCTGGCCTGTTCGACCACCGGGTCCGGCTCGAAGCGCAGCTCCGGGCTGGTGCGAAGGCCCGCACGTCGCGCGACCATCCCCCGCAACCGCGGTGTCGCGGCCGCCAACCCGTCGGCGACCTCCTCGGCGTCGGGGATGTGGTCCCCGCCGCTACGGCGAGGGTCGCGACTGACCACCGAGGGCTCCAGCGTCGAGTAGTAGATCGTCGCCACCTCGTGATCCGGCGTCACGTCCGCCTCGGTGATCGAGATCAACCCGAGCCGTGGGTCGGCGATCTCCGTCTCGATCAGATCGGCGATCGCTGCCCGCACCTGCTTGTCGACCCTGGGGTTGCGTCGGCGAGCCACGGTGGAGCTCCTTCCCCGCGCGGTGGCGGTGCTGGTTACGGTGGTCGGTGCTGGCGACCCGGCGGTCCGAGAGCCGGCCGTGCCTTGCCGCAGTGGCCCGCGCCGGCGGCCTCACCGGCTACCAAGGTAGGCGTGCGGGACGGGACCGGGCTGACGTCGGTCACCGCAGGCCGATCGGTCCTCCGTCACCGGCATCGAGGCTGTCAGCGAGATCTTCGACCGCCAGCACCTCCAGCCGGGGGTCACGTTCGAGTACGGCCGTCACACGGTCGAGGACCCGGTCGATCCCGGTCGCGGAGGAGGCGGCTACGGCCAGACCGAGGACGGCCCGCTGCCAGACGTCCTGCGCACCCACCTCGGCGACCGAGAGGCCGAGTTCGTCGACCAGGGCCGCACGCGCGCGGTTCAGCATGGCGCGCTTGGCCTTCAGGCTGTCGGCCTCCGGCAGGCGCAGGTCCACCCGGGCGATGCCGTAGTGGACCCGTCCTGACGGTTGCTGTGAACTCATCGTTTCCCGCGCGGTCAGTCCCGCGCGACCTCGACGGTCTCGTACGCCTCGAACACGTCGCCTTCGTGGACGTCCTGGAACTTGTTCAGGCCGATGCCGCACTCGAAGCCCTCGCGGACCTCGCGGACGTCGTCCTTGAACCGTCGCAGCGACGACATCGTGTCCTCGGCCACGACCACACCGTCGCGGATCACCCGCACACCCGCGTCGCGCTTGACCTCGCCGCGCGTGACCATGCAGCCGAACACGAACCCCTTGGGGATCTTGAAGACCTCGCGGACCTCGGCTTCGCCGATGATCTGCTCGCGGAACTCCGGGGCGAGCAGCCCCTTGACCGCGCGCTCGATGTCGTCGATCGCCTCGTAGATGATGCGGTAGGTGCGGACGTCGACCCCGGTACGCTCGATCTCGTCGCGGGCATTGGCACCCGGACGGACGTTGAACGCCACGATGATCGCATCGGAGGCTTCCGCCAGACGGACGTCGCCCTGGGTGATCGCACCGACACCCTTCTGAAGGACGCGGACCTGCACCTCGTCGAGCTCGAGCTTGACCAGGGCGTCCTCGAGCGCTTCGGCCGAACCGGACACGTCCGCCTTGATGATGACGTTGAGGCTGGCCTTGTCGCCGGCCTGCACGGCCGAGGTGAACTCCTCCAGGGTGGTCGGACGCCGCTCAGCGAGCTCCTTGCGCCGGTCTCGGGCGGACCGCCGTTCGGCGACGTCGCGGGCGAACCGCTCCGCATCGACGACGCGGAACTCGTCGCCGGCTTCCGGCACCTCGTTGAGCCCGAGGACCTGGACCGGCCGCGAGGGCTCGGCCTCCTCGACCTGTTGGCCCTTGTCGTCGAACATGGCCCGGATCTTGCCGTCCGCGGTGCCGGCGACCAGGATGTCGCTGCGCTTGAGCGTCCCTCCCTGGACGAGCACCGTCGCGACGGGACCGCGCCCACGGTCGAGGTGCGCTTCCACGACGCGACCGCGCGCCCGCTTGTCCGGGTTGGCAGCCAGTTCCAGCAGATCGGCCTGGAGCAGGACGACCTCGAGCAGGTCGTCGAGTCCTTGCTTGGTCTTCGCCGAGACCTCGACCATCGGCACGTCACCACCGAAGTCCTCGGCGACCAGACCGTGCTCGGTGAGCTGGGTCTTGACCTTCACCGGGTCGGCGCCCTCGACGTCGATCTTGTTGATCGCGACCACGACCGGGACCTCGGCGGCCTTCGCGTGGGCGATGGCCTCCTGGGTCTGCGGCATGACGCCGTCGTTCGCCGCGACCACCAGGATGGCCACGTCGGTCACCTGGGCACCACGGGCACGCATGGCGGTGAACGCCTCGTGGCCCGGGGTGTCGATGAAGGTGATGCTGCGGCCGTCCTTGGTGACCTGGTAGGCGCCGATGTGCTGGGTGATGCCACCGGCCTCGCCGGAGACCACGTCGGTGGTGCGGATCGCGTCGAGCAGCAGGGTCTTCCCGTGGTCGACGTGGCCCATCACCGTGATCACCGGGGCTCGCGGCACGAGGGTGTCGGGGTCGTCCGGGGTCTCGATGCCGAACTCGAGCTCCTCCTCGGACATGAAGTAGATCTCCACGCCGAGGTCGGCACCGATGATCTCCACGGTGTCGTCCGGCAGCGTCTGCTGGACCGTGGCCATCTCGCCCATCTCGAACAGCTTCTTGACCAACGCGGCGCCAGAGACCCCGAGCTTGTCGGCGAGCTCACCGACGGTGATGCCCGACAGCACCTGGACGCGGTCGACCTTGACCTGCTCCTCGAGCGGCGCGTCGCGACGCATCGGACCGCGCTGGAGCTCCTGCTCCGCCGGGCTCTGCCGCTCGCGCTTCTTCTTGCGCTTGGTCTTTCCGGAGCCGGGCCCGCCGGTCCCGCCGGGACCACCGGGGCCGCCACGACCACCGCCGGGTCCCCCACCGGGGGCGCCACGGCCGCCGGTCGGCTGCCGGTACGGGCTGGACGGGGCGGCGCGACCGCCACC
>SKJX01000090.1 GCA_007121785.1 Nitriliruptoraceae bacterium
CCGCGGACGTCCTCGATGACCTGACCGAGCTTCTTGTTCTCGGTCTGTTCGCGCAGGATCGACAGGGCCCGGATCAGCGACAGGCCGCTGCTGATCATCGTCGCGAACTGGCGCGAGAAGATCGCCAGGTCCTTCAGGCCCACCCGGTCGGTGATCCCCGGGATCGTCAGTTCCTTCTGGAGCCCGGTCTGCTTGACCTCGTCGATCTTGACGGGTGCGTAGCCCATCGACTTGAGCTTGGACGCGACGGCCGCCTGATCGTCGCCTTCGAGCTGTCCGGAGATGAGCTTCCCGGACCGGTCACGGACCTGGTAGTCGAACTTGCTGAGCGTGGCGGTCGCCATCGCGTACCTCCTGCGCCGTGCGGCGCGCTGATCAGGTCCGGCCGACCAGCCGGTTGAACTCGTTGACCTGGTTGCACTTCTCGAGCGCCGCGTCGTAGGAGACCGTGCCAGCCTTCACCAGCTTCGCCAGGGCCTGGTCCATCGCGATCATGCCGTCCTTCGCACCGGCCTGGATGGCGCTGTAGATCTGGTGGGTCTTGCCCTCACGGATCAGGTTGCGGATACCCGAGGTCGCCGTCATGACCTCGCAGGCGGCGGTCCGACCCTGCCCGTCCGCGGTCTTGAGCAGCGTCTGGCACACCACGCCCTTGAGCGCGCCGGAGAGCATCACCCGGATCTGCTCCTGCTGGTGCGGCGGGAACACGTCGATGATGCGGTCGATCGACTGCGGCGCGTCCTGGGTGTGCAGGGTCCCGAACACCAGGTGGCCGGTCTCCGCCGCGGTCAGGGCGATCTGGATCGTCTCCAGGTCGCGCATCTCCCCCACCAGGATGATGTCCGGGTCCTGCCGCAGCACGTGCTTGAGCGCCTGCGCGAACCCATGGGTGTCGGTGCCGACCTCCCGCTGGTTGACCACGCTGCGCTTGTGCGTGTGGAGGAACTCGATCGGGTCCTCCACCGTCATGATGTGCGATGCGCGGTTCCGGTTCGCCAGGTCGATCAGCGACGCCAACGTGGTCGATTTCCCGGAGCCGGTCGGGCCGGTGACCAGCACGAACCCGCGCGGCAGGTAGGCGAAGTTCGACACCTGCTCGGGCACGCCGAGCTGCTCCAGCGGCAGGATCTCGAACGGGATGACGCGCATCACCGCCCCGAGCGCGTCGCGCTGTTGGAAGACGTTCACGCGGAAGCGCGCCAGGTTCGGGACCGAGTAGCTGATGTCCAGCTCGAGCTCGTTCTCGAACGCCTCGCGGTGCTTCTGGGTCATGATCGCGTAGATCATCTTCTCGAGCTCATCCGGGGTGAGCTCCGGGTACTCGGTCATCGGTGCGAGCTCGCCGTTGACGCGGATCGCCGGTGGCAGCCCTGCCGTGATGTGCAGGTCCGACCCGCCGCGTTCGACCAACGCCTGCAGCAACTCGTCCAGGTCGATCGCCGAGTCCTGCTCCGAGCGCAGCAGTTCCGCGTCGCTGGCGGAGGACACGGGCACTGCCCCATTGCCGTGCACACCGTTGCTCGGGGCCAAGCCCTCGTCCGGTACTGATCGCGGCGTCACGGGCGGTGCTGGTGGTGGCGGGCTCGCCGCCTCGGCCGCCTCGGCCGCTGCGGCCGGTGCGGGCGGTGCCGGCATCACCGGCTCCGCCACCGACGCACCGTTGTCGACGGTCGCGGCCTCGATCGCTTCGACCAGCGCACGGCGCGGTGCGAGCGCCAACGTGGCCCGAACCCCCATCTCCTGCGCCAGCAGGGGCGCCAGTTCCTCACGGGACGCGGGATCGGCGATCGCGACGATCACCTCGTCGCCCTCACCGAACCGCACCGGCAGCGCGGTCCAGCGGCGCGCGAGCTCGCCCGGGAGTAGCCCGGCGACGACCGGGTCCACCGCGCCGTCGGAGACATCCTCGTACGGCATGCCGACGCCCGCGGCGAAGGTGCGCACGAGGTCGGACTCGGACGCCAGTCCGAGCCCTATGAGGCTCTGCGCGAGGTTCCCGCCGTGCTGCGCACGGTGGTCCTCGGCCTGTTGGAGCTGCTCAGGGGTGATCACACCCTCCTGAACGAGCAGTTCGGGGAGACCTGCCACGGTTGTTCATCCTCCCGGCGGATCGTCAGATGACGACGCGACCGACCTCTTCGATGGTGGTGCGACCGAGCAGCACCTTGGCCAGACCGTCCTCGCGCAGCTGCCGCATACCCTGCTCGACGGCGACGCGTGTGACCTCCTCGGTGGAGGCGCGTGCGACCGCGAGGCGCTCGATGTCCTCGGTCACGGTCATCACCTCGTGGATCGCGAGCCGCCCCCGGTAGCCAGTGTTGGTGCACGCGGAGCAGCCGACGGCCTGCGGGATCTGCGGCCGCTCCTCCACGATGTCGTCCCCGAAGCCCGCCGCCTTGAGCATCGCGGGTTCCGGATCCACCCAGGTGACGCAGCGGCTGCACACCTTGCGGGCCAGCCGCTGGGCGAGCACGCAGTCCACGGCCGAGCCGACCAGGAACGGTTCGATGCCCATCTCCGTCAGCCTGGTCACCGCGGACGGGGCGTCGTTCGTATGCAACGTGGACAGCACCAGGTGGCCGGTGAGCGCCGCCTCGACGCCGATGTGGGCGGTCTCGCGGTCGCGCATCTCACCGACGAGCACGACATCGGGGTCCTGACGCAGGATCGAGCGCAACGCGTTGGCGAAGGTCAGCCCAACCTTGCCGTTGACCTGGACCTGGCTGATGCCCGGTAGCTGGTACTCGACCGGATCCTCGGTCGTGACGATGTTCACACCGGGATCGTTGATCACGTTGAGGGTCGCGTACAGGGTGGTCGACTTCCCCGAACCGGTCGGGCCGGTCACCAGGATCATCCCGTAGGGCTTGGTGTAGGCCTCCTCGAACCGCTGCAGGTTGTGGTCGAGGAACCCGAGATCGTCCAGCGAGAGCAGCACCGAGGTCTTGTCCAGGATGCGCATCACGACCTTCTCGCCGTGCACGGTCGGCAGCGTCGAGACCCGCAGGTCGATCGCCTTGCCACCGGTGCTGACGCTGATGCGGCCGTCCTGCGGGACCCGTCGCTCGGCGATGTCCACATCGGCCATGATCTTGAGGCGGCTGATCACGCCCGCCTGGATCGACCGAGGGCTGCGCATCACGTCGTGCAGCACACCGTCGATGCGGTACCGGATGCGCAGGTCGGAGTCCGTGGGTTCGATGTGGATGTCGGAGGCACCGTCGGCGACCGCCTGCGAGATCATCAGGTTGACGAACTTCACGATCGGGGCGTCGTCGGTGGCGGCCTTGACGTCCTCGAGGTCGACGTCGTCCTCGTCGTCGATCATGTCGTCGACGACCGACTCCATGTCGCCGGCCATCGATGCGTACCGACCGATCGCGCTGAGCACGTCGTCGCGGGTGGCGACGACCGCCTTGACCTCCATCCCGGTGACGGTCCGGACGTCGTCGATCGCGACGACGTTGGCTGGGTCGCTCATCGCCACGATGAGCTTGCCGTCCTCGTAGCCGATCGGCAGCACGCCGTGGCGGCGCTGGATCGATTCGGAGATCATCGTCGCCGCGCGACCGTCGACCGGCGTCTCCTCCAGGTCGACGAACTCCATGCCGATCTGGGACGCCAACGCCGCCACGACGTCCTTCTCGGTGAGTATGCGCTGTTCGACCAGGACGCGACCCAGGCTGCGTCCGTTGGTCCGCTGCTCCTGTTCAGCGACCTCGAGCTGCTCCGGCGTGATCTGCCCACGCTCGACGAGGATCGATCCGAGGTTCCTCATCCGACCTCACCCGCCTCGCGGTCGACGTCGGCACCGGACCTCACCTGCTCGAGGACGTGCCGGAGGAACGCCAGCAGGACCTGACGGACGTCCTCACGGTCGCGCGCGTCGGCGATGAGGACGGGCACATCCCGACCGACCTCGAGCTCCGCGCGGACCCGTGCCAGCACCTCGGCGTGGTCGTCGTCCTCGGCCACCTTGTTGATCGCGATGACGTGCGGAACCTGGTTGGACTCGGTGAACCTGCGGCGTAGCTGCGCGGCTTCGGTGATGCTGTCGGGACGGGCCGCGTCGACGACCAGCACGAACCCGAGCATCCCTTCGGCGAGGATGTTCCACATGAACCCGAAACGTTCCTGACCGGGGGTGCCGAACAGGAACAGCGCCATGTCGGGGTCGACGCCGAGCCGGCCGAAATCCATGGCCACGGTCGTGCGCTCCGAGCCCTGGTCGCCGGCGTGGGTGACCGTCCGCTCGGTCGAGAGCACCGTGGAGTCGGTGATCGTGCCGATCAGCGTGGTCTTGCCCGCATCGAACGGCCCCGTCACCACCAGCTTGGCGGTCCGGGTGCGTCGGCGGCGGATCGTCGGCGGGGTCATCGCATGGTCTCGATGCCGGCGACCAGATCCACGAGCAGGTCCTCGTCCACGGGGGGTTGCATGGCCGGACGGTCGGCCGGTGGCCGGGCGCTGCCTGGCTGGTCCTCCCCGTCGGCCGGACCGGCGGCCATCGCGGTGGTCGACGGCACATCGTCACTCGCCGACGGCTCGGATCCGGGCTCGTCCGCGCTGGCGGTCCACGGCATCGGCTCGTCCGGCACGGCGGCGGGCTCGACGACCTCGGCGGGCTCGACGACCTCGGCGGGCTCGGCGGGCCCGGCGACGTCCGGATCCACAGACCGTGCGCCCTCGACCCGGTCCAGCGCGGCGTGCGCCGCCAGCAGCCGGGCCACCGTCGCCCCCTGCGCGGCGGGAACGACCTCCACCACCTCGAGGTCCAGCAGTTCCGAGAGGATCCGGCGGGTGTCGAACCGGCCTCGGCCGGACAGCTCGGCCAGGTCATCGACGGTCCGGCGGCCGTCGGCGAGCCCCAGCAGCTGCCACCCGGCCGCGTCGATCGTCACCGGGCGGTCGGCGGCGGCGTGGACGGTGACCACGTCCGTGCCGTCACCGGTGCGTGCGAGCACCGCCTCCCAGCCCTCGAGGCGGTTGCCGGCGTCGCCGAGCACCTCGTCGACCGACCAGGTCCAACGGGGCGGGTCCAGCTCGGCCGCGTCGAACCGGAAGGCGCCCTCGTTCCAGCCGAGGAGCTCGAACACCGCGTCGACGACGTGCTCGCGCAGGATGTCGGCGCCGGCATCCGGGTCGAGCACCCCGCGTTCGACCAAACGCTCGGCGATCGAGCGGTCGGATGACGACGCGTGAGCGCCCTCGAACGCCGCGGTCACCGCGTCCGCATCGAGCGAGCCGGTCCCGACGAGCCGCCGGGCCAGCCGATGGCGGTGCGCCTGCGGTGATGCGTCGGCGAGCCGACCGTCGACCAGTTCGATGCGGCCCCGGTCATCGCCGGCCGCCACCTCCAGCCGCCCGGACTTCTCCGTCGCCCAGAGCAGGCGAAGGATGTCAGGGAGGGGGAAGTCGCCGAGGTCACCAGCCAGCACGTCGGATCCCCTCAGCCGTGCGGTGTGGCGCCGTTGGGCGGCACGGCACGGCCAGCGACGGCGTGGTCGGGACGGTCGGTGACCGCATGCGCGGCGCGGTCAGCGACGGCGTGCTCGGCGCGGTCAGCGACGGCGTGCTCGGCTCGGGCCTGGTCGAACAACCCGGCGGCGTCGTCCCGCTGCGGCTCCGGCCCTCGCACCAGGTCCAGCGGCCGGGTGCGGGTCGCCTCGGCAGGGTCCACCGCGGGTGGCGGTGGCATCGACGGGATGGCCAGGACCTTGCCGATCCGTTGGGCGGCCCGACGCATCTCGTAGAGCATGAACCCGATCTTGGCGTCGCGGCTGGCGACGGCCGCCAGCACGGCCTGGTCCTCCGCGCTCATCAGGAACACGAACCCGTGCTCGCCCTCCACGAAGACCTGGTTGAGCTGGCCGCGGCCGAGGCCGAGGGCCGCCTGCTCACCGAGGGACAGCAGCGCCGCGCTCATCGCGCCGACGCGGTCCTCCTCCAGACCGTCCGGCAGCGCCGTGGCCATCGGGAGCCCGTCGAAGGACACGATCGCCGCGGCCTCGACGTCCGGGGAGCTACGGATGAAGTCATCGAGGGCCGCTGCCAGGCGGCCGGCGCGGGTGTCGTCGGGGCGCTCCATCGTCGGTCCTTCCCCGTCTGGTCGGCCGGGCCCCGGTGGCATAGCGGGGGCGACGCGAGGGACGCGTCGCGCAACATCAGCCACAGGGCTTTCCGCCCTCACCTTCGACGCGGAGCGCCGTGGACTTGAGGGCGCGTGTGCCCCCGCCGCTCGCGCACCGGACCTCAGCGCATGGAGGCGCGCATGTAGCGCCGGATCGACAACGGCGCGAAGATCACCAGGATCAACCCGATCCACAGCAGCGTGTAGAGGACCGGGTTCTGCATCGCCCAGACCTCCGAGGTCGCCGGACCGGCGTTGCCGAACAGCTCCCGGACCGCCTGCGTGACCGAGGACACGGGGTTCCACTCCACGAACCCCTGCAGGAACGAGGGGAAGAACTCCAACGGCACGAACGCGTTGGAGACGAACGTCAACGGCATGATGACCATGAAGGACGCGTTGTTGATCACCTCGACGCTCGGGACCAGCAGCCCGACGTAGGCCATGACCCAAGAGAACGCGTACGCGAAGAGCAGCAACAGCAGGTAGGCGCCGGCCGCGTCCAGCAACGAGCCGCGGATCCGCCAGCCGACCACCAGCCCGGTCAACGACATGATGGCGATGGACAGGACGTTGTAGACCACGTCGCTGGCGGTCCGTCCGACCAGCACCGCGGAGCGTGACATCGGCAGCGAACGGAACCGGTCGATGATGCCCTTGCTCATGTCCTCAGCGAGCCCCGCGCCGGTGAAGGTGGCGCCGAACACCACCGTCTGGGCGAAGATGCCACCGATCAGGAACTCGCGGTAGTTGACGCCGTCGGGCGGGGTGATGGCCCCACCGAACACGTAGGCGAACAGCAGCACGAACATGATCGGGGACATCAACACGAAGACGAGCACCTCCGGCACCCGCTTGATCTTGATGAGGTTGCGCTTGGCGACCACGTGACCGTCGACGATCGCTGCGGCCAGGGCGCTCATGACGCCACCTCCTGGCCGGACGGTCCCCCGGCGACGGTCGTTGCTGCTTCCCCGCCCGGTCCGCCGGCGAGCCGCTCACGCCCCGGCTGGGCCACATGTCCGGTGAGGCTCAGGAAGACGTCGTCGAGGGTCGGTCGGCGCAACGCGACGTCCAGCAGCTCCACCCCGGCGACGTCGAGGCCACGCAGCGCGACCATCAGGTCGCGGGGGCCACCGCCGACCGGGACCGCGATGGCGTTCGTGCCCTCGTCGACGTGGACCTCGCCGACGGCGACCTCCGCGACGACCCGCTCCGCGGCCAGCAGGTCCGCAGGGTCGGCGACCACGACCTCGATGCGCTCGCCGCCCACCTGCGACTTCAGCTGATCGGCGGTGCCGTGCGCGATGGCCTGCCCGTGGTCGATCACGATGATGTCGTCGGCGAGCTGGTCCGCCTCCTCCATGTACTGCGTGGTCAGCAGCAGCGTCGTGCCCTGCCGAAGCAGGTCGCGGATCACCGTCCACATCGTCGTGCGGCTGCTGGGATCCAGCCCGGTGGTCGGCTCGTCGAGGAACAGCACGTCCGGCTCGGCGACGAGCGCGCCCGCGAGGTCCAACCGCCGGCGCATCCCGCCCGAGTAGGTCTTGGTCGGGCGGTTGCCCGCCTCGGCGAGGTCGAACCGCTCCAGCAGCTCACGGGCCCGGACCCGCGAGCGCTTGTACCCGAGCCGGTACAGCCGTCCGATCATCTCCAGGTTCTCGTAGCCGGTGAGGTGCTCGTCCACGGCCGCGTACTGCCCGGACAGCCCGATCCGCTCACGCGCCCGGTGCGGGTGCGCCAGGACGTCGACGCCGGCCACCTCGACGGTTCCGGCATCGGGCCGCAACAGCGTCGTGAGGATCCTCACGGCCGTGGTCTTGCCAGCACCGTTGGGGCCGAGCAGCCCCAGGACCGAACCCTCCGGGACGGCCAGATCGAGCCCGTCGAGCGCGGTGACGTCCCCGTAGCGCTTGACGAGCCCGGTCGCCACGATCACCTCGGTCATGGGCGCTCCGTCTCGTCCGGGGTCCGCGGGCCAGACGACCGGCCCCGCCCGCGGTCAGCGGTCGCCGGCGGCGACCGCCTGCATCCGCGCCAGCGGCGCCAGGCGCCCCGTCCAGCGCTCGAAGCTCGCCGCAGCCTGGTGGACCAGCATCCCGAGCCCGCCCACCGCGAGCGCGCCGGCCGCGGCCGCGTCGCGCAGGAACGGGGTAACCGGCGGATCATACACCAGGTCGTAGGCCACCTGACCAGGTCCGAGCTGACCGACCGGCAGCGGCAGCAGCTCGCCGTGCATACCCAACGGGGTGGCGTTGATCACCGTCCGCGACACCGCCACCGCACCGGCGACGGCCCGCTGGTCGTCGAGGTGGCACGTGGACGCCCCGCTCGCACCCGCCCGCTCGGCCAGGTCGGCCAGCTCAGCCGCCGCGTCGAAGCGACGGCCGACCACCACCACCTCGCCGGCCAGACGCCCGACCGCGACCGCAGCCGCGCGGGCCGCACCGCCGGTGCCAAGCAGGACGTAGCGCTCCCCCGCGGCCGGTGGCGGCGTCAGGTCGGCTGCGAGCGCGTCGCGCAGTCCGGTCGCGTCCGTGTTGTCACCCAGCAGGCCGTCGCCGTCCCACACGAGGGTGTTGACGGCGCCGATCAGCTCCGCTTCGGGGGTCAGCCGGTCGCAGCTGGCGACCACCGTCTGCTTGTGGGGCACCGTGACGTTCGCACCGACCGCCTCGACCTGCCCGAGCGAGGCCACGACATCGTCGAGCGCGGCTGGCGGCACGGGCAGGGCGAGGTAGACCAGATCGAGGCCTTCGGCGGCGAACGCCGCGTTGTGCAGCTGCGGTGACCGCGAGTGGCGCGCGGGCCAGCCGAGCAGGACCACCGGCCGCGTCGTGGCCGACGGCCACGGGCTGCCGTCGTCGGGCCACGGGCGCTCCGCCGTCAGGTCGGTCAATCCTCCACCTCGGTAACCGTGCCCTCGCCGAGGTCCTCGGCGATGCAGCGATCGGCCTCACGGAAGGCCTCCACGTTGGCCTCGTGCTCCTCACCGGTCTCCGCGAACTCATGGGTGCCGTCGCACTCGGCGGACAGCACGTAGAAGCGGTACGGCACGTCCGCGGGTTCGACCGCTGCGACCAGCGACGCGCTGCCGAAGCCGCTGATCGGCGTCGGGGGCAGCCCATCGATCCGGTAGGTGTTGTACGGGCTGTCGACCTCCAGGTCATCGAAGGTGACCTGGTCGGTGGGACCGCCCCCGAGGGCGTACACCACGGTCGCATCGATCTGCAGCTGCATCCCCTCGTCGAGCCGGTTGCGGATCACCCCGGCGACGACGTCGCGCTCGTCGTCGACACGGGTCTCGCGCTCGACCAGGCTGGCGATGATCATCAGCCGGTACCGCGTCGCGGCGTCGGCCTCCTCGAGGACCTCCGACGGCAACGCCTGGAACTCCTCGTCCAGCTGGTCGACCATCCGCTGCAGGATCCGCTGGGGATCCGCGTCGTCCTCGATCTCGTAGGTCTGCGGCCACAGGGCCCCCTCGAAGGGCTCCTCGTCGGGCCCGGCCTCAGCCGGCTCGGGGAACCACTCCGGCAGCTGCAGCGCGGTCTGCAACGCCGCGGGGTCGGGCTCCTCACCCTCGTCCTCGTCGCCGAGCGCGGTCTCCCCCGCCTCGATGCGCTCATCGAGGACCGCGCGGAAGTCCTCCACCGTGTAGGCGGGGAAGTCCGCGGTGAGCCGCTCGAGGGTCTGCTCGACCGTCAGCCCCTCGGGCACGGTCCAGGTGATCGTCGGCGGGGAGACCGGACCGGCAGCGAGCGCTTCGATCGCTTCCTCGTTGCTCATGCCGGTCTCGAGCTCGAACACCCCGGGCTGGAGGTCGGCCGGCAGCCCCGCCTCCTCCGCGGAGGTCCGGAACCGGAAGGATGAGTCGACCACGCCGAGTTCGGCGAGGTCGTCGGCCACCATCCCGACGGCGGCCCCCCGCTCGACGGTGTACTCCACCGGCTCGCCCGGGGTGATGCCGTCGTCGAAGAGGTTGACGTCGAGCCACCACACGCCAGCGGCGACGGCGGCCAACGCCAGCGTCAACCACGCCACGAACCAACGTGAACCTCGGCTGAGCACCACCTCGGGGACCTTTGCTCGTCGATCAGCTGGCGGGGTCTCGGCGCTGCGACTCCAGCACCGTCTGGAGCAGCACGCTCGCCGCGACCCGGTCGACCGACGACTTGCGGTCGCGACGGGAGACGTCGGCGTCGAGCAGCACGCGCTCGGCTTCCACCGTGCTGAACCGCTCGTCGATCAGCCGCGTGGGCAGCCCGGTCCGCTCGCGCAGGGCGTCCGCGAAGCGCTTGGCTCGCTGGGCAGGCGCACCCTCTCGACCGTCCAGGCGGCGGGGGTAGCCGATCACCAGCGCGGCAGCCTCGAGCCGCACGGCCGCGTCCGCCAACGCGTCGATCGCCGGTCCGTCCCGATCGCGCGGGACGTGCAGCGTCTCCACGGGCGAGGCGACGACCTGCCCCGGGTCGGACAGCGCGAGGCCCACCCGGACCTCCCCGAGGTCGATGCCGAGGAGGCGGCCGGTCGTCGGCAGCGGGTCGCCGAACCCTGCGGCGCTCACGCGCCACCCGCCGCCGCACGGGCGTGGTCGGCAGCCACCGTCAACGCGGCATCGAGCTGGTCGGCCTGCTTGCCGCCGGCCTGAGCCAGGTCGCCCTTGCCCCCGGCGCCACCGCCGACGAGCTGCGCCGCCGGCTGGAGGATCTCCCGCGCCTGGACGCCGGCGTCGGCCAGATCGGCCGTGACCGCCCCGACCAGCTGGGCCTTGCCGTCGTCCGTCGCGGTCCCCGCGACCACGACCGCTCGGGTGCCGAGGTGACCACGGATCTCCGTGGCCAGCCGCCGCAGGTCGTCCATCGCCAGCCCGTCGGCGCGGTGGGTCACGACGGCGAGCCCGTCGACCCGCTCGGTCTCCTCGGCGATGCGCACGGCGTCCTGGGAGATCGCTGCGCCGCGGGCGGCGGCCAGCTGCTTCTCGCTGGCCTTCAGCCGCTCCAGCAGGGAGCTGACCCGCTCCACGGCCTGTTCGGTGGGCACGTCGAGCAGCCGGGAGACCTCCTCCGCCACCAGCCGTTCGTGGCTGAGGTAGCGCAGGGCGTCCTCGCCGGTCAACGCCTCGATCCGGCGGGTGTTCGACCCGATCGACTCCTCACGGACCACCGTGATCGTGCCGATCGTCGCACCCGACGGGACGTGCGTGCCGCCGCACAGCTCCTTCGAGAAGTCCCCGATGGTGACGACGCGGACGATCTCGCCGTACTTGTCGCCGAAGTTGGCGACCGCACCCGCCGCTTTCGCTTCGTCCAACGGCATCACCTCGCTCTGCACGTACGGGTCGGCCAGCACCCGTTCGTTGATGGTGCGCTCGACCACCTCGACGGTCTCGCGCGGGACCTGCTCGAAGTGCGGGAAGTCGAACCGCAGCCGCCCGGGGGTCACCAGCGACCCGGCCTGCTGCGCGTGGTCGCCCAAGAGCTCCTTGATCGTGGCATGCAGCACGTGCGTCGCGGAGTGGCTGCGTGCGGTCGCGACCCGCCGATCGGCGTCGACGCGCGCCTCGACCCCCTGCCCGGTGGCCACCTCGCCAGCGACGACGCGCGCACGGTGGACGGTCAGCCCGTCGAGGGCCTCCTGGGTGTCGAGCACCTCGAGCCGCCCGGTGGGGGTCTCCAGCACGCCGGCGTCGCCGATCTGGCCACCACCCTCGGCGTAGAACGGCGTGCGCGGCAGGACGACCTCGACCTCGTCGCCTTCCGAGGCACCACTGCGCAGACCCCCGGGGGTGACGATGGCGCCCAGGTCGGCCTCCGCCGCGAGCGAGTCGTAGCCGATGAACTCCGTGGCGCCCACCGCCGAGGCCGCTTCGCGGTAGGTCTCCACCGGCACACCGCCACCCTTCTTGGTAGCAGCCCGAGCCCGAGCCCGCTGCTCGTCCATCAGCGTCTCGAACCGTTCGCGGTCCAGCTCCAGCCCGGCGTCCTCGGCGATCTCCACGGTCAGGTCGATGGGGAAGCCGTAGGTGTCGTGCAGTTCGAAGGCGACGTCGCCGGGGAAGGCCGCCCCACCCTCAGCGCGACGCACGTCGGTGATGACCTGGTCGACCTTCTCCAAGCCCTGCCGCAGGCGGACGCCGAAGTCCGCCTCCTCCGCCCCCGCGACCCGGGTGATCAGCTCCCGCTGCTTCTCCAGGTCGGGGTAACTGGCCGCCATGTGCTCGATGACCGCCTCGACCATCGGCACCAACAGCCCGTCGTCGCCCGTGCCCTGGTCGGTGCCGGCCACGTTGAATCCCAGCAACTGCCCGTGCCGCACGACCCGGCGCAGCAGCCGGCGCAGCACGTAGCCGCGTCCCTCCTTGGCCGGCAGCACCCCGTCGCCGATCAGGAACGCGGAGGTGCGGGCGTGCTCGGCGATCACCCGCAGCGACACGTCGTGGTCGTCGTCCTGCCCGTAGTCGACGCCGGTCAGCTCACCCGCGCGGGCCAGCAACGGCGCGAACAGGTCCGTCTGGAACACGTTGTCGACGTCCTGCTGGAGGACCGCCATCCGCTCCAGGCCCAGCCCGGTGTCGACGCTGGGCTTGGGCAGGGGCCCGCCGACCTCGCCGTCGTCGTCCTGGACGAACTGCATGAACACCAGGTTGTAGAACTCGAGGTAGCGCTCCCCGTCGACCTCGGGGCCGCCCTCCTGGCCCCACGCAGGGCCGCGGTCGTAGTGGAGTTCGGTGCAGGGACCGCACGGACCGGCGCCGCCGGTGGACCAGAAGTTGTCCGACGCGTCCATCCGGGTGCTGCCCTCCGGCGCACCGACGCGCTGGATCCGCTCGAGGGGGACGTCGGTCTCCTCGAGCCAGATGGCCTCCGATTCGTCGTCGGACTCGTGGATCGTGACCCAGATGCGGTCGGGCTCGAGCCCGTACGGGCCGATCGACAGCTCCCACGCCCACCGGATCGCTTCGCGCTTGAAGTAGTCGCCGAACGAGAAGTTGCCCAGCATCTCGAACATCGACAGGTGGCGGGTGGTCCGACCGACGTTCTCGATGTCGTTGGTGCGCACGCACTTCTGGAAGCTCACCGCCCGTGGGCTCGGCGGGGTGGCGTCGCCCAGGAAGTACGGCTTGAACGGCACCATCCCGGCGATCGTCAGCAACAGCGACGGGTCGTTCGGGATCAACGGTGCGCTCTCGTAGCGGCGCGCACCCCGTTGCTCGAAGAAGTCGAGGAACGTCTCTCGGATGGTCAGGGAGTCCACGGGCAAGGTCCTCGTCGGCGGGCGCGGTCGCGCGTCACAGGCACGGATCGGCGCGGATGGCGCGTCGTCGGGGTCAGCAGGGTCGTCTCGGCAGGCGCCGCAGGGTCAGCCACCGAACTGTTCACGGACGCTGGGGACCACGAACTGCGAGCGCAGCTCGGCCTCGCGTTCCGCGGCAGCTCGCCGGCCTTCCGCCGCCGCCGCACGCAGGCGTTCGCTCATGGTGCCAGCGGCCCGACCTGCTTGTCCGGCGAGGTTGGACGGCGCGACCGCCTGCTGCGCCTCGTCGAGCCGCTTGACGACGTACGCGCCGACGAGCAACCCGGCGCCGAGGCCGAGGGCCAGGGTGAACGCACGCTTCACGGCGAGCTCCTGTGGTGGTTCGGTGAGCGGGTCGACCGGGATGACACGGTCGGCTCAGTCGCGCAGCTTGCGGGTCGCCCGGGCGGTCCCAGCCGCGAAGGCGGCCGCCTTGATCAACGGGTTCGACACGGTGGCGTGGACCACCCCCACCAGCTGGTCGGTCGTCGCCGTGATCGACTGCACACCGGCGACGATCGTGTCGATCCGTGCCAGCTCGACGTTGACGCCGGCCGCGGTCTCCGTGACCTGCTCGAGGGTCGGCAGCACCCGGTCGGTGGTCTCGCGCAGGTCGCGTGTGGCCTCCTCGAGCAGCCCGACGACCTTGGTCAACGCCCAGCAGGCCATGACCACCAGGGCACCCCAGAACACGACGGCGAACACGATGGCCCAGTCCCTGACGGTCACGTGAGCACGTCCTCCTGCGAAACGGCAGCTGGTCTGGTGGTGCGCTGGTGGATCCTCCGGGACCCGTCGTCGCGTCGGGCGTGGCGACGGCCGCCGTCACGCGTCACCGGCGGGCCTGGCGAGCCTCCTCGCGCAGCTGGTCCAGCCGGTCAGCGACGTGGTGTTCGTGCCCGTGGCGGCTCGGCTCGTAGAGCCGGACGCCGTCGAGCTCGTCCGGAAGGTAGCGCTGCGCGGCAGCGAACCCGCTCGGGTGGTCATGAGGGTAGTCGTAGCCGGCGCCGTGCCCGAGCCGCTGCGCGCCCGAGTAGTGGGCGTCCCGCAGGTGCGGCGGGACCGGCAGGTTGCCGTGACGGTGCACCATCTCCAGCCCGGCGGAGATCGCCTGGGTGACCCGGTTGGACTTCGGCGCGACCGCGAGCGCGATGACCGCATGCGTCAGGGCGTAACGGGCCTCCGGCAGCCCGACCTTGTCGAGCGCGTCGAACGCCGCGACGGCCAACGGCAACGCCTGCCGGTCGGCCAGTCCGACGTCCTCGGAGGCGAAGATCACCAGGCGCCGGGCGATGAACCGTGGGTCCTCGCCCGACTCCAGCATCCGCAGCAGCCAGTACACCGCCGCGTCCGGATCGGAGCCCCGCAACGACTTGATGAACGCGGAGATCGTGTCGTAGTGGCTGTCCGACGCCTTGTCGTAGCGGAACCGGTGCATCGCGTCCGCCACCGCATCGACGTCGAGGTGGATGGTCGGCCCGTCGGTGCCCGGTCCGGTCACGCCCGCGGCGGCCGCGGCCACCTCCAGCGCGCTCAGCGACGCACGAGCGTCACCGTCACCGACGTGGACCAGGTGGTCGACCGCGTCGTCGGTCAGCGTGACCCGGCCGCCGAAGCCGCGGGTCGCGTCCGTGCACGCCCGCGCCAGCAGTCTGCGGACGTGCTCGTCCTCGAGGGGCTCGAGGCGCACCAGCTGGCACCTCGACAACAGCGGTGGGTTGAGCTCGAAGAACGGGTTCTCCGTCGTGGCGCCGATCAGGATGACCCAGCCGGCCTCCACGCCGGGCAGCAGGGCGTCCTGCTGCCCCTTGTTGAACCGGTGGATCTCGTCGACGAACAGCACGGTTCGCCGCTCCCGCAGCTCGAGCCGGCTGCGGCCCTCGTCGATGGCGCGTCGCACGTCCTTGACCCCGGCGGTCACCGCGGAGAGCTCGTCCCACGCCGCGTCGACGTGGGTCGCGATCACCGCCGCCAGCGAGGTCTTGCCGACCCCGGGCGGACCCCAGAGGATCAGCGACCGCAGGTCACCGCGGTCCAGCATCGCGCGCAGGGGCTTGCCCGCACCGAGCGCATCCAGTTGCCCGACGTACTCGTCGAGGTGGCGTGGCCGCAGCCGGGCCGCCAACGGCATGGCGCTGGGCACGCTCGACGGCGCCACCCGGTCCGGCGGCGCGCCGGCCGGGGCCGCACCGGTCCGTGACGGCGCGTCGCCGAACAGCTGTGGATCGCTCATGCGACGCACGGTAGCTCCCTCGGCCAGCCAGCTGGCGAGGCCCCGGACCTCGACGGGCGCCGGACACCGCCGTGCGGCACCATGGACGAACGTCCACTCGTCCGATGGGGCCCGCTCGGAGGTAGCTCCCGACCGACCACCGGACGACGCTGGGAGGTGAAGCCCTCGGGCGACCATCTCGACCCGCCCACTCGGCCCGAGCCGACGAGCCAACACCGACGACCCAACGCGAAGGGACCACCGATGACGCTCGAACCCGATGATGTCGAAGGGAAGGTCGATGAGGTGCAGGACATGCTGAGCGATCAGGCAGGACGCGTCGGCGAACGCGTCACCAGCGCGATGGAGGGCTTCCGGGACCGGACCGCGGACGTGGTGCGCGCCGACGGCGGCTCGATCTTCCGTGAGATCAGCAAGCTCGGCGGTCGGGTCGACGACGCGCAGGACGCCGTGACCGACCGGATCGATGATGCGGAGTCGGCGATCACCGACCAACTGGAGGAGCTGGCCAGGATCCGCAAACGGACCACCATGCCCCGCAAGCTGTTCTGGGTGCTCGTCGGGGCAGGCGTCGGTGCCGCGGCCATCTACCTCGCCGACCCCGACCGCGGCCAGACCCGGCGGGCGCAGCTGTCCGATCAGGCCGTCGCCCGCGCCCGCGACGTCGCCGACCAGGCCGGTGGGACGGCGAAGCGCACGCTCGACAAGGCCAAGGGCAGCGCGATCGAAGCCGCGAAGGAGCTCACCCCCGACGACGTGCCTGACGACCCGAAGCTCCTCGAACAACGCATCAAGAGCGAGGTGCTCGGCCACCGCGACGACGTGGACGACGTCGTGCTGCGGGTCGACAGCCCGGGCGCGGTGGCGCTCAAGGGCACCGTGGACACCTCCACGACCGAAGCGGAGCTGCTCGCCGCGGTCGCGGAGGTCGACGGCGTGATCGACGTGCGCTCGGAGCTGTCGGTCCGCAACGGCTGAACGACGACCACCCACGGCGACGGCCGCTGCGTCACCCTGAGGGCGACGCGCCGGCCGTCGTCGCTGGGCGCGTCAGGCGAACCGATCCAGGACGCGCAGGATCAGGGGGTCGATCTCGCCCCCGTCGTGACCGGCGTCCATCCGCCGGTCCTGCCGCTGGAGCAGCCGAAGGGTGAGCTCCGCCCCGATCCAGGTCAGCGGCTCCGGCGGGAACGGCGCCTGCGCGTGCTCGACGAAGCACACGTGCGTGTCGTCGGTGTCGCGGCCCAGGATCAGGTCGCGCAGGATGCGGCCGGCGGTGTGGGCCGGGGCGACGCCGTGACCGGAGTAGCCGAACGCGTAGTGGATCCGGCCGCCGTCGAACCGGCCGATCCGCGGCACGAACCGGCTGGTCATGGAGATCGGACCGCCCCAGTGGTGGGTGAAGCGCACACGACCGAGCTGGGGGAAGGTGGCCAGGAACTCGCGCTCGAGCCGCCGACGGATCGGCTCGTGGCGGTCCCGTCGCGGTGAGATCGGGCCGCCGTAGCGGTAGACGGCATGGGTGCCGCCCCACAGGATCCGACCGTCAGCGGTCGGCCGGAAGTAATGGACGAGGTTGCGGGCGTCCTCGACCCCCTGGCGCCCCTGCCAGCCGATGCGCTCCCACTGGGCGTCCGACAGCGGCTCGGTCACCACGACGTAGGTGTACAGCGGCACGCTCCAGCCCCGTGCGGCCGGGAACCGGTGCGCCCAGGCGTTGGTCGCCAGGACGGCGGTCTCGGCGCGCACCGTGGCCTGCGGGGTGACGGCCGTCACGCCGCCGTCGGACTCGGTGAGGTCCAGCACCGGTGAACCCTCGAAGATGCGGACCCCTCGTGCCCGCAGCACCCGGGCGAGGCCGACCACCAGCTTGGCAGGGTTCACGATCGCGCAGGCGTCCTCCTGCAGGCCGCCGAGGTAGTGGGGCGAGTCCAGCGCCGCTCGCGTGCGGTCGCGGTCGAGCAGCCGGAACCCGTCCAGGCCGAGCCGGTCCGCGGTGGCGCGAACACGCTGGATGCGGGCGAGCTGCCCCTCGCTGGCCGCCACCCGTAGTAGCCCGGTCGCTTCGAGCTCCGCGTCGATGCCTTCCTCGCGCACCGTCCGGCCGATCTCGCGCACGGACCTGGCGACGGCGCGGTGCGCGTGCGCGGCGGCCTCGTCACCCCAGTTGCCCACGAAGCGATGGAGGTCGAAGTCCAACAGCGTCATGGCGAAGCCGCCGTTGCGGCCGCTGGCGCCGAACGCAACGTCGTGGGCGTCGAGGACGACGACGTCCAGGGTCGGGTCGGTGGTGGTCAGGTGGTACGCGCTCCACAACCCCGTGAACCCGGCTCCGACGATCACCACGTCGGCGGTGAGCGCCCCGGTGGCTGGCGCACCGGGGGCCGCCGTCTCGAGGGTCTCGTGCCACAGGATGCTGCTGCCCAGGTGGGCCACGTCGCGCTCCAGGATCGAGGAGGGGATGGTCGCCTATCGAGCGGTGGTCGCCGTGGGCACGCCCGCTCGTCGGTCACGGATCCGCCAGTAGCGCTGGACGTAGCGGGGCCGGACATCCCGCCGTCCTGCAGCGACCTCGGCGGCGATGTCGGCGGTCCAACCGGCGGTCCGTGAGTCGGCGTCGGCGAACGCGGCGCTCGGGTCGGGCGGCGAGGCGAACCATGCCGCCTCGAGCCGGTCGCGTTCCGAGGTGAACCGCGGCAGGAACCGAGCCGGGTCGCGCAGAGCCAGGCGGTGCAGGCGTTCGTGACGCCACCACGTGACCGCCTGGTCGAACCGGTCGGTCGGAGCCGGGCCGAGGTCGACCGGCGTGTCCACCACGACCGGCTTGAAAAATGAGGTGCAGGGGGCCGCGGTGCCCGTCGCCCAGTGGCGTTGGGCACCCGCAGCCAGCTCCGAGATCCAGGACGCGGTCGTCTGGGACGCCGTGAGCAGACCCCCGGCGTGCATGCACGGGGCGGCCATCGCACCGTTGATGGGCGAGTAGTCCGGAGCGTCGTGGGCACCGTGGTCGCGCAGGACCGCGGCGAGGTCGGCGGGACCGGTCACCTGCCGTGCGGCTGCCTCGGTGCGCCCGCGGCGCACCCCGCACGCCGAGACCCGGGTCCGCAACCGATCGCTGTGCTGGCGTGCGAACGCCGGGATCGTCAACCCGTTGGAGATGCTGCGGGCGCCCGCGGTGACCTCCTCGACGGCCCAGCGCGACCCGGCGGTCTCCAGGACCGCAGCGCGGTGCGGGTCCGCGACCAGGAAGCTGTTGTGGTAGGTGAAGCCGCGGTCCTCGTGACCGCAGCCACCGCCTTGCCCGTGGGCCTCGAGCAGGTCGATGAGGGTGCTGACCGCCTCGTCGGTGCCGACGGCTCGTTCGAGCGTCAGCCGCAGCAGGTCCATGCCGGTCAGCCCGGTGTCGGCGTACGGCTGCCGGGTGAACACCGCCTCGTTGCCGATGGTCAGGCCATGCTCGTTGGTGCCCATCTCCGCGCCCCACATCCAGAACGGGCGGGAGAGGACGGTCGCGTGGGTCCGTGGGACCTGTGGCACCTCGACGTAGGTGCACCGGACGCTCGTACCAGCCGGATGCACCTGCGCAGGGTGCCACTCGAGCGCCTGCGCCTCGTTGGGGTCACGGTCGGAGTTCTTGGCGAACAGCACCCGCCCGGCGTCGACGTGGACGATCGTGTCGCACACCGCCAGCCCCTCTTGACGCCCGGTGCCGCCGTTGACACCGGCGACCTACCGGCACGGTAGCTCTCGCCGTGACGCGTCAACGCCACACGCTGAAGACGTCCCCCGGCTGGCAGTCGAGGACGTCGCAGATCGCCGTCAGCGTGGAGAACCGCACCGCCTTCGCCCGGTCGTTCTTGAGCACCGACAGGTTGACCACCGTCACGCCGACCCGCTCCGCGAGCTCCTTGAGGGTCATCCCGCGAGCGGCGAGCAGGTCGTCGAGGTGGCAGGTGACCCGGTGTCCGTCCTCGTTCGCGACCGGTTCGGCCGGCGCCATCAGACCAGCCCCTCGACGTCGCGTTCCAGCCGCTGTCCATGCCAGAACGCCTGGCTGAGGATGCCAAGGAACACCGCGGCGAGCACCGCGCCGACGCTGAAACGCAACCACACCGGCGCGAACAACCCGACCGAGTGCTCCATGGTGCCGGTGACCTCCAGGAACACCGCCGAGGCGACCGCTTCGACCGACGCGGGCAGGAACGAGCCGGCGAGGAACACCAGCACGAGGCCCAGCATGGCGGATCTGACCTGCGGCACGAACGGCCGACCCGCCAGCAGGTGCCGGGCGAGGTTGGCTGCCAGCAGCCCACCTATGGCGATCAGCAGCGCGCCGGTGACCGTGGCCCCCGAAGCCAGCAGCCGCAGCGGCAGGGACACGTCGTCGACGCGGTAGCGCAGCCCCTCGGTCCAACCATCGACCGAGAGCGCCGTTCCCGCCGGGAGGTCGGCGGCCGCCAGCCCTTCGAGGGTCGCGGCCTCGACCGGCTGGACCACCACGCTGGCGTCGTCACCGGTGATGGCCTCCGCCACCTCCGTCACCATCGCGACGCCCGCCGCGACGGCTACGATCACGCCGATGAGCCACGGCAGGTTGCGGTTCAGCCAGCGCGAGCCGGTCGCGACAACCGCTGCCGCCCGCCGTACGGGTCCGCCACGTCCCTCGCTCGCCATGACCGCTCCGTTCCGAAGGGCGCACGGCGTCGGCCGTCCGCATATCGAAGAACGCTACTATATCGACCATCGATATGCCACCGATCATCGTTGCGTCCCCGGGCCCGCCGGAGGGTGCTGATGACCGCACCTTCGCGGTGACGACGCCCGCGGCTCGACCTGTGGAGCAGGGCGGGTCCTGAGCGAGGTCAGCGCTCCACACATGGCCGATGACATCGCCCGCGGCAGGCGGGCGACCCCCGCCGCGCCGGCGACGGTCAGCTGACGCCGCGCTCAGTCGGCCTTCGGCTTGGGCGCGAGCTTGAGGCCCGCCTCAGCCAACGCCGCGGGATCGAACGGCGCCGGCGCGTCGGTCATCGGATCCGAGCCCGACTGGGTCTTGGGGAAGGCGATGACCTCGCGGATCGAATCGGAGCCGGTGATCAGCATGATCAGACGGTCCAACCCCGGCGCGATGCCGCAGTGCGGCGGGACACCGTAGGAGAACCCGCGAAGCAGGAACCCGAACTTCTCCTCCGCGTCCTCGTCGGAGATGCCCAGGAACCGGAACACCCGCCGCTGGAGATCGGCGTCGTGGATACGCACCGACCCGGACGCGAGCTCGGTCCCGTTGAGCACGATGTCGTAGGCACGGGTGGTCGCGTCCCCCGGGCGCTGCTCGAAGTCGTCGACGTACTCCGGTGCCGGTGCGGTGAACGGGTGGTGGTTGGGCACCCAGCCCTCGGCCGTGGCGGCGGTCGGGTCGTCGGATTCGTCGGCCGGGTCGAACATCGGCGGTTCGACGACCCAGACGAACTCCCACCGGGTGGAGCCGTCGTCGTGTGCGCCGACCAGACCCCGGTCCTCCGCGATGGCCACGCGCAGGGCACCCATGAGCTGGAACGCGAAGCTGGTCTTGCCCGCACCGAAGAGAACCGCGTCGCCGATCGAGCCTTCCGTCGCCGCGATGACGCCCGCGACCTCCTCGTCGGTCATGAACTTGGTCAGGGGGCTGCGCAGGGTCGCCGCGGCGGAGCCGTCCTCGCCGGCTTCCACCACACCCCAGGCAAGCCCCTTCGCGCCGCGACGCTTCGCCCACTCGGTCCAGTCGTCGAACTCGCGGCGCGTCAGCTCCCCGCCGTCCGGCACCGCGAGGGCGACCACCGACCCGCCGGCTTCCAACACCCCCTTGAACACCCCCACCTCGGTGTCGGCGAAGACCTCGCCGAGGTCCGCGAGCTCGAGCCCGAAGCGCAGGTCGGGCTTGTCGGTGCCGAACCGCCGCATCGACTCCGCGTAGGTCAGGCGGGGGAACGGGACCTGCAGCTCCTCGCCGAGGACCTCGCGCCACACCTCGACGAACAACTCCTCGATCAGGCCGTAGATGTCCTCCTCGTCAGCGAAGGACAGCTCGAGGTCGAGCTGGGTGAACTCCGGCTGGCGGTCGGCCCGAAGGTTCTCATCCCGGAAGCAGCGAGCGATCTGGTAGTAGCGTTCGACGCCGGCCACCATCAGCAGTTGCTTGAACAGCTGCGGCGACTGCGGCAGCGCGTAGCTCTCCCCCGGCTGCAACCGCGACGGCACCAGGAAGTCGCGGGCACCCTCCGGCGTCGGCCGGGTCAGGATCGGCGTCTCCACGTCGATGAACCCGTTGCGCTCCATGACCCGACGGATCACGGAGGTGACCTGCGCCCGCACCTGCAGGTTGTGCGCGAGGCGTGGCCGCCGTAGATCCACGTAGCGGTGCTTGAGGCGCAGGTCCTCGGAAACGTCGATGCCGTCCTCGACCGGGAACGGCGGGGTGTCGGCGACCGAGAGCACCTCGATCGAGGTGGCAGCGACCTCCACGTCGCCGGTCGGCAGCCGGTCGTTGCGCATCCCCTCGGGCCGGACCCGTACGGTGCCGGTGACGCGGATGACCCATTCGGGCCGGACCCGGTGTGCGGCCTCCAACGCGTCCGAAGCTTCCGGGTCGGCGACGACCTGGACCAGCCCGGAGCGGTCCCGCAGGTCGAGGAACGCCACCCCGCCGTGATCACGGCGGGAGTCGACCCATCCGGCGAGGGTCACCGTCTCATCAGCGTGTTCGGCACGCAGATGGCCGTTGCCGTGGGTGCGCATGGCGCCGTGGTCGGAGATGCTCACGTCGTCAGCTCGCTCGTCGGTCGGCGGGCACGTCGGCCCGGGGAAGATGCGTCAGGCGGTACCGGGTGGGTCGGATCGCGGGGCTCGTCGACCCAGGCGTCAGCGACCGAGCAGCCCGGCGAGGTGGTCCTCGAGCCCGGCGTCATCGATCGTGGCCTGCTCACCCGAAGCCAGGTGCTTGACCGTGACCCTACCGGCCGCACGTTCGTCGGCGCCGCGGATGACCGCGACCCGGACCGCCCGTCGGTCGGCGTACTTCAACTGCTTGCCGAGCTTGCGGCTACCGCCGCCGCTGTAGAGATCCACGGTGTAGCCGGCTCGGCGTAACCGCCCGGCGGTAGCGAACGCATCCGCCGCGCCGGCATCGTCCATCACGGTCACCAGCACGTCCGGACCGGGGGCCGGCGTGCCCTCGGCGGCCTGTTCGAGCAGCAGCAGGATGCGCTCGATCCCGAGCGACCCGCCGGTCGCGGGGACGTCCTGTCCCTGGAACATCCCGACCAGGCCGTCGTAGCGCCCGCCCGCCGCGATCGTGGTGTCCAGCGCCTCGTGCACCACCTCGAAGACCGGCCCGGTGTAGTACGACAGCCCGCGCGCCATCACCGGCGCGTAGCTGACCCGGCCACCGGGCACCTCCCCCACCAGGTCCAGGATCTGGTCGACCTCGGCGAGCCCGGCGCGACCCACGTCGTTGGCGATCAACCGTTCCCGGATCGCGTCGGCCAGGTCGTCGCGGCCGAGATCGGTCACGAGCGCCTCGACCGCGTCCGCGGCGACCCCACGGTCACGCAGTTCGGCCGCGACCCCGTCGACCCCGATCTTGTCCAGCTTGTCGAGCCCCACCAACGTCGAGTCCGCCAGTTGCGGTGGGATGCCGTACGCCTCGATCAGCCCCGCCAGCGCCTGGCGCGAGTTGAGCTGCACCGTGAAGCCGGCCAGCCCGAGCGCGTCGAGCACGTCGGCGACCGCGACGATCGTCGACGCGTCCGCGACCGCTGAGTCCGAACCGATCGTGTCCACGTCGCACTGGAAGAACTCGCGGTAGCGCCCTTTGCCCGGCCGGTCCGCGCGCCACACCGGCGCGATCTGGTAGCGCTTGAACGGCGTCGGCAGCTGCGAGCCGTACCGCGCCGCGACCCGCGCCAGCGGCACGGTGAGGTCGTAGCGCAGGGCGTGGTCGGCCTCGCCGGTGGTCTCGTGCTCGCCACGGCGCAGGATCTTGAAGATCAGCTGGTCGCCCTCCTCGCCGTACTTGCCGGTGAGGACCTCCAGCCGCTCGAACGCCGGCGTGTCCAGCGGCTCGAAGCCGTGCCGCTGGAACGCCGTGCGGATCGTGGCGAAGGCGTGCTCGCGACGGGAGACCTCGGCGGGAAGGAAGTCGCGTGTGCCGGAGGGTGGGTTGGCGTCGATGCTGGCCATGGGACCTCGAGGTGGTGCGGATCGGTTGCGGTGAGCGAGAACGGCGCACCGCGGCGTGAGCGGCGGGACGGCGACCCGCAACGCGGACGCCTCAGGGCTCAGCTCGCCCGGCTGGCCGCCGCCCGCAGGAACGGGTTCGTGGCGCGCTCACGTCCGACCGTGGTGTCGGGACCGTGACCGCAGAGCACGACCGTGTCGTCCTCGAGCGGCAGGACGGTGTCGACCAGCGAGCGCATCATCGCCTCGTTCGACCCGCGCGGGAAATCGGTGCGGCCGATCGACCCGGCGAACAGCAGGTCACCGGAGAACAGCACGTCCTCGCTGCCGGCCTCCGCGTCGCCGAGGGCGAACTCGACCGGGACATCGGCGAGCTCACGTCCGAGGTAGGTGACGTGTCCCGGGGTGTGGCCGGGGTTGTGGTGCACGTCGAACCGCAGGCCCGCGAACGACAGGCTGGCTCCGCCTCGCACGTGCTGCAGGTGGTCGGTCGGCGGCTCCCACACCAGCCCGAACTCCTGCTCGAGGAGCTCCGGCGGGGCACCGAAGGCCGCCGCCGGATGGTCCCACAGCCACCGGTCATCCGCGTGGAGCAGGACGGGGACGTCCAGCTGCCGTGCGAGCGACGGGACCGCCCACAGGTGGTCGAGGTGTCCGTGGGTGAGCAGGATCGCCTCGCACGCCACGCCGGCCTGGCGGAGCAGGTCGGGGACGCGGTCCTCACCGTGTTCACCGGGGTCGATGACGACGCCGGTCCCCCGGTCACGGTCACCGACGATCCAACAGTTGGTCTGCCAGCGACCCAACGGTGCGCCGAGCACGAAGCGGTCAGCCACGGCGGCTCCTCACATGGACAGCAGGGTGAACGACGCCGCAGGGTAGTGCCGTCCGCTCGGTCGTAGCCGTCGGGTCAGTGCCCGCTGTTCTGCGGCACCGTCCGGTACGCGTCGTACACGCCGGAGACGCTGCGGATCGCCCGCAACGCCTCCTCGAGGTGCGAGGGGTCGCCCAGCTCGAAGGTGAAGCGCAGCCTGGCCACGCGGTCCTTGGCGGTGCCCACCTGCGCCGCGGTGATGTTGATGTGCAGATCGCCGAGCACCGAGGTGATGTCGCGCAGCAGGTGCTTGCGGTCGAGCGCCTCGACCTCGATCTGGACGAGGAACGACGAGGTGGTCTCGCCGGACCAGTCGACGGGCACGAACCGCTCGGGGTCGCGCTCGAGGTCGCCGACGTTCGAGCAGTCGGAGCGGTGCACCGACACCCCTCGACCGCGTGTGACGAAGCCGACGATGGCGTCGCCCGGCACCGGTGTGCAGCAGCGGGCGAGCTTGACCAGCATCCCGCTGTCGCCCTCCACCTCCACGTCGTCGCCGGCGTCGGTCGCCCCGATCCGTATCGGGGAGCCGTCGGGGACGGCCGGTTCGGGTTCGGGCTCGGTCTGCTCCTCGAGCTCGACCATCTCGTTGAAGACGGTCTGCGCGACCGTGGTCGCCGTGACGTGCCCCTCACCGATGGCGCGGAACATCGCTTCCGGGTTCTTGAAGTTGAGGGTCTGCGCCACGTCAGCCAGGTCGCCCGAAGCCATCGCCCGGTTGTAGCTGATGCCCTTGCGGCGCAGGGCCCGGTTCACCGCGTCGCGACCGCGGACCATGGCATCCGCGCGGCGCTCGCGGTTGAAGTAGGCCCGGATCTTCGAGCGTGCGCGCTGCGAGGCGACCAGTTGCAGCCAGTCACGCGACGGGCCGGCGTCCTCGGCCTTGGAGGTCAGCACCTCGACGGTGTCGCCGTTGGAAAGCTCGTGGTCGAGCGACACCAACCGGCCGTTGACCCGCGCGCCGATGCACCGGTGGCCGACGTCGGTGTGGACCGCGTAGGCGAAGTCGATCGGGGTGGCGTGCGCCGGCAGCCCCATCACGTCCCCGCCCGGGGTGAAGACGAACACCTCGTCCTGGTAGAGGTCGATCTTCAGCGACTCGAGGTAGTCGCCCGGTTCCTGATCGTCCTC
>SKJX01000112.1 GCA_007121785.1 Nitriliruptoraceae bacterium
CGAGCTCGATGACGCGACGACGCATCGAGTCGACGATGTGCTGGTCGTGGGTCGCCATCACCACGGTCGCGCCCGTCCGGTTGATCCGGTCGAGCAGCTTCATGATCCCCACCGAGGTGGACGGGTCGAGGTTGCCCGTCGGCTCGTCGCACAGCAGGATCCGCGGGTTGTTGACGAACGCGCGCGCGACCGAGACGCGTTGCTGCTGCCCACCGGAGAGCTCGTGGGGGTAGGCGCCCTTCTTCTCGGACAACCCGACCAGATCGAGCACCTCCGGGACGCGCTTGTCGATCTGGCGCCGCGGGGTGCCGATGACCTCCAAGGCGAACGCGGTGTTCTCGTACACCGTCTTGCTGGAGAGCAGCTTGAAGTCCTGGAAGACGTAGCCGATCTCCCGCCGGAGCATCGGCACCTTCCAGGGGCGCAACGAACCGAGGTTCTTGCCCGCGACCCACACGTCACCGTCGTCAGCCATCTGCTCGCGCGTGAGGATCTTCATGAAGGTCGACTTGCCCGACCCCGACGGGCCCACGACGAACACGAACTCACCCTTGGCGACCTCGATCGACACGTCGTTGAGGGCGATGACCTGGTCGTCGGCCCCACGCTTGTAGGTCTTGGTGACGTTCTCGAGCCTGATCACGGCGGCGTCGTTCCGTTTCCGGGGCTCGTTGGTCGTCCCCGAGGTGGTAGGTCACACGTCGGTCACCGGAGCCGGCGGACACCGCCTCCCCCGAGCGGTGGTGCGTCTACGCACGACGGGCACCGGGGCACCCGCATGAGTCAACCGGCCGGCTGGACCGGGCCGACGGGGGAGGGTACCGCTCGTCAGCAGCGGTTCATCGCACCCACGGCGCCGAGGAGGGGGCCGTTCGGCCGTACCCGACGGGAACTCAGGCCTGCTCGGCCTCCTGGCGAACCCGCCGGCGCAGTTCCGCCTCCATCAGCGCGTCCAGGTCACCGTCGAGCACCTGCTGGACGTTGCCGGTCTCGTACTCCGACCGCAGGTCCTTGACCATCTGGTAAGGATGCTGGACGTACGAGCGGATCTGCGAGCCGAAGCCGACGTTCTGCGCCCCACCGCGCAACTCATCGAGCTCCTCCTCCCGCTTCTGCCGCTCGAGCTCGGCCAGCTTGACCTTCAGCACCCGCATCGCCACGGCCTTGTTCTGGTGCTGCGACTTCTCGTTCTGGCAGCTGACGACGATGCCGGTGGGCTGGTGAGTGATGCGCACCGCCGAGTCGGTCGTGTTCACGCTCTGCCCACCCGGGCCGGACGAGCGGTAGACGTCCACCCGGATGTCCTCGTCCGGCACCTCGACGTCGGTCTCGACGTCCGGCAGGACGGGGACGACGTCCACCAGCGCGAACGAGGTCTGGCGACGAGCCTGGGAGTCGAACGGGCTGATGCGCACCAGCCGGTGCACGCCGTGCTCGACCGACAGCCACCCGTAGGCGTCCGGGCCCCGGACCTCGAAGGTCGTGGACTTCAACCCAGCTTCCTCACCGAAGGACTGGTCGTACACCTCGGTCTGGTAGCCGCGGTTCTCCGCCCACCGCAGGTACATCCGCTGGAGCAGCTGCGCCCAGTCCATGGCGTCCACGCCGCCCTCGCCGGCGTGGACCGAGACGATCGCGTCGGACCCGTCGTGCTCGCCGCTGAGCATCGTGACGACCTCGAGGCGGTCGAGTTCGGCGGTGAGCTCCTTGATGCCGACCGCGACCTCCGAGGCGGAGCCGTCATCGTCCTCCTCCTGGGCGAGCTGCTCGAGCACCTCGAGATCCTCGACCTTGGCGACCAGCCGGTCGTAGCGCTTGAGCTCGTCCTCGAGCCGGGAGAGCTCGGTCGTGACCTGCCGCGCCCGGTCGGTGTCGTCCCACAGGTCCGGCTGGGCCGCGAGGTCCTGGAGCTCGCCGAGCCGATCGCGCTTGCCCGCGACGTCCAGATCGGCCTCGAGCTTCGCGACGCGCTGGCGTTGCGCGTCGAGCTCGTCGGCGTGGCTTGCGGCCATAGGCGGAAGCTCCTCGAACGGATGTCGCCCTCGATGCTAGCGAGCGAGTTGGACCGGCCGACCGGCGGGCCAGGAGCCCGCCGGGCGCTCGCCGCACGGACCAGCGGTCGATGACAACCCCGCGGCGGTGGGAGCCGTCTGACCGGGAGCGTGGTTCGAAGTTGCAACGACGGTGCCCGGGCGCAGGCGGCCCTGCGGGCGGACCCGTGGACCTTCGACCGGACCACCTCGACGACGACCGACGGGCTACCTCGACGACGACCGACGGCCTTCCCGCCGAGACTGGAGTGAGACCCATGACCCATCTGGTGACCATCGTCCTGCTACTGGCCGCCGCCACGGTGGCGACCGGCATCGCTCTGCCCTTGGCCGAACGCAACGAGCGTCGCCCGCGGGACGACGAGCACGACCCGATCGCCTCGGAGTTGGCCGCCAACCGATGACCCGCCGCGAACCGCCGAGCTCGGAGGGAAGCGCGGCGCCCGCAGCTGCCGGCCCCGTCGGCGCTCGCGGTAGGTTCCCGCCCGTGGGGCATCGACCGACCGGTCCGGCCGTCGCGGTCTGGCCACCGCGATCCCGCCCCGCGAGGAGCGGATCCGATGGGCAGCACGCGTCAGCCCCGGCCCGCGGCTCACGGTGACGGCGGCACCGCGACGGCGCAATCCGACACGTCGAGCCGCGACCACCTCGACGACCGACGCGACCGCGTGCTGGTCGTCGGCGCCGGCAGCTCCGGGTTGTCGGCGGCGAAGAACCTGCGCGAACGCGGCTTCACCGTCGACCTCGTCGAGCGCGAACCCGCCATCGGCGGCAACTGGAACATCGACGGATCCCGCAGCCGGGTGTACGCCTCCACCCGGATGATCTCCTCCAAGCCGTTCACGCAGTTCCCCGACTTCCCCATGCCGGACGCCGATCCGGACTACCTCCACCACACGCAGGTCCTGGCCTACCTGCAGCGCTACGCCGTCCACTTCGGCCTGGACGACCTGGCCGAGTTGGACACCGAGGTGGTCGGCTGCGAACCGCTGGCGGACGGCGGCTGGGAGCTGACGCTCGCCCGCCCCGCCGGGACGACCCGCCGGCGCTACGGCCACCTCGTCGTCGCCAACGGGCACAACTGGCACCCGAAGATGCCCACCTACCCCGGGCAGGACTCCTTCACCGGCGAGCTGATCCACGCCGCCGAGTACCACCACAGCGACCGGTTCGCCGGCAAGCGCGTGGTGGTCGTCGGCGCAGGCAACACCGGCTGCGACCTGGTGGTGGAGGCGGCACAGCGCGCCGATGCCACCTATCACTCGACGCGACGCGGCTACTGGTACGCGCCCAAGTACACCTTCGGGCGCCCCTCGGACCAGGTCAGCGACCTGATCTTCTCGCTGCGGCTGCCGATGCGTCTGACCCAGGCGCTGTTCGAGGCCACGGCCCGGGTGACCGTCGGCCGCCACGAGGACGTCGGGCTGCCCAGCCCCGACCATCGCTTCCTCGAGACCCACCCGACCGTCAACCAGCAGCTGACCTACTTCGTGCGCCACGGCGCGATCGAGTCGGTCCCCGACATCGACCGGTTCGATGGCGACGAGGTGGTGTTCACCGACGGGCGCCGGGTCGTCGCCGACCTGGTGGTGTTCGCCACCGGCTACCTGATCCGGTTCCCGTTCCTGCCCGCCGGCACCCTCCCGGGCGAGGAGGGCCGGCCGGTGCTCTACCGCAACGTCCTGCACCCCGACCGGGGCGACATCAGCGTGATCGGGCTGATCCAGCCGGACTCCGGCCAGTTCTGCCTCGTGCACTGGCAGAGCGTGCTGCTCGCCCGGTTCCTCGAGCTCCAGCAGCGCGACCCGGACGGTGCCCGCGACTACCTCACCCGCGCCCGGTCGAGACTGGACGACCGCTCCCAGGGCGGGATCGACCTGATCGACGCCACCCGCCACTACGTCGAGGTGGAGCACGCCGACTACGTGCGTGCGCTCGCCGACGAGATCCGTGAGCTCGATGCGCGACTGCCGTCAGGCGGACGTGCCCGGCGCGGCGAGGCGGCCGCCCGGGACGGTGGAGCGGTGCCACGGCGCCGCGAACGGGTGACCCGGCCCGGCGAGCCGGTGCTGCGGCGCGCCGACTGGACGTTCCCACCACCGCCGGTCGACCGCGAGGTCGTCTCGGCCGAACCGGCCGACCCCGACCCGGACCGTCCGCCGCTGCTGTTCGTCCACGGCGCTTGGATGGGCGCGTGGGCGTTCGAGCGGTGGTTGCCGGCCGCAGCGGACGCGGGCTGGCAGGCGTACGCGGTCAGCCTGCGCGGCCACGGCAACAGCCGGACACCGGGCCGGTTCCGGTGGGCGACGCTGCGGCACTACGAGCACGACGTGCTCCAGGCGATCACACAGCTGCCAGCCCCGCCGGTGCTGATCGGCCACTCGATGGGCGCCGCGATCGTGCAGGGCGTCCTCGAGCGCTACCGCAGCGCACCAGCCGCGGTGCTGGTCTGTCCCGCTCCCCCGGGCCACGGGCTCGAGGTCGCCGCCGGGATGCTGCGCCACGAGCCCCGCATGGCCGGCAAGACCCTCCTCGGCGACGCCCCGCGTCCGTCGATCGCGACGCTGTTCGGCGACGACGTCGACCCGGAGGTCGCCGCGGACGTCGTCGCCCGTCTGGGTGCGGAGTCGACGGCGGCCCCGGTCCAGGTCTCCCTGCCGCGCCGGCATCGGGTCGTGCGCACCCCGGTGAAGGTGCTCGGCGGTGAGCTCGACCGGCTGGTTCCACCGCACGCGGTGCTCCGCACGGCGCGGACCTACGGCACACGGGCGCACCTGTACCGCGGCATGGGCCACCTGCCGATGTTCGAGCGCGGTTGGCGGTCACCGCTGACGCTGATCCTCGAGTGGCTCGACCGGGACATCGTGGCCACGACGCGGCGACCGGCGCTGCGCTGACCGGCGACCGTCAGGGCCGCTGGCCCGTCGCGCTGGTCACCACCTCGAAGCCCCACAGCTGCGACCCGGTGGCCGCCGGGCCAGACGCGCCGGGGTGGCCGCCGCCCGGCTCTCCGCCGGGGTGGCCGCCGCCCTGCTCTCCGCCGGAGGGCGCGCTGCCCTGGCTCTGCGCGTGGCCCCGCTGGAACGCATCGGAGTTCATCCACGCCTGGAACGACGCGTCGTCCCGCCACTTGGTGACGACCAGGTACTTGTCGGTGCCCTCGGTCGGACGGAGCAGGTCGAAGGACTCGAACCCGTCGACCGTCTCCACCTCGCCGGCCCGGGCGGCGAACCGCTGCTCGAGGAGTTCGGCGCGCCCTTCGGGTACCTCGATGACGTTGATCTTGACGACCGACACGTGCACTCCTGACGGTGGGGATGCTCGAACGGCGAGACTAACGGGTCCGCAACTCGGTGGACCACCTGCGTCGGTTCGGGCGGTCCGTCCCGCGCCGCACCCTCGGGCGGGTGGCTCACCAGAGCTCGGTGCCTCGCGCACCCTTGAACGGCCCGACCACCTTCGAGGTGATCCATCCGCCGTAGAAGTCGCCGTCGCTGCTGGTGACCGTCTCACCATCGACCAGGGCTCGATCGACCCGGCTGGGGTAGAACGTGACGTGGTCGCGCAGCACCGTGAAGCCCGGGGTGGGGTCCGGGTACCACCAGCAGGCCAAGCGGGAGCGCCGGTCCCCGACGACCAGATCGCCGTACGCCGCTCGACCTTTGAACTCGCAGAAGGTGCGGTGCGCGACCACCTCGATGGCCGTGACATCCACGTCCGCACGCGGCAGGTAGTACGAGGGCGGATGCGAGGTCTCCAACACCCGGACAGCACGACGGCTGTCGGCGATCACGCGACCGGCGAACTCCACGACCACGTGGCTGGTGGATGGCTCGGCGGCGGGCGGCCGCGGGTAGTCCCAGACGGACTCCTGGCCCGGACCGGGTCGAGGTGGGATGGACGGACGCGGCATGGCGGCTCCTGACGTGGGCTCGCAGCGGGTTCGGAGCCTGACCGGTCACCGGCCGGCCTACCCTGAGGACCATCAGCACCGACGGACGATCGAGGCACCCCGCCATGGCCGGCATCCCCGACAAGCGCGAGAACCAGCGCAAGTTCGCCGAACTGCCCAACGATCAGCGCCGGTCCCTGATCAAGGCGGTCAACCGCGGGCAGGCCGTCGAGGCACGCAAGCACGCACCGCTCGCGGTCGGCCTCGCGCAGCGGCAACAGCGGTTCTGGAAGCTGTCCTGGCTGATGGGACCCGCGCTCGGGGTGTTCCAGGCGGTGTTCGTGGGCCTCGAGGTCGGGCTCATCAACGGCGGCATCGCCACGCTCGGGCTCGCCGGGCTGTCGTACTGGTTCTGGAGCCGCGCCCACCGCGCCGAGGTGCTCAACCGCGAGATCGCCGAGGGCCGCAAAGCACCCAACCGTCCGGCCGCGTCGGCACCGAAGGACCGCTCGTCGGGAGCCAAGGGCCAGGCGTCGGAGGGCAAGGGCAAGGGCCGGGCGTCGGGGGGCAAGGGCCGGGCGTCGGGGATGTCGAGGTGGCGCTTCTGGGACCGCTCCAAAGGCGGTGCGGGCACCGGCTCGACCGGTGACGCCGGCGGGACGGACGGGGGCTCCTCCCGAGGCGGTGGCGCGGGCGGTGGCCACCTGCCAGGCGCGACCGGTCGGCTGCGCGAGCCCCCCGGAGGCCGGTCCACGGGCGCGTCCAAGGGGCCGGGCTCGGGTGGTACGGGGTCCGACAGTTCGGGCGCCGATGAGACGTCGGAGGCGACCGGGGGCGGGAAGGCGTCGACGCCGCCCGTCGACCCGGCCAAGGTCCCGCCGGGCCAACGTCCCTACCAGCCGCGCGGCAAGAAGCGCCGCAAGAAGCGCTAGCCCCGATGCTTCGCCGGTCGGGGTCGGGCTGGAGCGTGGCGGCTGGGGATGGCGGTGTGCTGCTCGGGCCGGGGTCGGGGCGGGGTCGGAGTCGGGTCGGAGTCGGGGCCGGGGTGTCTCTTCGGGTCCTGGTCTCGTTCGGGTTGCGGGTTTCCACATGGTCGAGGAACCCGCCGGATCGGTGTCGTACCGCTCGCGTACGGTTCGGTCATGTCTCGATCGACCGCTGCGTTCCGGTGGCCCACCTCGCGGTGGGGCGCTGGTCGTGTCGTGGTACCGGTTGCGTCTTCGGCCTCGGTGCCGTACCGGCGGGCGGGGTCGAGCGCGACGCTGCCGGTTCTGGCGGTGTCGAGCGCCGTGCTGCCGGCCCTGGCGGGGTCGCGCGCCGTGCTGCCGGCCCTGCTGGCGGGGTCGAGCGCGACGCTGCCGTCGGTCGCGGCGGAGGGGACGGTCGCCTACGACGCGCGGGCTGCGGCTGATCGATCGGCTGCGTCGGGCGCACCGGACTCGTCCGAGCCACCGGACCCGTCGGTCTCGGGCGGCCCGTCGGTGTCGGACGGCCCGTCGGTTTCGGACGTGTCGGGGGTCGCTGACGGTGGCGGTGTCGGCGACCTTATGGACGTGGGGAAGTTCTCTGCGGTGGTTGGTCGGGTGGTCGGACAGCTGGGGGGGCTGGTCGGACGCGATCTCGCGTCGGATGTGGATGCGGCGGCGCTGGATGGGTGTGTGGTCGAGCTGCGCCGGCTCGAGGGCACGCTTGAGGTGTTGCAGGCCAAGGTGGTCGGGTGTCTGCAGCAGACCCGTGCGCATCAGGATGCCGGGCTGGCCGATACCGGCGCGTGGTTGCGTGATCGGCTGGGGGTGTCGGGCCGTGAGGCCAAGCGGCGCACGGAGTTCGCCAAGGATCTCGGCCAGTTGGCGGCGACCGCGGCCGCGCTGGCCGAGGGGCGGATCGGAGCTGAGCATGCTCGGGCGATCGGCCGCGCGGCCCGCGACGGCCGGTTGGGTGATCCGGCCGCGACCGAACGGCAGCTGTTGGACACCGCCCAGCGCGTCTCCCCGGAGCAGTTGCGCGAGGACATCCGCCGTCGTGAGCAGGCCGCCGACCCGGAGCATCTGCGCCGGCAGGAGAACCGTGCCTACGCCCACCGGCGCGCGAGCCTGTCACGCCGTGACGATGGGATGTGGCAGCTGTCTGCCCTGCTCGACCCCGAGTCGGGTGAGCGGCTGGCGGTCGCGTTGGGGGCGTTCACCGACCCGGACCCGGCCGGCACCCCGCCTGGCGAGCGTCGCCGCCCGGAGCAGCGCACCGCCGACGGCCTGATCGAGCTGGCCGATGCGGGGTTGCGTGCCGGCAAGAGGATCGTTGGTGGGGTGCGCCCGCACGTGTCGGTGACCATCCCGCTCGATGGGCTCGAACCCGGCTCGGGCGAGGTCGCGGTCACCGATCGGCGCGGGGTGCTGTCCCCGCAGGCGATCCAACGGCTGCTGTGCGACGCGGCGGTGTCGCGGGTACTGACCCGAGGTCGTTCGGAGGTCCTCGATGTCGGACGGGCGACCCAGGCCTGGTCGGCCAGCCAACGCCGCGCGTTGGTGGTCCGTGACGGGGGCTGTCGCGGACCCGGCTGCGACCGGCCCCCCGCGTGGTGTGACGCCCACCACATCCGATGGTGGACCAACGGAGGGCACACCAACCTGGCCAACGGCCTGCTGCTGTGCCGCCACCACCACCGGCTGGTCCACGAAGGCGGCTGGACACTGACCTTCGACCCGACCACCGCCCAGGCCACCTTCCGCTCACCCAGCGGAACCACCCAACGCACCACCCTGCCCCACCACCAACGCCACCAACCCGCCTAGCTGCTGCGCGGCTGGCCGGCAGGCAGCGAAGTACTGGCCCGAGGTGCGGTGGCCGACCTGCAGCCGGCCGCCGACATGGAACCGGCGTGCGGCGTGCGGCGAGAGGGCCGGCCGCCG
>SKJX01000065.1 GCA_007121785.1 Nitriliruptoraceae bacterium
GCGGCGCGCAGCGCCGCCGTCGACTCGCGCAGCAACCGGGCGCGCGGCTGGTCCCACCCGGTCCTGACCTCCACCCGGGGACGGGCCTGCGCCTCCGCCTCCGAGAACGGCACGACCGCGCGGACCCGACGTTCCCGCAGCAGCCGCCAGGCGACCGCCGAGGGGACGGTGCCGACCGCCAGCCCGACCCCACCCGCCCGCCGTGCCCGTTCCAGCAGCACCTCGCGGACGTGGTGACGTGGGCTGCTGCGCGCCTTCAGCGCCGGGTTGGCCTCGTCGAGCACCACCGCCAGCCCGAGCCGCTCCACCGGCACGAACGCCGCCCCGAGCTGGCCGATGACGACCCGTGCCTGACCGCACCGGGCCTCCAGCCACGCCTTGTAGGTGCGTCGCTTGGAGGGGCCGCCGCGCAGGTCGACCGCCAGGTCGCCCGCGGCACGGGCGACCGAGTCGGCCGTCGGCGACGCCGGGTCGGGCACGACCACCACCGCGTCGCGGCCCCCGGCCAGGGTCAGCTGCACCAGCTCCGCGACCCGCGCGGCCAGGTCCTCCCCCGGCAGCGGCCGCCACAGGTACGAGCCGTGCCCCTCCGCGGCTGCGGCCAGCAGCTCGCGACCCGCGTCGCCGTAGACCTGCCAGGCTGCCGCCACCTGGTCGACCGGCGGCGCCGGATCGCTGCTCGGTCGGCGGGCCGTCCCTGGTGGGAACCAGCCCGCCTCAGCCCCCCGCCGCTCCACGTCGACGGTCCGATCGGGCAGCGCGTGACGGACGACGTCGGCCAGCGGCGCCCCGAAGCGGTCCGCGGCCCAGCGCAACAGCCCGAGCTCATCGGGCCGGACCCAGACGTGTTCACCGAGCGGCCGTTCGAGCGGCCGCAGCCGGGACGGTTCCACGTCGCTCGCGTCCGTGACCTCGACCACCAGCCCGCGCACGCGCCGCCCGGCGAAGCTGACGAGCACGCGCATGCCAGCGACCACCTCGACGCCCTCGGGGATGAGGTAGTCGAAGGGGCGGTCGAGGTGAAGCGGCTCCACCTCGACGACGACCCGTGCGATGCGTGCCGGGTCGGGGTCCACGTCCGCGGCTGCGGCTGCGGCGCCGGTCAGACGTCGGCTGCAGCGCGCAGTGCGTCGGCGCGGTCGGTGCGCTCCCAGGTGAAGCGGTCACCCTCCCGTCCGAAGTGTCCGAACGCTGCGGTCTCGCGGTAGCCGGGCCGCAGCAGGTCGAGCGCGGCGACGATCGCGCCCGGACGCAGGTCGAAGACCTCCTCGACGGCGTCCAGGATGCGGTCCGGGTCGACCTGCTCGGTCCCGAAGGTCTCCAGGCTCATGCTCACCGGCGCGGCGACGCCGATCGCGTACGCCAGCTGCAGCTCGGCCTTGTGCGCCAGTCCGGCGGCGACGATGTTCTTGGCGACCCAGCGCGCCGCGTACGCCGCGGACCGGTCCACCTTGGATGGGTCCTTGCCGGAGAACGCCCCGCCGCCGTGGCGGGCCATCCCGCCGTAGGTGTCGACGATGATCTTGCGGCCGGTCATGCCGGCGTCGGCCACCGGCCCGCCGATCTCGAACCGCCCCGTCGGGTTGACGAAGATCTCCAGGTCGTCGAGATCGAGGCCCTCGGGCATCAGGGGGCGGATGATCTTTTCCTCGACGTCGGGCCGTAGGAACGTCTCGAGGTCGATCTCCGCGCGGTGCTGGCTGGACAGCACCACGGTCTTGATCCCCTTCGGTACGCCCTTCTCGTAGGCGACCGTGACCTGGGTCTTGCCGTCGGGACGCAGGTAGGGCAGCTCACCGGACTTGCGAGCCTCGGTCAGCCGCTGCGACAGGCGGTGGGCGAGGTGGATCGGCATCGGCATCAGGTTCGGGGTCTCGTCGCTGGCGTAGCCGAACATCAGGCCCTGGTCGCCGGCACCCTGGTGGTCGAACGGGTCCTCACCCTGCGCCCGATAGGCGTGATCGACCCCCTGGGCGATGTCGGGCGACTGCTCATCGATCGCGACCGACACGCCGCAGGTGTTGCCGTCGAAGCCCACCTCGTGCGAGTCGTAGCCGATCGACAGGACCGTGTCGCGCACGACGCGGGGGATGTCGACGTAGGTCTCGGTGGAGATCTCCCCGGCGACGATGACCTGCCCCGTGGTCACCAGCGTCTCGCAGGCGACGCGCCCGTGCGGATCATCCTCCAGGATCACGTCCAGGATCGAGTCCGAGATCTGATCGGCCATCTTGTCGGGGTGGCCTTCGGTGACGGACTCGGAGGTGAAGAGGTGTCGGCGGCTCACGCGCGCTCCTGGTGGGTGTCCGGGGGCGTATCGCGCTGGAGCCTAGCTGGCCGACGACACCAACCCGGAGGCACACACCGTGGAACCGGGCGATGGCGGCCGTCAGGCCGTCGAGCCGTCAGGCCGTCGGGCGATCAGGCGGACGGCGAGCTCGACGGGTCGGTCGCGGTGAGCTGCTCGACGGCAGCGTCGAGCACCTGGTCGGCGATCACGGTCTTGGAGGCGAGCCCGAGCTCGTACCGGCCGCCGTGGCGGTCGAGCAGCACCACCCGGTTGGTCTCCACCTCGAACCCGGCATCGTCCGCGGACACGTCGTTGACCACGAGCAGGTCGACGCCCTTGCGTTCGAGCTTGGCGCGGCCGTTGGCTTCCACGTCCTCGGTCTCCGCCGCGAACCCGATGAGCACCGGGCGGGTCGCCGTCCCGCGCCGCTGCCCCAGCTCCGCCAGGATGTCCGGGGTGCGTACCAGCCGGATCGTCGGCGCGGCGTGGGGATCATCCGGGTCCTTCTTGACCTTCTGGGCCGCCTCATCCGCCGGTCGGAAGTCCGCGACCGCCGCGCTCTTGACGACCAGGTCGGCCTGATCGACCTCGGCCAGGACCGCCTCACGCATCTGCACGGCGGTGGTCACCTCGATCCGCTCGACCCCGTCGGGGACGGCCAGGTGGGTCGGGCCGCTGATCAGGGTCACGCTCGCGCCACGCGCCGCGGCGGCAGCAGCGATCGCGTACCCCATCCGGCCGGACGACCGGTTGCCGAGGAAGCGGACCGGATCGATCGGCTCGCGGGTCCCTCCGGCGGTGACCAGGACGTGCCGGCCGCGCAGGTCGTCGGCCGTGCGGCTGCCGGCGACCTCGAGGTGGCCGTGCTCGCGGTCCGCGGTCGAGCGGTGGGCGTGCTCCCGGTCTGCGGACGCACCAGGATCGTTCGCGGCGGCGAGCTCCTGAAGCAGCGCGAACGCCTCCTGCGGTTCCACCAGTCGTCCGGGTCCCTCGTCGCCCCCCATCAGCGCGCCGTCGGCGGGGCCCAGCAGGTGGACGCCGCGGGCACGCAACCGCGCGACGTTGTCCTGGGTCGCCGGGTGGTACCACATCTCGGTGTGCATCGCGGGGGCCACCACCAGCGGACACGACGCGGCCAGCAGGGTCGTGGTCAGCAGGTCGTCGGCCAGCCCGGCCGCCAGGCGCGCGATCGTGTGGGCGGTGGCCGGGTACACGATCGCCACGTCCGCGGCCCGGCCCGCCGCGACGTGCGTACCGCCCGGGACGTCCTCCCAGACCTCGTGCCGTGCCGGCCGTCCCGTGATGCCCTCGAAGGTGGCCGCGCCGACGAACCGGCTGGCCGAGGCGGTCAGGATGGGGTCGACGGCGACCCCATCGGCGACGAGGAGCCGCGCGAGCAGCACCGCCTTGTAGGCCGAGATGCCACCGGTGACGCCCAATAGGACCCGTTGGCCGGCGAGCGGGCCGCCGAGCGCCAGGTGCAGGTCGACGTGCCGCTCGTCCGGCGACTCGTCGGCTGGTGCCCCACCGAGCGGCTCCACGAGGTCAGGCCGACTCGTCGCCGTCGTCCTCGATGAAGGCCAGCGGGGCCTCCGCGTCCTCGCCGGTGCGCTCGACGACCTCGATCTTGCCCTGCGCGATCTCCTCGAGGGCGATCGACAGCGACTTGTTCGAGTCGGTCGACAGCAGTGGCGGCACGTGCTGACCGAGCCCTTCCCCGAGTTGAGCGTAGTAGTCGTTGATCTCGCGGGCCCGCTTCGCGGCGAGGTGGACGAGGTGGAAGCGGGAGTCGACCTGGCGCATGAGTTGGTCGATCGTGGCCATGAGGGGCCTTTCGCGCGGAAGGGGAGCGAGGGAGAGCCGGGCTGGGCGACGCGGGCAGGCGTCAACGCCCGCCGGTCGGCGGTGCACGCAGGATAGCCGGCGCGGAGCCCACCGACACGTGGGCGTCCCCGGCTTCATCGACCCCGGACCTGCTGGGACTGCCAAGCGACCGCCAGGTCGGCCACGCGGACGCCCCTTGGCCACGCCGTCGTCCCCGCCACACCACCCGCAACAGCGTCTCCGATGTGAGACTCCACCGAGGGTCGTCCACTGGGAGGTCTGGTCCAGCACGGTCGCGGGGAGGTCTCGGGGCTCGACCACGACCCCGGCTCCAACGTCGGTGACGTCCACGTGCGCTACCTGCACCGCAAACCCGGCGCCGGTAGCCCCAGCCGCAGACTCGCCGTGACGGGGGCACGCTCCTAGGTTCCCGCCGGTCCGACGATCGACCACCTCGAAGGGAACCGCTGTGCTCGCGTTCTTCGGCATGCCCGACGGCGCCACCCTCGTCGCGGGGCTCGCCGCGATGGCCGCGATCGCCGGAGGGCTCGCCTGGCAGCGCCGACGGGCGATCGAGACCTCCGTCGCGCGGCTGCTCGAACGGGACCCGCGGTGGCAGGCGACCACGACACCCTGTGGCTACGACGCCCACGTGCTGGCCGACTGGTTCGCACCGACCCCCGCCGGCGACCGCCGGTACGGCCTCCAGCACGCGATCGAGGGCCCGCTTGAGGTCCAGATCGGCGGTGAGACGGTGACGTGCCGGACCAGTTGCTTCCGGTGGTGGTCCGAACGGGCCCGCACCAGAGACGGCGGTCGCAACACGAGGCGCACCTCCTACGCGACCGAACGGCAGCTGGCCGTGCTCGTCGAGCTGCCCGTCGCCGTCCCGGCCCCCATCCGGGTCGGACCGGAAGGCGTGCTCGGTCGCGTCAGGTCGACGGGTGCCGGTGAGCTGCTGGAGTCCTCGGAGTTCAACCGACGGTTCCACGTCGAGGGTGAGGACCCCGACCTGACCGCACGACTGCTCGACGCCGGGCTGCAGCACGAACTGGTCGAGCGTTTCCAGGGGCGCTCCCTCGAACTGTCGGGGCCACTGCTGGCCCTCGGGGGCGAACCCGATCATCGCGACGCGTCGCTGGCCGATCCCATCGGTCAGATGCCCGCCGCTGCCGTGGACGCCCAGCGCCTGCTCGACCACATCCCCGATCGGTTCTGGCGCGCCATCGGCGTCGGGCCGACCGCATGACCCTCCGACCATCGAGGCCAGCGCGCGGTTGTTGGACCTACAGCGCCGGTTGGTGGAGACCGAGGACCGACGGTCGGCCGACCGGCGGCGGTCCAACCTGGAAGTGGCGGCCGACGAACGCCGCCGGCGCTCGGTGCCCTCCAACCTGCCCGCCGGCCAGGGCTCGATCACGCCGCGGGACCCGTTCGAGATCCGGGATACCACCGCGAACGCACCCGTGGTGTTCGGCGCCGACGAGCGTTGACACGGCCCGCCGGCGCACCTGGCGCGTTACTCGCCCTCGTACTTGAACGACACCTTCAGCTTGGCGCGGTAGGCGGTCACGCCGCCGTCCTCGATGACCAGGTCCAGGTTCTCGACCTCGGCCACACGGAGGTTGCGCACCGAGGCACTGGCCCGCTCGACGGCCACGGTGGCGGCGCGTTCCCAGGACTCCGTGCTCGTGCCGACCAACTCGATGAACTTGTAGACGTTCTCGGCCATGATGGCTCCTGGTCGTTGTCGGTGATTCACACACCGCACCCTACGACCGCCCACCCGGCGGTCAAGGGCCGCACCGCCCTGGCCCTGTGCCAGAGGTCCTCCCCGATGCCCGCCGACCCACGACCGGAGCGATCAGCCGGTCGCCGCGTCCGCACCGCGTCGGCGGGCCTCGTCGAGGATGCGCAGCACCTCGTCGACGCACCGGTCGAGGTCGTCGTTGACCACCTCGACGTCGAACCGGTGGCCGGCGGCCAGCTCCCGCCGCGCCCACTCCAGGCGACGGGCGATCGCGTCGGGGTCCTCGGTGCCGCGGGCGCGCAGGCGTCGTTCGAGCTCCTCGAACGACGGCGGCACCAGGAACACCAGCAGCGCGTCCGGATGGCGCTCCTTGACCTGCAAGGCCCCCTGGAGCTCGATGTCGAGCACGACGACCAAGCCGGCCTCGACCGCCTCCAACGCCGGTGTGCGGGGGGTGCCGTAGCGGTTGCCGGCGTACTCGGCCCACTCCAGGAGCTCACCGTCGGAGACGAGCCGGTCGAACGTGGCGTCGTCGACGAAGCGGTAGTCCACCCCGTCGTGCTCGCCCGATCGCGGGGGCCTCGTCGTCACCGACACCGACAGCACGCTGTCGGGCAGCGCCTCGCGGACGCGGGTGTGGACGGTCCCCTTGCCGACCCCGGACGGCCCCGCGATCACCGCCAGCAGGCCGTGACGATCGGTCACGAGGACCCCTCGAACTCGTCCAGCAGCCGCGCCCGCTGGCGGGGACCGAGACCACGCAGCCGGCGGTTCGGCGCGATGTCCAGCCGCTCCATCAGCCGACGGGCCTTGACCGGCCCGTAGGCCGGCATGGCGCCGAGCACGTCCGCCACCTTCATCTTGGCGACCGCGTCCTGGTCGTCGGCCAGCTCGAACACCCGTCCCAACGGGATCGCCCGCAGCTTGAGGCGATCCTTGATGTCCGCGCGGATGCGGCGCGCTTCTGCGGCCTTCTCCAAGGCGGCTCGGCGTTGCTCCGGGTCGAGCTCGGGCAGCGGCATGGTCGCTCCAGGTAGCGGGCTCACGGATCGCGCGGTCCCACGCGAGCGGGCTCGGCAACAGCGGTCCTGCTGCCTCGAAGCCGGGGCGCGAGGACGGGCGGGGGCACGGCTGAGCGCGCCTGAGACCCTAGCTCCACGTCCAGGTGGGCGACCACCCGGCGAGCGGCCATCCGACGCCGACCGCCGTCGCCGACCGGCGACGTCTGCCGTCATCCGTCGGGCGCGCGGAACGGACGTCTCGGCGGTCGGGCGGGACCGCACCGAGCCCGTTAGCGTACGACGCCCGCGAACGAGCAGGACGGGTGCTGTGGACGAGACGATCGTGCTTGGGGTGGACCTCGACGGCGTCTGCGCCGACTACGAGGGGGCCTTCCGCGCCGCGGTGATGCGACAGCAGCGGCGCGAGGCATGGGAGCTCCCGCCGCAGACGGTGATGGACGCCTACTCGCAGTGGGGGTTCAGCTTCGAGACGTTCGAGGACGCCCACCGCCGCGCGGTGCTCGAGGACCGGATGTTCCGCCACATGGAGCCGCTGCCGGGCGTCTCCGAGGCGCTGTGGGAGCTCTCCGATCTGGGCGTGTGGATCCGGATCATCACCCACCGGCTGATCTTCAACTGGGCGCACGAGATCTCCGCCGCCGACACCGCCGCGTGGCTCGACGCCAACCAGATCCCCTACCGCGACCTGTGCTTCATCGGCGACAAGCCGAACGTCGGGGCGGATCTCTACGTCGACGACTCCCCCGGCAACATCGTGTCGCTCCGTGAGGCCGGCAAGACCGCGATCGTGTTCGACCAGCCGTACAACCGGGACCTGCCCGGCCCCCGCGCCGAGCGATGGCCGGACGTCGTCGCGCTGGTCCAGGCGGAACTCGATGCCCGCGGACGACAGGTCCCCCTACCACTGGCCGACCACGAGGCATCGTCGTGACCGCGATCGGCGACGTCCCCATCGGTCCCACCGACCCGGTCCCCACCGACCCGGCCGAGCGCACCGCCGCGTTCATCGCGTTCCTCGTGCGCTGTGGCGCGGTCCGCTTCGGTGACTTCGTCGGCAAGTCGGGTCGACGCATGCCGTACTTCGTCGACCTCGGGCAGGTCCACACCGGCCGCCAACTGGCCACCCTCGGCCGCTTCTACGCGTCGGCGATCGACGCGCGCTTCGGCGACGACGTCGACATCGTCTTCGGCCCCGCCTACAAGGGCATCCCGTTGGCGGTCGCCGCGGCCAGCGCGCTCGCCGACATCCGCGGCCGCGACGTCGGCGTGTGCTTCGACCGCAAGGAGGCCAAGGACCACGGCGAGGGTGGCGACCTCGTCGGGCAGCGTCCCACCGCTGGCGACCGCATCGTCATCGTCGAGGACGTCACGACCGCCGGCACCTCGGTCCGTGCCACCGTCCCGGTCCTCGAGGGCCTCGGGGACGTCGAGGTGGTGGGGCTGGTCGTCGGCGTCGATCGTCGCGAACGCGGGACCACCGACGAGGCCGCGTTGGACGAGCTCGCACACACCTACTCCCTGGCCACCGTCGCACTGGCCACGATCGACGACATCGTCGCACAGCTGCGCGACCAGGACGTCGACGGCCGTCGGGTGCTCGGCGAGGCCGACCTCGAACGCATCGCCGCCTACCGCGCTGAACACGGTCCGACCCCATGAACGCACCCGGGCCCCCGTCCCCGCGCCCGTCGGGCGAGGACGTCGAGACACCGCCCGCCTCCGACCGGCAGCTGCGGGATCTCCCACCCGGCGACGCTGCCTGGGATGCCGCGTTCGAGGTCCTCCGGCAGCTGCGGGGACACCTCGACCGTGACGGCTTCGACCGCCTCCACCGCGCCGGCGTCCCGCAGGGCCTGCGGTTCACGGCCGCCTTCGCCTCGGACGGCGCCTGCCTCGGCGTCGCCGGCTGGCGCACGACACCGGCCCGGCACGACGCC
>SKJX01000183.1 GCA_007121785.1 Nitriliruptoraceae bacterium
CGGTACCTGGCGGCCAGCGGCTACGAGGTGACGTTCGTCCAGAACGTGACCGACATCGACGACAAGATCATCATGCGCGCTCGCCGTGAGCGGGTCGACCCGGCGGTGATCGCCACGCGGTACACCCGAGCGTGGAACCGGACGATGGATGCGCTCGGCGTGCTGCCCCCGGATATCCAGCCCTTGGCGACCGGCCACCTGTTGGAGATGCAGGAACTGATCGGTGAACTCCTCAAGCAGGACAAGGCCTACGAGGTCGACGGGGACGTGTTCTTCCGGGTCCGTGCTTTCGAGGGCTACGGCAAGCTGTCGCGCCGTCAGGTCGACGAGATGCAGCAGGGCGACGACATCGTCGACGCTGACCGCAAGGAGGACCCGCTCGACTTCGCGATGTGGAAGTCGGCCAAGCCGGGCGAGCCCGCGTGGCCGTCGCCGTGGGGGCCAGGCCGACCGGGCTGGCACATCGAGTGCTCCGCGATGGCGGCCAAGCACCTCGGCGGCGGGTTCGACGTCCACGGCGGCGGACTCGACCTGGTGTTCCCCCACCACGAGAACGAGATCGCCCAGCACGAAGCCGCGTACGGGCCTCCGTTCGTCCGCAACTGGGTCCACAACGGCATGGTCCAGATGGGCGACGACAAGATGTCCAAGTCCGTCGGCAACGTCGTCGGCCTGGAGGAGGCGATCACCCGGTGGGGGCCGGGGCCGCTGCGGCTGTGGTACCTCTCCGCCCAGCACCGGACCCCGTTGATCTTCGACGCCGAACGGCTGCGTGACGCCACGACGACGCACCAGCGGTTCACCACCTTCCTGCGCTCGGCCGCACGGGTGGTCGACAACGCCGACGGGGACCTGGAGGCCGACGCGGTGCAGCCGCACGTGGCCGCGTTCCGCGCCGGCATGGACGACGACCTCAACGCGCCCGCCGCGGTCGCTGCCCTGCACGAGCTGGTCACGGCCGGCAACGAGACCCTGCCGTTGGCCGAGAAGGGCGACGCGGACGCCGTCGCGGCCCTCGCCGGCTTCGCCGCAGCGCTGCGCCACCTCGGCGACGACGTGCTCGGACTCGCCCTGGAGTCATCCCTGGCGGACGCCGCTGGCGTGGAGCAGCAACTGGGTGTGCTGGTCGAGCAACTGCTCGAGCAGCGTGCCGCCGCTCGTGCCGACCGGGACTTCGCCACCGCCGACGCGATCCGCGATCAGCTCGCTGCGGCCGGCGTCGTCGTCGAGGACCGGCCCGAGGGCGCACGTTGGTACGCCGCGGCCCCGGGGCAACGGTGAGCGACGTTGGGCGCGGTGGTCGAGGTCAGCGCGCCAGCGGGCAACGCGGCGGCGACCGGGGCCGCGCCCGTGTGGTCGGTGGCCTCCACCCGGTCCGCGAGTTGCTGCGTTCCGAGCAGCCGGTGACCGAGCTGCTGCTCTCCCGCTCCGGTGGTGCGGAGACCGCCGAGATCGAGCAGCTCGCGGCCGCGCGCCGGGTCCCGGTCGTGGCCGACCGGAACCGGGACGAACTGGACGCGGTGTCGGGGAACCTCGTGCACCAGGGGGTGGTCGCACTCGCGCCGGCGTTGCCGTCGGTCACCGTGGACCACCTGATCGCTCGGGCTGCGGCGGCGGACGAACCGGCGTTGCTGGTGGCGCTCGATCACGTGACCGACCCGCAGAACCTCGGCTCGATCGCCCGGACGGCGGACGCGGTCGGCGCCCATGGGCTGATCCTCCCCGAACGTCGTGCCGCCGGTGTGACCCCGGCCGCGGAGAAGGCCGCTGCCGGCGCCTTCGCGCACCTGCCGGTCGCGACCGTCGCCAACCTCAACCGCACCTTGGCTCTGCTCGGCGAACGAGGGGTGTGGTCGCTCGGGCTGGACGGCAACGCCGACGACCTGCTCGCCGACCATCCGTTGGCCGGCGAGCCCTGCGTGCTCGTGGTGGGTGCGGAAGGGGCCGGCCTGGCGCGGCTGACCCGCGAGCGCTGCGACGCGCTGGTGCGGTTGCCGATGCGCGGTCACGTCGGGTCGCTGAACGCCTCCGTGGCGGCCGGCGTGGCGCTGTACGAACTGCTGCGTGCCCGCGGCTGACCTCCGCCTAGTGGCTGGTGCGGCGCGTCACGGACCGTTGCGCACCCGTGACCGACCTCCGCGGGGCGGCTGCACGGGCCCGTGCTCGAACTCCGGGTAGATCGGCCACGTCCGGGCCCGGACGTGCTCGTAGACCACGGCGGTCTCCAGCCGTGCGACCTCCTCGCGGGTGGTGAACGCCGCCATCGCCAGCTCCCGCAGGTGGTCGGTGTCACGCACCGCCACGTGGACCAGGAAGTCCACGGCGCCGGTGAGGTGGGTGACCGACATCACCTCCGGCAACGACAGCGCGTGATCGCGGAACGAGGTGACCACGTCCCGGGAGTGACGCTGCAGGTGGACCTGGATGACCGCCTGCAGGCCGATGCCGATCGCTGCCGGATCGGGTTCCGCGTGGACGCTGCGCAGCACCCCTGTGGCGAACAGCCGACGCACCCGCTCGTGGGTCGCGGAGGTCGACAGCGACACGATCGCAGCCAGTTCCTTCACGGTCCGCCGGCCATCCTCCTGCAGGGCGTCGATGAGCGCGACATCCGTCCGGTCGAGTGGGACCATACAAGGCTCCGAAACGGAAAGAGTCCGATGGACAACAGTATGAAGCGTCGAAGATACTGGATATACACGCTCGAGCGGGAGGATCTCCGTATGGCGAGCATCGACACGGCGGTCGTCCACGGTGGCCGCGAGGATCTGAACGCCGCCGGCGTCCACGCCCCACCGATCGACCGGTCGACCACCTACCCGCTGGCATCCCTGCGCGCGGGGACCGCGGACCTGGCCCGCCTCGCCGAGGGAGCGGCCACCCCGGTGGACTCCCCGGTCTACGCCCGCCTGCACAACCCGACGGTGGCCCGTTGGGAGCGCGGCATCGCCACGCTGGAGCGGGCTGATGCCGCCGTCGCGTTCGGCTCGGGCATGGCGGCCGTCACCGCCACCTTGCTGGCCGCCGGTGCCATCGGCCGGCACGTCGTCGCGATCCGGCCGCTCTACGGCGGCACCGACCACCTGCTGGCCAGCGGCCTGCTCGGGACCCGGACCACCTGGGCCCGTCCCGACGAGGTCGCCGACGCCATCGAGGACGACACCGCCCTGGTGATCGTGGAGACCCCCGCCAACCCGACCCTGGCGCTGGTCGACCTCGCCGCCGTCGTCGAGCAGGCCGGCGACGTCCCGGTCCTGGTCGACAACACCTTCGCCACGCCGATCCTGCAGCGCCCGCTGGAGCACGGTGCGACCTGGGCGCTGCACAGCGCCACCAAGGCGTTGGGTGGCCACGGCGACGTGATCGCCGGCGTCGTCGCCTGCAGCGAGGACCGGGCGAAGATGCTCCGTCAGGTCCGCATCGCCACCGGCGCGCTCCTCGACCCACAGGCCGCCTACCTGCTGCACCGGAGCCTGCCCACCCTGGCGCTGCGGGTCCGCGCGGCGCAAGGCTCGGCCTGCGAACTGGCCAAGCGCCTGCTGGGCCGCGCCGGTGTGGCCGCCGTCCACCACCCCAGCCTGCCGGAGTGCGACCTCGACGGCCTGGTGGATCGGCAGATGGACGGCCCCGGCAGCCTGCTGGCCATCGAGGTGGAGGGTGGGTACGAGGTTGCGGCCCGGGTCATGGAACGCGTCGCGCTGTTCACGCCTGCGGTCAGTCTCGGCTCGACCGACTCGCTGATCCAGCACCCGGCGGGGCTCACCCACCACGTGGTCGACGGCGAGGCGCGTGCGGCGAGCGGCGTCGGCCCCGGTCTGCTGCGCCTGTCGATCGGCATCGAGGACGTGGACGACCTCTGGGACGACCTCGACCAGGCGCTGCCGTCGGGACCGACGGGCTGACCGCGGGATCGCTCGAGCCACGGTCCGCGCAGCCGATCAGGTGAGCGCAGACGGCTCGCTCCCCAGCGGCGAGGCCGTGGGTCGGGGGGCGTCCGACTACGGTCGTGGGCCGCTCGTTCGCCGACCCCGTGGAGCCCTTGCGTGCAACCCGCTGATCTCGACCACCTCGTCGTCCCCGTCGACCCGCGGTTGCACCCCGACGGTCGACGGGTCGCGGTCGTGGTGTCCGCGGTCGATCTGGACGGCGACCGCTACGTGCGGACGATCCACGTCCACGATGGGGAGCAGTTGCGGCCGTTCACCCACGGGCCGTCGGACGGCTCGCCGCGGTGGTCGCCGGACGGTCGATGGCTGGCGTTCGTCCGCAAGGGCGAAGCGGACGACGCCAAGCCACAGCTGGCGATCATGCCGGCCGACGGCGGTGAGGCGACGATCCGCACCGATCTGCCGCTGGGCGTCAGCGATCTGGCCTGGTCGCCGGACAGCGAACGGCTCGTGGTCGTCGGCCAGGAGTGGAGCGCGGCGCTCGCGGAACTCGACGACGATGACGAGCGCCGCCGGGTACCGAAGCGCATCACCCGGCTGCCGTACCGCAGCGACACCGAGGGGCAGCTGCACGAGCGGCAGCAGCATCTGTGGCTGGTCGATCGCGGCGGGGACGCCGACCCACGCTGTCTGACCCCGGGGGACGGACGCGAGTCGTCGCCGGCCTGGCGTCCGGACGGCGACGCGATCGCCTACCTCACGCCGACCGACGACGAGCTCGAGCCGCACACCCGCGTGGTCGAGCTCGAGCTGGAGACCGAAGCCACACACGACCTGCTCGCGCCCGGCATGTGGCACTGGGTCGACTACGACCCGCAGGGCCGCGTGTTCGTCGCCGGCCTGGAGAGCCCCTACCACTGGCCGGGCGTCAACGGCATCTGGCGGGTCGACCACGTCGACGGTCACCCGAAGCTGGTCGCGCTGACGACCCACCTCGATCGTGACGCCGTCAACGGGGTGGCGTCGCCGCCGGCGTTCGTGGGTGACGGGTTGGTGGCCAGCCTGGAGGACGCCGGCACGGTCGGACTCGTCCGCGTCGCTGACCGTGCGGCGGTCGACGCGCCGCAGGTCGAGCGGCTGGTCGCCGGGTCCCGCTGTGTCACCGGCTACAGCGCCACGGCGGCCGGTGCGGTGGCGTTCACCGTGACCGACCCACGGACCCCGGGCGAGCTGTGCCGCTTGGACGACGGTGAGGAACGCCAGCTGTCGAGCTTCGGTGATGACTTCCGCGCCGAGGTGACCGTGCTGCCGACGGAGCGGTTCGACGTCGCCCGCGACGGCGCGAGCATCGACGTATGGGCGGTGCAGCCGCCCGGGTTCGACGACGCGGCACCGGGCAGCGTGCCGGTGCTGTTCAACATCCACGGCGGACCGACCGCCCAGTACGGCGACAGCTTCTTCGACGAGTTCCAGGTCGAGGCCGCGGCCGGCTACCTGGTCATCGGCGCCAACCCGCGGGGCTCGTCCGGTCGCGGGACCGACTGGGCCCGGGCGGTCGTCGGTGCCTGGAGCGACCCGGACAGCGTGGACACCCACGACCTCGAAGCGGTCATCGACGGCGCGCTGGAGCGCTTCCCGCAGGCGGATCCGGAGCGGGTCGGGGTCATGGGCGGTTCGTACGGCGGTTACGCGACCGCGCGACTGCTCGCCCGTCGCTCGCACTACCGGTCCGCGATCGTCGAGCGTGGCCTGCTGCAGTGGGAGTCGTTCGCCGGCACCTCGGACATCGGGCCGTTCTTCGACCGGATGTTCCTCGCGGCGTCGCTGGTCGACGGTGCCGAGGTCCACCACGCAGCCAGCCCGGTCAGGACCGCTCACGGCATCACCACCCCGACCCTGGTGCTCCACAGCGAGCGTGACTGGCGCTGCCCGATCGAGCAGGGTGAGCAGTTCTTCGTCGCGCTCAAGCGGGCCGGTGTGGAGACGGAGCTGCTGCGCTTCCCCGACGAGGGGCACGAGTTGACCCGCTCCGGTGCGCCTCGACATCGACGCGAACGGTTCGACGCCGTGCTCGACTGGCACGGCCGCCACCTCAAGGGCTGAGGTCGCGGCCGGTCCGGCCGTTGACGTGACCGACAAGAGCCCGAGCGAAGCGACGGCCCGGCTGCGCAATCGGCCGGCCCGGTCGAGGGGCGCGGTCCACCGTCCGCGTCCCGGTCGAACCGCGTGCTGCGGCTACCGTGGAGGGCACCTCATCCGAGGCCACGCCGGAGTAGCTCAGATGGCCAGAGCAAGCGCCTTGTAAGCGCGAGGTCAGGGGTTCGAGTCCCCTCTCCGGCTCGACCGCCCGATCGGTTCGTTCGCGGACCGTCCGCGGCGGGAGCCCCTCCGCGGACGTGTGGAGCGGTGCGGGGACTCCGCGGGGGTAGCGCTCCACAGGTCCGGGTTGCCGGGCCGGGCTCCGCGGATGTGTGGAGCAGCGCGGGACGTCCACGGGGCCAGCGCTCCACACGTCGGGTCCGCTGGCGCCGCTCAGGCGGGACGCTCGACGACGCCCTCCTCGACCAGGTGGTCGAGCCACCGCGTCACGAACGACGCCATCTGGTCGCGACGCACCGTCTGCCACGACCGGTAGGTGGCGTCCGGGTACCCGGTGCTCCACCCCGCGTCAGCGAGCCGGTTGATGTCGGTCGCGAACCCGTGGTCGGGCGGCACGTCCCCGAACCAGTGCCGCTGGGGTGCCGCCAGACCGGCATCGCTGGCGTGCTCGAAGGCGCCGGTGAGCAGGCTGGCCATCTGCCCCCGCTGGACGGCCGCGTGGGGCCGGAACGTGCCGTCGGGGTAGCCATCGATCACCCCGGCGGCGGACAGCGACGCGATCGCCGGGGCGTGGACGTCCCCGGCGTCGACGTCGGTGAACGCGGTCCGGTCACCCTGGGGGAGCGGGACGCCGCCGGCAGCGAGCCCGCTCGCCAGGAACGTCGCCAGCTGGCCGCGGGTCACCTGGCCCGCCGGCTCGAAGGTGCCTCCGTCGGTCCCGCTGGTGACCTCCCACGAGACGAGGCAGGCGATGGCCGCAGCATGCGGGCCGCCGGAGACGTCACGGAAGCCACCGGCCGGGACCTGGTCGTCGGGGCAGGCGGCCGCAGCCGATCGGCTCGTTGGGTCGGTGATGGGGTCGAGGTGCAGCAGGTGGGCGGTGTACACGGTCCGGTCGCCGCCGGTGTCGGCGCCGATGGCGACGTGGGTGGCGTCGGCGTCGTACATGGTGGTCGCGTGGGACGGGCTGTCCGACCAGGCAGCGACGGCCTGCTGCGGCCCGCCGGGACGTCCGGTGTACTGGATCTCGCCGACCGTGCTGACGTCCGGATCGTCGTACCAGGGGCCGTCCATCTCGCTCACCACCCGGTGGGCGAGCCCGGTGCGCGCGTAGTCGTCGTTGGCGAGCTCGACCAGCTCGAGATCGCGGTGGAGCTGCAGCGGCGAGAGCCCACGGTCGACGCGGGCGTCGTTCATCGCGTCCAGCACCGCGGTCAGCGAGGTGCTCCCGTCCGCGCTGGCCGCCGTCGACGGCGACGCCATGCTCGCCGGTGCCAGCAGCGCGACGGCGGCGGCAACGGCGACGATGACCACGGACAGCGACGGACGAACGTGACCCATGGGGCGAACCCTTCATCGGCTCCCGACGTGCCGGCCAGGTCGCCCCGGCCAGAGGACGGGGAGTGGGTACCACGTTCCGCGACCGATGGCACGACGGTCAGGGGACGGACGGACAGGGCCCGATCCGTGTCGGATCACCCACCGCGACGCCGGAACCCGGAGCCGTACGCAGCATCATCTCCTCGACGGCTGACAGGGGCGTAGTTGCACCGGTGTGGTTCGTCTGCGAACCTAGGGCCTTCGACGAGGAGTAGCGAGGATGACGATGTCGACGCAGCAGGCAACGCCGGTCGCGGAGCCGACGGGCGAGGTGCTCTCGGAGCGTGACGCGGCGATCCTCGACTTCGAACGGGAGTGGTGGCGGTACGCCGGCGCGAAGGAGCAGGCGGTCAAGGAACGGTTCGACGTCTCCCCGACGCGGTACTACCAGCTGCTCAACCGCATCATCGACGACGAGGTCGCAGAGGCCTACGACCCGATGCTCGTCAAGCGCCTCCGTCGGCTCCGAGCGCAGCGGCAGCGTCAGCGTGCCGCCCGCCGCGTCCGCACCGATGCTCGCTGACCGGGATGGCCGCGCCCCCGCGCCGATCGCTGGCGACCTCCCTCGCCCAGCACCTCGGTGGCGGCGCGGCCGTCGTGGCGCTCGCCGCGGGGGCCTTCTACGGCATCGGCCTCGCCGACGGCGGCGAGCCGGCGACCAGCGTCCGTGACGAGGACCCGTCCGAGACGCAGCCACCGGACGAGGACGATGAGGACGACCCGGACGAGCCCGCCCCGGAGCCGGACGATCCACCCGAGCCCGAGGATCCGGTCGACGACGATGATGGGGACGACGCGGACGGTGATGGCGCCGACGAGACGTCAGACGACGACACCGCCGACGCTGCCGACGATGACGGCACCGACGACGACGGTGATCGCGACGCCGAGACGTCAGACGACGACACCGCCGACGCTGCCGACGATGACGGCACCGACGACGGGCCGGACGAGGAGCAGGCCGCACCGCCCGCGTTGCAGCCGGCTGAGGTCACCGTGCAGGTGCTCGACGGGTACCAGGACGACGGGGGTGCGGCCGCCGGCCAGGTCGCCGACCAGCTGGTCGCCGCCGGCTACGACCTCATCGCGCAGAACCCCGCCCTGCGCCGCGACGAGACGACGGTGTTCTACACCGAGGGCAACGAGCCGGCGGCCCGGCAGGTCGCCGATGAGCTCGGCGTCGGCCGCGTCGAAGCGCAGCCGGGCAACCTGTCCACGTCCGTGCACGTCCACGTCGTGACCGGCTCGGACCGCGGCTGACCGCGCGCCCGACCCGGACGCGCGCGGGACGGATCCGGTCGCCTACGAGTTCTGCAGCAGTTGCAGCTTCTCGAGGATCATCGTCCGCCGCCGCTCTTCCTCCGCCGGGTCGGTCTCCAGGACGTCCTGGAGGACCTGGGACAGCGCGAGGGGTGAGAACGGTTTGGTGATGTAGTCGGCAGCCCCCTGCGACCAGCCGCGGATCTGATCCTGATCCTGGACCTTGGCGGTCAGCATCACGACCGGGACGCAGGAGATGTCCTCGTCGCCCTTGATCGCCTCGAGGACCTGCCAGCCGTCCATCTTCGGCATCATCACGTCCAGGAGCACCACGTCGGGCCGATCCTCGCGGACGCGTTCCATGGCCGCTTCGCCGTCCGCCGCCTCGATGACCTCGTAGCCCTCGAACTCGAGGTTCACGCGACACAGCAGCAGGACATCGGGCTCGTCATCGACGACGAGCACCTTCCGTCGGTCGGACATCGCCCCCTCCGTCCGCCGACTTCCGTCGGCCTCTGCGGTCCACCATACCTCGCCACCCCCCGCTCTGTCGCTCAGCGTCAGGGACGGTCACGAAGCGTGGTCGTGGTTCTCGGTCGTGCCTCCCGTCGGCCGAGGTTGCACCTGCATCAGCGGTGGCCGCTCGTCCCGCTCGATCCGGTGGGGGACCAGGCGGAGGTCGCCGCCGTCGGTGCGGACGGGCTGGCGCAACAAGGTGGTGGATGCCGTGGTCCCGGACCCGTCTGCACCGGCGTCGGCGGATGCTCGGGCGAGGGCGACCTGCAGCAGTTCGGTCGCCATGCGACCCAGCGCGTCGAGCGGCTGGTGCACGTGGACGCGTCGTCCGAGATCCACCTGCGCGATCGCGTCGCCGCCGTGCCGGGCCGCGACGTCCAGCAGCATCGCCAACTCGACCCCGTAACCGCGCTCGAACGGCAGCGACGCCAGCAGCGCCCGGGATGCGGCCACCTCGCCGGCCAGGGGTTGGACCAGCGTCGTCAGCTGTGGCCAGAAGGTCGCGAGCAGCGGGCGTACGAGCAGTTCGGTGACGCGGCCGCCTCCGTGCTCGCGGTGGTGGCCGTCGAGGTGGAGCGGTCGGTCGTAGCAGGCCTTGACGAACGCGACCGTGGGATCGGTGAGCAGCGGGCCGAGCAGCCCGGTCACGAACCGCGGACCGATGTCGACCACGTCGGCGTCCACGAACACCACCAGCTGCCCTCGGCTCGCGGCCAGCCCCTTCCACATGGCCTCGCCCTTGCCGGGACCGTCGCCGTGCTCGGCCAGCACCTCGGCCTGCCGGACCACCCGGGCGCCGGCGCGGCGGGCACGCTCGCCCGTCGCGTCGGTTGACCCGGCGTCGACGACCAACACCTCGTCGGCCAGCCCGACACGTTCGCAGAGGGTCCGGTGCAGGGTGCCGGCAACCTCGCCGACGGTTGCTTCCTCGTCCCGAGCGGGGATCACGACCGACACGCTCGTGCCGGCCCGACGCTTGCGCGCGGCCAGGTCCTCGGCCGTGAACCTCGCGTGGGCGATCGGTGGCCGCGGTGAACCCGACGGGCCAGCGTCGGTCATGGCAGCTCCTGCCCGTCAGGTGGTCGGTTCTCCCGGTTCCCGCCCCCGTGCCCTTGGCGGTCGTGCACGTAGGGTGGCATGCTCCCGCCCCTGGTTGCTCATCCAGCAAGGTGGAGGGCTCGGGCCCGTCGAAGCCTCGGCACCCCCTCCGTCGGCGGCGACCGACGGCGTGGTCGGCCACGAGCTGCTCGCGCCGGACCCGAACCGAGGAGAGGAACCCTCCGTGCCCGTCGTGCGGATCCCCACCCCCCTGCGCAAGCTCACCGACGGTCAGGCCGTGGTGACCGTCGGCGGCGAGGACCTCCGCGAGGTCGTCGCCAACCTCGACGCTTCCTACCCCGGACTGGGTGAACGGCTTCTCGGTGACGATGGGCAGCTGCGCCGGTTCGTGAACGTCTTCGTCCGCGATGAGGACGTGCGGTTCCAGGACGGGCTCGACACGAAGGTGTCCGAGGACGACACCATCTCCATCGTTCCCGCGGTCGCCGGCGGTGCGAGGGTGCGTGCTAGCTAGCGGGCCATCGCCCGGGCGACCGGCCCGCGGAGGAACCGCTCGACCAGGCGCTGCCCGTGGGCGACGGCGACGGTCGCGTGCTCAGCGGCATCCTCGAGCAGTTCGGCCGGATCGACGTCCGCCGCCCGGAGCATCGCATCGAGGGCGCCCATCCGCGTCCAGTGCTCGAGTTGGTCGATCGTGACTTCCGGATGGAACTGCACGGCCAGCGCGGAGCCGCGCCGCCAGCCGGGGATGCGGTCGCTGCCGGTCAGGACGGGCGTCGCGTCCGGGGGCAGCTCGCTGACCTCGTCCTCGTGGACGAACAGCGCGGGTGCGTCGTCCGCCCAGTCCGCCACCACCTCGTCGACCCGGCCGTCGGGGGTGGTCCGCAGCGGGCGGTAGCCGATCTGCGGGACGGTCCGCCGGGTGACCGAGCCACCGAGCGCCTGGCCCAGCAGCTGGGCACCGAGGCAGACCCCCAACACCGGCAGGTGCCGGTCGACGGCGTCGCGCAGGTAGGCGATCTCCGGGGGCATCCACGGATGCTCGGCCGGGTCGACCGCGGACATCGTGCCGCCCATGACGATCAGACCGGCGAGCTGATCGAGCGGCGGCAGGTCCACGGACTCGGGGACGTGCAGCCGACGCCAGGCCACCGCGGCCCGATGATCGTCGAGCACCGGCTCGAACGCGGAGGCGCCTGCACCGGGGGTGTGCTCGAGGACCAACAGCTCACGCACCGCCACGCCTCCTGGGTCGACCGGACGCTCCGGCGATGGATCGTACGGGACCGAACGGTGCGGTCTCAGCCGAACAGCAACGGCACCGTCGCCGCGTACAGCACCAGCAGGCCGACGCCCTCCCAGCGCACGACGCGCCGTCCGGAGACCATGAAGCCCGTCGCGAGCACGGCCAGGACCACCATGAAGGCCACCCCGATCGTCGTGATCGACCGGTCGGCGACCTGGCCGGCGCCCGCGAACGCGGCGACCGCGCCGACGGCACCCGCGTTGAAGATGTTGCTGCCCAGCAGGTTGCCGACGATCAGGTCGGTCTCGCGCTTGCGGGCCGCCGCGACGCTGGTCGCCAGCTCCGGCAGGGAGGTCCCGATCGCGACGATCGTCAGCCCGATGAAGCTCTCGGCGAGCCCGAGCAGGGTCGCGACCTGTGTGGCGGAGGCCACCAGCAGTTGGGCACCGCCGAGCGTCCCGAGCAGCCCGAGGAGGGTGCGGAACAGCTCCCGGAGGACCGACGTGCCGACGTCGGGCAGGTAGTCGCTGACCCCCTGGTCCATCGCCGGATCGCCGCTACGGGCCGACCACATGATCAGCCCGAGCGCGGCGACCAGCAGGGCCGACAGGACCACGCCCTCGCCGACCGAGAGCCCGCCCTGCACCGTGATCCCGAACGCGACCACCAGCAGCAACGACAGCGGCGCCTCCCGTCGCAGCACCCGTGAGCGGACGAGCACCGGGGTGATCAGGGCGGCGGCACCGAGCACCAGCGACAGGTTGGCCACGTTCGAGCCGACGATGTTGCCGACCGCCAGGTCGAGCGATCCCTGTCCGGCGGCGAGCCCGCTGACGACCATCTCCGGCGCGCTGGTCCCGAACCCGATCACCACGGCACCGACGACGACCGTGGACAGCCGCCAGCGTGCAGCCAGCCGCACCGCGCCGATGACGAACAGGTCGGCGGCGACCGTGAGCACGGCGAGACCGGCGAGGGTCCCGAGGACGGCGAGCAGCATGGTGGGACGCTAACCGAGCGGTCGTCGTACGCCGGTCGTTCGCGCCCGATGCGGCGGGGTGGGGTGCGGTTCGCGTGGAGGCAGGCCGACCGCGATACTCCCGGGATGGATGCACGCACGCTGCTGGTCGAGGACGACGCGTCGATCCGTGAGCTGACCGAACGCGGGTTGCGAAGCGCTGGCTTCGAGGTGGTCACCGCAGCCACGGGCGACGAGGGCCTGGAGCGGTTCCACGCGGATCGGCCCGACGTCGTCGTGCTCGACGTGATGCTGCCGGGCCAGGACGGCCTGGAGGTCTGCCGTGCGATCCGGGCGGTGTCCGCCGTGCCGGTGGTGATGCTCACCGCCCGGTCCGACACCATCGACGTGGTGGTCGGGCTCGAGGCCGGCGCCGACGACTACGTCACCAAGCCGTTCGAGATGCCGGAGCTGGTCGCGCGGGTCCGGGCGGCGCTGCGCCGCGCGAGCCGTGCCGACCCGCCCGAGGAGGTGTTGCGGCTCGGCCCGGTCCGGGTGGACGTGGATGCGCACACCGTCGAGCGTGACGGGCAGCACCTCGAGCTGACGCCCACCGAGTTCCGGCTCCTGACCGAGCTCGCGAGGCATGCCGGCAGCGTCCTGTCACGCGACCAGTTGCTGGAGCGGATCTGGGGCTACGACTACCTCGGTGACTCGCGGCTCGTGGACGCCGCCATCCAGCGGTTGCGCGCCAAGATCGAGGCGGAACCGTCCGAGCCGGAGCTGATCCAGACCGTCCGGGGTTTCGGCTACCGCGCCGCCCGGACGTGAGCGACGCCGCCGTGCGAGCCGAGGGGAGTGCCGGTCGGGTCCGGACCCGGCTGGTGGTGACCGTGGTCGGGGTCGTGGCGGTCGTGGCGGTCGTGCTGTCGGTGCTCGCGTACGTCCTGGTGTCGCAGTCGCTGCGGGCGGAGGTGCTCGACCGGGAGGTCGAGGAGGCCCGGTTCCACGTCTCGGTCCTCGCCGAGGAGCGGCTCGGCCCCACCGTCGGACCGGACGACATCGACGCATCGGGGCTCGCCGACGACTTCCAGCGCCGGGGGACGGAGGTCTACGTCGATCTCGGTGACGGCGAGGACTTCGCCTCCGGGTTGGACGTCGTCACGGCGCAGGAGGCCGTCTCCGACGAGGTCGTCGACCTCGTGGACGAGGGACGGTTCGCCGCCGAGTGGGTCGACATCCGTGACACGTCCCACCTCGTCGTCGCGGCCCGGAGACCCCCGGACGGCCCCGACTTCTACTTCTTCACCGACGTCAGCGACGTCGACCGCGCCCTCGCCCAGCTGCGCCGGGTGCTGTTCGGCGCCACCGTGGCGCTGACGCTGCTCGGGGGCGTCGCCGGCTGGCGCGTCGCGCGGCTGGGAGGCTCCCTGGCCGAGGCCGTCGAGGAGCTCACGGCTGCCCGGGACCGCGAGCGGCGCTTCGTGGCCGACGTCTCCCACGAGTTGCGTACCCCGGTCACCGCGCTCGTGCAGGAGGCGTCGGAGCTGCGGGCCGAGATCGACGCTCTGTCACCGGGGACGCGTCGCGTGGTCGAACTGCTCGACGGCGACGTCCGCCGCCTGCGCGACCTCGTGGAGGAGCTGCTCGAGCTCTCCCGGCTCGACGCGGCCGACGCCGCCAACGACGTCGAGGTGGTGGAGGTCGAGGTCGCCAGGTTCCTCGCCGCCGTCGCCGCGCAACGCCTGCCCGAGGCCGAGGTGCGGGCGCCCGCCGAGCTGCGGGTCCGCACCGACCGTCGCCGGCTCGAGCGCATGGTCGCCAACCTGCTCGACAACGCACGCAGCCACGGCCAAGGACGCGAGGTCACGGTCTCCGGGCAGCTCGAGGGCCACCACCTGCGGATCGAGGTGGCCGACCGGGGGCCAGGCGTGCCGCCAGCGGAGCTCGAGCGCATCTTCGACCGGTTCGCGAAGGGGGACACCGCCCGCGGGGGGGAGGGCAGCGGGCTCGGACTCGCGATCGTGCGCGAGCACGCGCGGGTCCTGCAGGCCGAGGTGACCGCGAGCAACCGCCCCGACGGGGGTCTCGCGGTGGAGATCCGGGTGCCCGTCGAGGTCGTTACCGACCTGTGACACGGTGCGGACGGCCTCATGACGGTCGCGGTGGACCATGAACCTCGCCACCAACCGACCGGTGGCTGACCCCCGACGCGGCCAGCTCCGGAGAGCCGGAGCGAGGAGGACGATCATGAGGCGCATCCAGCTTTCGACCATGGCGGCGCTCGCGGTGGCGGTGCTGCTGGCGGGCTGCGGAGGCGGCGCGGTCGACGCCGGGCCCGTGGACGCCGGCGACGCCGCCCCTGACGCATCCGACGACGAGGACGCCACCGCTGACGACGCCGACGAGCAGCCGGACGAGGGCGCCGACGACGCGCCGGACGAGGCGAGCGAGGACGAGGCGAGCCGTGACACCTCCGACGAGGACGACGCGGACGAACCCCGCGAACCGGCCGATGAGGACACGACCACGGTCCGGCTGTACTACCTCGCCGGTGGCGGGGAGACCCCGGCGCGCGCCGGCCCGTTCCTGACCTCGGTGGAACGCGAGATCCCGTCGACACCGGGCATCGCGCTCGCGACGCTCCGTGAGCTCGTCGACGGCCCTTCCGCCGCCGAACAGCGGTTGATCGATGACCTCGCGACCTCCGTCCCCGAGGACACGCTCGTGCTCGGCGTCGCGATCGACGACGGTCTGGCCACCGTGGACCTCTCGCGCGAGTTCGAGTCCGGCGGCGGCTCGCTGTCGATGATGTCGCGGCTCGCGCAGGTCGTCTACACCGTGACGCAGTTCCCGACCGTCGACGAGGTCGAGTTCCTGTTGGACGGGCAGCCGGTCACAGCCTTCTCGGGCGAGGGCATCATGCTCGAGCAGCCGGTGTCGCGCGACGGCTACCTGCGTCTGTTGCCGACCGTCTTCGTCGACACCCCCGCGGCCGGAGCCGAGGTGACCAGCCCGATGCGGGTGACCGGCATGGCGACCGTGTTCGAAGCGACCTTCCAGTACCGGCTCGAGACCGCCGACGGGACCGTCCTCGACGAGGGGTTCGCCACGGCGGAGAGCGGTGTGGAGACCTCGCCGTTCGACCTCACGCTCGAGTTCGACGTCGACGGGCCCCAGCCGGCGACCCTCACGGTGTGGGAGGAGTCGGCCAAGGACGGCTCGGAGCAGGGCGTGCGCGTCACGCCGCTGACGCTGCTGCCGTGATCCGAGGTGCTCCCGGGCGGGGAGTCGGGTCGGTGCGCTCGAAGCCGATCCGACACCCGGTCCCACCGGCGTCCCGGCTGCGCGGTCGGCAGTCCGGAGGCGGCTGGGTAGGGTCGCCCCGGACGCAGGCCGCAGCACGAGGCGCGTGACGGATGCGATGGCGGACACGGAGCCTGACGGCGGCGTTGGCCGCCGTCCTGGTGCTGGCGTGCACCGGCGATGGTCCCGACGAGGGGGATCCGGCGGAGACCGATGCGCCGCCGGACCCGGCGACGATCCTCGAGGAGGATCGCGACGCACCGCCGGAAGAACTGGTCGTGGAGGACCGGGTCGTCGGTGACGGTCAGCTCGCCCTGGTCGGTACCGCCGTCGAGGTGCACCTCGGTGGGCTGCGCTGGTCCGACGGCGCCGAGGTGGTCTGGACCTGGGCCGCCGGGCAGCCGTACGGGTTCGAGCTCTCCGACGGTCGCACGATCGAGGGGGTGGAGGCCGGCATCGAGGGGATGCGGGTCGGGGGGCGGCGGGTGCTCACGGTGCCGCCGGACCTGGCCTACGGTGAGGAAGGGGCCGGCGACGTCGTCGGCCCGGACGAGACCCTGGTCTTCGTCGTCGATCTGGTCGCGGTGGATCCCGATCCGGATCCGCCGGAGCCGAGCGACGAGGTGCCGGGGACCGAGGACGCATGAGACGGCGTTGCGGGACCTGACGGTCCGGAACGCGGACCTGGAGCGTGGACGTGTCCAAACCACCGCTGCACCCGGCGTTGTCCCCACTGGCCGAGCTGGTGGGGACCTTCGAAGGACCCGGCACCGGCCACTACCCCACGATCGACCCGTTCGAGTACCGCGAACGCGTGACGTTCGGTCACGTGGGCAAGCCGGTGCTGGCCTACGAGCAGGCCACGTGGGATCCGGTCAGCGAGGCGCCGATGCACGCCGAACGCGGCTACCTGCGGCCGGCCGGTGACGGCCTCGTGGAGTTCATGATCGCCCATGTGTTCGGCATCACCGAACTGCTGGAAGGCGACCACGACCGTGCCGACGATGGTCGGGACCGGCTGCGCCTGACGACCACCTCGCTGGGCATCGCCGGGACCGCCAAGCCGGTCCGGCACGTCCGCCGGGAGCTGCGGTTCGACGCCGAGCGCCTCGACTACGACGTCTGGATGGCCTACCGCGAGGTGCCGGAGACCCACCACCTCGCCGCTGACCTGCGGCGGGTCGCGTGATCCTGCGGGTGTGCGTGGCACGCGAGCGTGTCCGTCCGTCGCGTGACGGCGCCGGTCGAGGGGCACGGCCCTGACCGGGCTGGAGGTCGCGGTCGCCGTCGCCGTCGGTGTCGCCGTCGGTCTGCTCGTCGGGCTGCTGGGCGCCGGCGGATCGATCGTCACCGTGCCCGCGCTGATGCTCCTGCTCGATCTGTCCGCCACGGAGGCGACCGGGACCTCGCTGGTGGTGGTGGCGATCGTCTCGACCGTGAGTCTGCTCGGTCACCTCCGAGGCCGCCGCGTCGACTGGCGTGCCGGGCTGGCCTTCGCGGTCACGGGGATCCCGACGGCGCTGCTCGGCGGCGTGCTGTCGGTGTGGCTCGCTGACATCGCGATCACCGTCATCCTGGTGGCGCTGTTGCTCGGTACCGGTGTGTGGATGTGGCGACGGCGTCCGGTCACGCGGCCACCGGCGCCGGCATCGTGGGCGCGTATCTGGCCGGCCGGCGCCGGCGTGGGGCTGCTGACCGGCACCCTCGGGGTCGGCGGCGGGTTCGCCGTCGTGCCCGGGCTGGTCGGGCTGGTCTCGTTGCCCACGTCGGTCGCGATCGGCACCTCCCAGGTCGTGCTGGTGGTCAACGCCCTGGCCGGTCTGGTCGGCCGGGTCGGGTCGGGGACCGTCGAGGTGCTCGTTGCGTTGAGCTTCGCCGTCGGTGGCGCGGCCGGCGCCGTGGGCGCGAGCCTGATGGTCGGGCGGATCCCCGAGCGGCTGCTGACCCGGCTGTTCGCCGTGGTCGTCGTGGTGGTCGCGGTCGTCCTGACGGTCGATGCGGTCCTGAGCGGAGGCTCGGGGTCGTAGGCTCCTGAGCGGGCGGCTCGCGGGCGCGGGCCCCGGACCTGGAGGTGTGCGATATGGCCGAGCGGTTGGTGGTCGTCGGTGGAGACGCGGCCGGGATGAGCGCGGCGTCGCAGGCGCGACGTCATCGGGCACCCGACGACCTCGAGATCGTCGCGATCGAACGTGGTGGTGACACCTCCTACGCCGCCTGCGGCATCCCCTACTGGGTCGGCGGGACCGTCCAGGATCGCGATGACCTGGTAGCCCGGAGCCCGGAGGAGTTCCGACGCGATCACGACATCGACGTCCGCATCCGGACCGAAGCGACCGAGCTGGACGTCGACGCCCGGACGGTCACGATCCGCGACCTGACCTTCGGTGGCGAGGAGCAGCTGAGCTACGACCACCTGCTCTTGGCCACCGGCGCGGACCCGATCCGCCCACCGCTGCCCGGGATCGACGCGCCGGGGGTCTTCGGGGTCCAGACCCTGGACGACGGCCAGGAGCTGCTCGACGCCCTGGCCGACCGGGACCCGAAGCGCGCCGTCGTGATCGGCGCGGGCTACATCGGTCTGGAGATGGCCGAAGCGATGATCCAGCGCGGACTGTCGGTCGATCTGGTCGAGCGCTTCGACCAGCCGATGAGCACGATCGACCCCGATCTCGGTGAGCGGATCGCCGAGGCGATGCGCGGTATGGGTATCGAACTGCACCTCGGGGTCGACGTGACCGCGATCGAGACCGACGACGAGGGGTGGGTCCGGTCGGTCCACACCAGCGAGGGGGAGCTCACCACCGACCTGGTGATCCTCGGGACCGGTGCGCGTCCCGCCAGCGAGCTCGCCGTGTCCGCCGGGGTGCCGACGGGGGCACGCGGTGGCGTGGTCGTCGACCGTCGTCAGCAGACCCCGGTCGATGGGGTCTGGGCAGCCGGTGACTGCACCCAGGTGTTCCATCGCGTCACCCGGGAGCCGACCGCGATCGCCCTCGGCACGATCGCCAACAAGCAGGGTCGCATCGCCGGGACCAACCTCGGCGGCGGGTACGCGACGTTCCCGGGGGTGTTGGGCACCGCGGTGACCAAGGTGTGCGGGTTGGAGATCTCCCGGACGGGTCTCGGTGAGCACGAGGCCCGGCAGGCCGGGTTCGAGCCGATCTGTGCCACGGTCCGGTCGACCACGCGCGCCGGCTACTACCCCGGGGCCCGCTGGGCCACCATCAAGGTCATCGCCGAACGTCGCACGGGCCGCCTGCTCGGCGCCCAGATCGTCAGCGAGGAGGGCGGGGCCAAACGCATCGACGTCTTCGCGATGGCCCTGTGGTGCGAGGTGCCGGTCGAGGAGCTCGCGTACGTGGACCTGTCCTACGCGCCGCCGTTCTCGCCGGTGTGGGATCCGGTCCTCATCGCGGCACGCAAGGCCGCCGATGCCGTACGGGAGGCCGGGGTATGACGCTCCGGCTGGTCCCGATCGTCGTGATCGGTCTGCTGATCGTCCTCGTGCTGCCGGTGTGGCCGTGGTCGCGCGGCTGGGGTTGGGCGCCGACCGGGATCCTCGGGATGGGCTTCGTCACGCTGCTGCTGTTCCAGTTCATCGCGATCGAGCCGGTCTGAGGCGCCCAGCCGGCCGGCTGGGCGCCTGCGGTGAGCCCGCCTCAGGTGCGGTCCTCGGCGGCGGCCTTGCGGGCCTGCTTCCACTCGCGGACCTGCGCGAGCGAGTCGGGGTCGTACACGTCCGCGATCGAGCGGTAGCCGTCCTCGCCGTACTCGCCGGCGGCTTCCCGCCATCCGTCGGGGGTCACCCCGCACTGCTTGCCCAGCAGCGCCACCATGATCCGGGTCTTCTGCTCACCGAACCCGGGCAACTCACCGATCCGCCGGGCGAGCTCCCGGCCGTCTGCGGCGTCGTCCCAGACGGCGGTCGCGTCCCCGTCGTAGCGCTCGACCAGTTCACGAGCCAGCGCGTGCACGCGCTTGGCCATCGATCCCGGGTAGCGGTGGAGCGCCGGCTTCTGGCGGAAGCGCTCGGTGAGGTCATCGATGTCCATCTGGGCGATCGTGGCGGGCTCCAGGGGACCGTCCACGCGTTGCGCCAGGCGTGACGGGCCCACGAACGCCAGCTCCATCGAGATCTGCTGATCGAGCAGCATCCCGATGAGCAGGGCGAAGCCGTTCTCCGACAGCAGATGGTCGGCGTGTTCGTCGCCGGTCAGGGTCAGGGTCGACATCGAGCAGCTCCTGGGAAGGGTCGTCGGTCAGCCGTCGTCGGGATCGTCGGGGTCGTCCTCGGGAGCAGCGTCGTCGCCACCGCCCGCCCGCAGTTCCAGCAGCGAGCTGGCGAACCGGCCGGCGATCGGCGCGGCGATCTCGCTGCCCGAGCCCCCGCCTTCGACCAGGACCGCGAACCCGAGCCCGTCGACCGTCCCGATGAACCAGGCGTGGTCCGGACCGTCGGCGGTCTGCGCCGTCCCGGTCTTGCCGCCCACCTCGCCGTCGACGTCAGCAGCGGTGCCGGTGCCGTCGTCGACCGCGGCGAGCAGCAGGTCACGTAGCCGGTCGGGTGTGCCGGTCGCCAGCCGCTGCCGCGCCCCGGCGCCCTCGTCGGCGAGCAGGTACGGCGGATGCCACGCGCCCGCCTCGACCGCTGCGGCGACGCTGGCCATGTGGAGCGGGGACGCCTCGACCCGTGCCTGCCCGAACGCGGCGGCGCCGAGTTCGGCGTCGTCCGCCGGCTCCGGGAACGACCCGCCGGCCGCGGACAGGGGCAGGTCCGGCTCGACGCCGAACCCGAACCGCTCCGCCGCCTCGGTCATCGCCTCCGCACCGAGGTCGACGCCGAGGGGTCCGAACGTGGTGTTGCAGGACCACGCGAAGGACTCGCGGAACGTGGTGGCCCCGAGTTCGAGCCCGCCGGCGTTGGTCACCCCGAGGCCGCCGACGGATGCCTCGCCGGGGCACGCCACCTCGTCGTCGAGGTCGAGCCCGTCGGCGAGGGCTGCCTCCGCGGTGATGACCTTGAACGTCGATCCCGGCGGGTAGTTGCCCGCCAGCGCCCGGTCGAAGCCGCCGAGTGGTCGGCTGGCGCTGCCGACGATCCGGCCGTCGCCTGCGTCGATCGCGACGATCGCGGCGGTCTCGTCCACGCCGTCGAGCGCGTCCTCGATGGCGCGTTGCACGGTCACGTCGATCGTCGTGCGGACCGGAGCGGACGGCTCCCGCTGGCCTTCGGCGATGACCTGCTCGAGCTCGCCCTGCGTCCCGAGTTCGCGGAGTCCGACCTGCTCCCGGTCGCTGCCGAGGAGCTGCTCCTCGAACGCGGCCTCCAACCCGAACTGCCCGATCTCCTCGCCCTCCTCGAGCTCGGGCCGTTCCTCGAGCTGTTCGGCGGTCGGCGCCGCGACCACCCCGACGAGGTGTTCGGCGAAGCCGACGTCGAGCAGTACCCGGTCGTCGCCGGTCGAACGTGGCGGGGCGATGCCCGGGGTGTCACGCAGCTCCTCCCAGGCTCGCTCGGCACGGGTCGCCTCGAGCGTGGCCACCGGGTAGAACCAGTCGTCGACGAGCTCGTCCCGTCCCAGTTCCCGGGCCGCCGCCCCTTCGCTCCCCGGGAGCGCGTCCGCGAACGCGTCGATGACGTCGTCCGGATCCTGGACCTGGCCGGCGACGAACCCGACCGTCGCGGCCTCGCCGCCCGCCAGGGGTGTGCCGTCGGCCGCGAGGATCGGCTCGCGGTCGATCTCGACCGCCGTCGTGCCGAAGCCCCACATCGGGCGTAGTTCCGGGTGGATGGTGGCGTGGCTCCAAGCGACCTCCCACTGGCCGCGTTGGCGCAGCAGCTCCAGCCGGGTCTCCCAACTGACCTCGTCCAGCGGCGGCTCCAGCTGCAAGCGGACCGCGACGGTCGCCAGTGCCCGGCCGTCCACCGGTTCCTCGATCCCGCCGCGTTCGATCGTCACCTCGGCGGGTTCGAGCGCCTCGAGCAGCTGGTCGTGGGCGGCCTCGAACCCTTCGACCTCGTCGCGCAGGAGGCCGACCATCGCGTCTCGATCGTCGGCTTCCCAGGCATCGAGGTAGGCGTCGGCCACCGTCGCCGGGTCGCGCTCCGGATCGGGCTCGGCCGCGTCCCCGAGCACACGGTCGAGCGCCTGCCAGCCGGCGAACGCCACCGCACCGACCACGGCCAACCCCGCGGTCACCGCGATGACGTCCCGAGCGCGCACCCTCAGCTCCCTTCGCCCCCGCGGACGGTATCCGGAGACGGAGCCACCGGCCCCGGGTCGCGCCGCCCAGCCCGACGACGGAGCCGTTGACCGAGCATGAGCAGCAGCAGGAACGGGCCGACGACCACCAGCGTGATCGGCAGCCAGGTCAGCGTCGCCCGGATCGCGACATCGGCGACGGCGGTCAGCGCTCGGCTGGTCGCTCGCACCGCGGAGCTGGCCGTCTCCTGCGGTGACCAACCCGGGTCGGCGATCGGACCTGCGGTCTCGGTCGGCTGGAGCTCGACGTCCACCCGCGACCAGGTGACGCGGTCCTGCAGGCTGGCCAACCGTCCCTCGACGCGCTCCACGTCCGCACGGATGGCGTTGAGACGGTCGAAGACCGACAGCAGCTCCTCCGCATCGCCGCCGTCCTCGCGGACCTCACCGAGGAGGTCACGCAGCTGCTCCTCGTACGCACGCAGGTTGGTGAGCTCCGAGTCCAGGTCCGTCATCTCGGTCGTCACGTCGGTCTCGTCGATGCGCCGGACCGGGACCGCATCACCGACCGCGTCCAGCTCATCGACGGTCTCGTCGAGTTCGTCGGCGGGGATCCGCAGCCCGAGCCGGCCCGAGACGACGCCTTCGTTGTCGCGCCGCAGGTCGGACTCCGCGACGAAGCCGCCGGCAGCCTCGGTGACCCGAACGACCTCGTCGGCGGCGGCCGCGGAGTCCTCCACCTCGAGGACCAGCTGAGCCGAACGCACCACGTGGCGCCCGTCCTGGCCCTGCTCGTCGCTGACGGGGACCGGCGGCGTCGACCCGTCCGCAGGCTCAGGGTCGGGTGCCGCGGCTTCATGGTCCGCGTCGTTGGCGACCTCGGCTTCCTCCACCTGCTCGACCTCACGGTCGGGGCCAGCGGTGTCGGTGACCGCGTCCTCGACGTCGTCGGTGCCCGAACAGCCGGCCAGCAGGACGACGAACAGAGCCAGACCCCCTACGGTCGTCGACGGCCAGGATCGCATCGGACGGGTCCTCATCAGCATCTCCGGGTCGGTGACACCCGGTCGGACGACCGCCCGACACCGGTGGTTCCCGCCCGCCGATGGACGCGGCCGCCGCGTACCCTCGCCGACGTTGTCGCACACCCTGCGCGGTGCCCTCCCCGCACGACGAGAGCCTCCCCACGATGGCTGACCGTTCCCAGACCGGCTCGACCACCTCCCAGTCGGAGCTCAACGCCTGGCTTGTCGAGGAGATGTACGAGCAGTACCGCGAGGACCCCAGCGCCCTGTCCAAGGGCTGGCAGGACTTCTTCGCCGACTACCGCCCGGAGGATCCCACCGCCGGGGCCGGCGGTGAGAGCTCGTCGGGCGACGGGCAGGCCCGTTCCGAGAACGGTCGCGCCGGCGACGGGTCCGCGGCGTCGCCGAGCGGTCGCACGGCGGTCGCGTCCGTCCCCGAGGGCGAGGAGATCACGCCGCTCCGCGGTATCGGCGCCCGCATCGTGGAGAACATGGAGACCTCGCTGGGGGTGCCGACGGCGACGTCGGTGCGTGACGTCCCGGCGAAGCTGCTCGAGGTCAACCGGAGGATCATCAACAACTACCTGCGGCGGACCCGGGGCGGCAAGGTCTCGTTCACCCACCTGATCGCTTACGCCATGGTCCGCGCGTTGGACGACGTTCCGGCCATGCGCAACACGCTGGCGGAGACCGAGGACGGCAAGCCGGCGGTCCTGCGTCGCGAGCAGGTGGGGCTCGGCCTCGCCGTCGACATGGAGAACGACGACGGCTCGCGGTCGCTGATGGTGCCCGTGATCCAGGACGTCGTCTCGCTGGACTTCGCCGCGTTCCTCCGCGCCTACGAGGAGATCATCCGCAAGATCCGCACCAAGAAGCTCGATCCGGCGATGTTCGCCGGCGGGGTGATCACCATCACCAACCCGGGCATGATCGGCACCGTCCACTCGATCCCGCGGCTGATGGCGGGTCAGGCGGCGATCCTCGGCGTCGGCACGATCGACTACCCCGCCGCCTACCAGGCGACCGATCCACGCACGCTCGCCAAGCTGGGCATCGGCAAGGCGATCACGCTGACCTCGACCTACGACCACCGGGTCATCCAGGGCGCGGAGTCGGGCCGCTACCTCGAGCGGGTCGATGAGCTGCTGCTCGGCGCGGACGGCTTCTACGACGAGGTGTTCGCCTCGCTCGCGTTGCCGTACGAACCCGCCCGCTGGCGGCCCGACGCGGCCGACATCGACAGCGAGCAGGACCTGCTGTCCAAGCAGATGAAGGTCGACCAACTGGTCAACATGTACCGCGTCCGCGGGCACCTGATCGCCGACCTCGATCCGCTCCGGCAGCTCGAGCCGTCGATGCACCCCGAGCTCGATCCGACCTACTACGGGCTGTCCATCTGGGACAACGACCGCGACTTCATCACCGACGTCGGCGGCGCAACCGGGGAGATGCCGCTCGGGGACATCCTCGGGGTGCTGCGCGACGCCTACTGCCGCACGATCGGGATCGAGTACGGCCACGTGCTCGACCCGGGGCAAAAGGCCTGGATCCGACAGCAGGTCGAGGGGGTCGGCTGGGCCACCTCCGAGGCGGATCAGACCTGGATCCTCGAACGGCTCAACGCGGCGGATGCCTTCGAGTCGTTCCTCCACACCAAGTACGTCGGGCAGAAGCGGTTCGGGATCGAGGGGGCGGAGACCCTCATCCCGCTCCTGGATGCCCTGTGCGAGCACGCCGCCGACGGCGAGGTCGATGACGTCGTGATGGGCATGGCGCACCGCGGACGCCTCAACGTGCTGTCGAACGTGCTCGGCAAGTCCCACGCGCAGATCTTCGGCGAGTTCGAGGGGCACATCGACCCGGACACGGTGCAGGGGTCCGGCGACGTCAAGTACCACCTCGGCACCTCCGGCAGCTACCAGGCGCGTTCGGGCAACGAGGTAGCGGTCCACCTACCCCCGAACCCGTCCCACCTCGAGGCGGTCAACCCGGTGGTCCAGGGGCTGACACGGGCGATGCAGGACACCTACGACCGTGGCCACGAGGACGTCTACCCCGTCCTGCCGGTGCTGATGCACGGCGATGCGGCGTTCGCCGGGCAGGGCGTGGTCACGGAGACCCTGAACCTCTCGCAGCTGCCCGGCTACCGGGCCGGCGGCACGATCCACGTCATCATCAACAACCAGGTGGGCTTCACCACCTCGCCGGAGTCCTCCCGGTCGTCGTTCTACGCCTCCGACGTCGCCAAGACGATCC
>SKJX01000057.1 GCA_007121785.1 Nitriliruptoraceae bacterium
ACAAGTCGGCCTGGACCGGCAAGCAGGTCTCGCACTCCCACCGCCGGTCGAGCAAGCGCTGGAACCCCAACATCCAGCGCGTGACGGCCTACGTCGACGGCAAGACCGTCAAGCTCAAGGTCTGCGCCTCCTGCATCAAGGCGGGCAAGGTGACCCGGCCCCCGATGAAGGCGTAGCGACGTCGCGTCGCCGGGGTCCCGACGGCGCATCCCACGACAGGAGCGGTCATGGTCGAGGCGTACATCCTGGTCCAGACCGAGCTCGGCAAGGCCGCGGAGGTCGCCACCGCCGCCGCGGAACTGCCGGGGGTGTCCACCGCCGAGGACGTCACCGGCCCGTACGACGTCATCGTGCGCGCCGAAGCGCCGGACGTCGATCAGCTCGGCCGCATGGTCGTCTCCGCCGTGCAGGCCATCCCCGGCATCACTCGGACGTTGACCTGCCCCATCGTCAACCTCTGACACGTCGGGGCCGTCTCGACGGTGCCGCACCGCTCTCCGCGCGATCACCGCGGGCCGGCACTCACTCGGCCGCCTCGGTCAGCAGCCGGTCGACCAGCGCCGGGTAGTCGAGCCCTTCGGCGGCCCACAGCCGTGGGAACATCGACGCCGGGGTGAACCCGGGGATCGTGTTGATCTCGTTGACGACGACCTCCCCGTCACGCCGGGCGAGGAAGTCGATGCGCGCGAGGCCACGGCAGCCGATGGCCCGGTAGGCGCGACGTGCGAGCTCATCGAGGCGACCGCGCAGGTCATCGGGGATGTCGGCGGGGATCCGCAGCTCCGAGGCGTCGAGGTACTTCGCCTCGTAGTCGTAGAACTCGTGCGACGGCACGATCTCACCCGCGGCGGTGACGGCGAGGTCACGGTCGCCGAGCACGGCGACCTCGAGCTCACGGGCGTCCTCCATGCCCTCCTCGATCACCGCCACGGCGTCGTGGGCGTACGCCAGCGCCATCGCCTCGTCCAGCTTCTCCGGGACGCTGACCTTGCTGATCCCGATCGAGGAGCCCTGCCGGGCGGGCTTGACGAACCAGGGCCGTGCCAGGGCCGCGTCGAGCTCGGCAGCGACCGCATCCGGCTCAGCCGCCCACCGCGTGCGGTCGATCGTGCGGTACGGCAGCTGTGGGAGGCCCCGGGCGGCGAACGCCGCCTTCATCGCCGCCTTGTCGATGCCGATCGATGATGCGGTGACGTCCGCGCCGACGTAGCGCACCCCGACGGTGGCGAACAGGCCTTGGACGGTGCCGTCTTCACCCCAGGGTCCGTGCAGCAGCGGGAACGCGACGTCGACGGGGCCGAGCGACCGGGCGGCGCTGTCGGACTCGTCCAGCGACAGCAGCTGGGGCCCGGTCCGCGTCCCCACCAGCGCGACCGTCGGCCCGTCGTCGGAGACATGCGGCAGCTGCTCGCCAGGCCGTGGCTCGATCCGTCCATCCGTGGCCGTCCACCGGCCATCGCGCGTGATCCCGACCGGGATCACCTCGTAGCGGTCGTGGTCGACCACCTCGAGGACGGAACGGGCGGACAGGCACGAGATCTCGTGCTCGGCGGAGCGACCGCCGTACAGCAGCAGGACACGGTCCACAGCTCAGTCCTTCGGTGCGCTCGGGGGCGGATCGTCGTGCGCCACGCGCGATCGTCGGATGCCGCTCCAGACCTCGTACGCGGCGTCCAACGCCTGTGCGACGTCGGCGACGAGGTCCTCTGCGGACTCGATCCCCGCGGAGAGCCGCACGGTCCCCGGACCGAGCCCGGCGGCGGCCAGCGCGGCGTCGTCGAGTTGACGGTGGCTCGTCGAGGCCGGGTGCAACACCAGCGAGTGGGTGCCTCCGAGCGACGAGGCGCGGGCGAACACCCGGCACGCGTCGGCGAACGCCTCCGCGGCGGCCCGGTCGGGCAGGTCGAACGCGAGCAGGGCACCGAAGCCGCGCCCGTCGAACTGCGCGGCGGCCAGCGCATGCTCGGGATGGTCGGCCAACCCCGGGTAGCGGACCGGCAGCCCGCGTGGATCGGCGACGAGCGCCTCTGCGACCGCTTGCGCGTTGCGGCACGCCTCGCGGACCCGCAGCGGCAACGTCTGGATGCCGCGTGACACGAGCCAGGCATCGAACGGCGAGAGCGACGCCCCGAGCTCGTAGGCATGGGTCCGCACCCGACCGATCAGTCCGTCGTCGCCGGCGATCACCCCGGCCACCACGTCGCCGTGGCCGCCGAGGTACTTCGTGGCCGACTCGACCGCCGCCGTCGCCCCCAGCTCGTAGGGACGGCACAGGTAGGGCGAGGCGAACGTGTTGTCGACGACCAGGGCCAGCCCACGCTCACGGCAGGCAACGGCCAGCCCGGCAAGGTCGGTCACGGTCATGGCCGGGTTGGCGACGGTCTCCACGTGCACGACCGTGTGCCGGTCGTCGACGGCGGCGACCAGGTCGTCGGCATGCCGGACCTCCGCGAGGTCCACGCCCCATCCCGCGTCGCGGCGCAGACGGTCCAGCAGCGCCCAGGTCCCCCCGTAGAGCCGTGACGCCGCCAGGACCCGGCCGTCACCTCGCAGCGCGTCCAGCGTCGCATGGATCGCTGCGGTGCCGGACGCGAACGACCACGCGGCCGGGGCCCCGTGCAGCGAGGCCACGACGCCGTGCAGGGTGGTCGCCGTCGGGTTGTCGTAGCGCCCGTACACGTAGCCGTGGCGCTGGTCGGTCAGCAGTTCACCGACCTGCGCGGACGCGACGGTCGCCCAGGTCGTCGAGGGCCAGATCGCCGGGCTGACCGGACGCTGCTCCACGTCCGGGACCGTGGTCGCCCCGAGGACCGCACGGGTGGCGAACCGACCCGCGGGGCGCGGCAGCGAGGGTTCCATCGGCGAGCTCCGGATCGAGGCCGCGCATCGGTGCACGGGGGCGCCCGGAGCCTAATGGGCGTCGCTCGGCCCGCGGGGTGAGGCCGGTACGGACGGAACGGTTCCGGCGGCGGCGTCTCGTCGCGGTAGGGTCACCTCGGCTCGCCCGTCGGGCCGAACGGGACGCGAGAAGTGAGACCGCTCGAAGGGGACGCTCGTGGCGCAGATCGACTTCGACGGACGGGTGGCGATCGTCACCGGAGCCGGCGGCGGCCTCGGCCGTCAGCACGCCCTGCTCCTGGCCCGCCGCGGCGCGAAGGTCGTGGTCAACGACCTCGGCGGCAGCCGTGACGGCTCCGGCGGTGGGTCGCAGATGGCCGACCAGGTCGTCCAGGAGATCGTGGACACCGGCGGTCAGGCGGTCGCGGACTACCAGGGCGTCCACACCTGGGAAGGCGGCCAGCGGATCGTCCAAACCGCCCTCGACGCGTTCGGTCGGGTCGACATCGTCGTCAACAACGCCGGCATCCTGCGTGACGTGTCGTTCGCCAAGCTGGAGGAGGAACAGCTGGACCTGGTGCTCAAGGTCCACCTCTACGGCGCGTTCCACGTCACCCGGGCTGCGTGGCCGCACCTGCGCGAACAGGGCTACGGCCGGGTGATCAACACCACCTCAGGGTCGGGGCTGTACGGGAACTTCGGGCAGTCCAACTACTCCGCTGCCAAGCTCGGACAGGTCGGGCTCACCCGCACTCTGGCGCACGAGGGCGCCAAGTACGGCATCAATGCCAACGTCATCGCGCCGGTCGCCAAGTCGCGGATGACCGAGGACGTGATGCCGGAGAGGCTGCTCGAGCGGCTCGAGCCGGAGTACGTCTCCCCGTTGGTCGGCTACCTCGCATCCGAGGCCTGCCAGGACACCGGGCGCATCTACTCGGTCGGCGGTGGCTACATCGCGCGGGTCGCGATCGTCGAAGGCGAGGGGGTCACGTTCGACGGGGTGCCCGACATCGACGGGATCGCCGACCGGTGGGAGGACCTCAACCGGGTCGGGCCCGACGCGACGGAGTTCACCCACGGGGTCATGGAGCAGACCACCAAGATCGCTCAGGCGCTCGACGTCTCGTTCGACTAGGTGGCCGGGCCACCTCCTGGCGCGGCCGGCAAGGGTCCCGAGGGTGATCGGCCAGGGCTGGTGCCCGGCAGCGTGACACCGGACCGGGGCGCCTCGCCTCGACGCCGGCGGCGACGCGGCTCAGCGACGCAGCCGGCGACCGACCTCGGCGATGATCACCTCGACGAGTTCCTCGGTCGACGTCTGGGCGGTGTCGAGCTCGACGTCACCGACGGGCCCGTCGCGCAGCGCGGCGAGCTGTGCGAGCGCGGTCCCGGCGGGCGGATGGCCCGCTTCACGTTCGCGGTCCTCGAGCACGTCCGGGTCGCAGGTCAGGTGCACGTGCACCACCGTCAGGCCGGCGAACACCTCGGCGAGGTCGGCGGCGATGGCCCGGTCGAGTAGCGCGTGGTCCAGCGCCACGTCGAACCCACCGGTGGCCCACGCGGCGGCCGACCGGTGCATCGCCGGGACCAGCTCACGTCCCAGCGGGCCGTACACCGCCCGTCGGTGGTCGTGTGACTCGGCGGCGATGCGTGGCAGGACCAGCTGCTCCCACCGACCGGCCGTGGGTCCGAACGCCGCAACGGCGGCGTCGAGCCCGACCTCCAGCAGCGGCCCCGAACGCACCCGTGGCCAGGCTTCCTGCAGCGCGTGCAGCGTGGTACTGCGCCCGACCTGCACCGGCCCGTCCAGCACGACGACGATGCCCGGCACGCTCACGCGGTTCCCTCCTGGCACCGACCGACGGTGGCGGTGCTTGCAGTCGTCGACGATGCCAGGTCCGACGACGATGTGCGAGCAGCGAGCACGCGCGGCCCCGTCACCGTCCGTCGAGCCCGTGCAGTTCCGGCTTCGCCTCACGGGCGAGCAGCGAGGCGCGGAGCTCGTTGGGGTCGGTGCCTTCATGGCAGACCGCCACGATCCCGGCGGTCAGCGGCATGTCCACCCCGACCGATCCCGCCAGCGCCAGGATCGCCCGCGATGACCGCACCCCTTCCGCGATCATGTTCATGGAACTGACGATGTCGTCGAGCGCCTCGCCGCGCCCCAACCGCTCCCCCACGGTGCGGTTGCGCGACTGCGGCGAGGTGCACGTCGCGACCAGATCACCGACGCCGGCGAGCCCGGCGAACGTCAGGGACCGGCCACCCAGGGCGACCCCCAACCGGGTCATCTCAGCCAGACCCCGGGTGATGACCGCCGCGTTGGTGTTGTCGCCGTAGCCCATCCCGTGCGCCATCCCGGCGGCCAGCGCGATCACGTTCTTGACCGCACCAGCGACCTCCACCCCGACCTTGTCGTCGTTGGTGTAGACCCGGAAGTACGGAGCCATCAGCCGCGCCTGGACCCGCTGTGCGTGGGCGTCAGCCGGGCTGGCGGCGACGCTGGCGGCCGGTAGCCGCGCCGCGCACTCCCGCGCCAGGTTCGGGCCGCTGAGGACCACCACCCGGTCCGGATCGCCGCCGAGATGGTCGGCCACCAGCTGGCTACCGAACCGGCGCGTGTCGACGTCGACACCCTTGATGAGGCTGACCACGGACGCGTCTGCGGGGATGCGGGAACCCCAGGAGCGGAGCTGGTCCTCGATGCCCGTCGAGGGCACCGCGAGGACCACCACCTCGGCGCCCGTCAACGCCCGCTCGGGGTCATCGGTGGCGGCCAGCGCCGCCGGGAGCTCGACGTCCGGCAGGTAGGTCGCGTTGGTGTGCTCGTTCGCGATCTCGTTGGCGATCTCGGAGCGACGCGACCAGAGGATCGTGTCCTGCCCGGCATCCACGCACATCAGCGCGACCGCCGTACCCCAGGATCCGGCTCCCATGACGGCGACATCAGCCATCGGTGCACCTCCCACGAGCCCGATCGACGGTGACGAGCCTGTGGCGGGTCACACCCACGCGATCGGCAGCGTCGTCCCGCAGGCTACTCGGCGTCGGACCGCCACCGTCACGGACGATGCTTCAACCAGGACTACCCTGTCGCGGATGCGCCCCGAGGTCACCGCGATCGTCCCGCTCCGTCGTCCCGGCGTCGGCAAGACGCGCCTGTCGAGCGCGCTCGGCCCCGACGAGCGGGCGGAGTTGACGATCGCGATGTTCGGCGACGTCGTCGCTGCGCTGCAGGCGTCGTCGGTCGACCACCTGCTGGTCGCCGCTGACGGGCCGGCCGCCGGCGCGGTCGCGGCCGGCGTCGACGTCCGCGTCGTCCTCGATCCTCCGGACGTCCACGACCTCGACGACGCGCTCGCGGCCGCCACCCGCGGGGTTCCGGCCAGCCACGACGTCGTGGTGGTCCCCGCCGATCTGCCGCGGCTGACCGCCGCGGACATCGACGCGTTGCTCGCCGCCGACGGGCAGGTCGTCGTCGCGCCGACCACCGCCGGTGGCACCGGTGGTCTGCTCCGCCGGGCGGGCGCCCGCATCCCGACCGCCTTCGGTCCCGGGTCGGCGGCACGGCACCGGCGGCGGGCGGCCGACGCCGGTCTGACCGTCTCCACGGTCGGCCGGGACGGCTTCCACCACGACATCGACACCTGGACCGACCTGGCCGCGCTGCACGCGGTGGAGTTCGGTCCCCGCACCGCTCGGGTGCTGCCCCGGCTGCTCGGCGGCCGTTCCCGCGTCGGCTGACCGACGCCTCACGCTGGATCCGGCCCACCGACGCCTCACCCGGCGTCGCTCCGGCGTTTGCGCGACCGTGACAGCTGCCATGCGGTGAACGCGCCGATCAGCGCCCCCAGCGCGAAGGTCACCAGCAGCAGCACGATCAGCGGGACCCCACCGATCTCCCCTGGTCCGGTCGGGTCGTCGCGGACCTCGGTCTCGCCGAACACCCACGAGAAGTCCACCGGCTGGCTGTTGGCGACCGCGAAGATGCCGAACAGCACCGCCAGCACGACGATGAAGAACCGACCGAGGTGCTGGGTGAACGGCGTCGGGGGTTCCGGCGGCACGTCCGACGGCGGACCACCCGCGTCGGTCGGTGTGTCGCCCTCGGCCGCGGCCGCCCGGCGCCGGCTGCGTCGCGAGCCGGTCGGCTCCGCTGGATCGGAGGGCGTCGCCGCCCCGCTCGGGTCGTGGTCGGACGAGCCCGACGATCCACCGGGACTCGATCCCGGCGGCGACGGCCGTTTCTCGTCGGACTCGGATCCGCTGCCTGGAGCGTCGCTCACGGCGCCTCCCTCTCACTCGATGGCCGACCGGTCGCCGGTCGGGGGACCCGCGATCCGTCCGGCGGACGGAGCGAGCCTGCCACGTGGCTATCCTGCCCGCTCGCGCCGGCTGCCGCGAGGAGGAACCGATGCCGCAGGGCACGATCAAGGACTTCGACCCCGCATCGGGGACCGGCACGCTCGTCGACGACGGGCTGTTGGAACGTTCCTTCGACCGGGAGGCGTTCGCGGCTTCCGGCCTCCAGGAGCTGCGGATCGGCCAGCGGGTGCGCTACGAGCTCGAGGGCAACGGCGACGAACCGCGGGTCACCCAGCTCAACATCGTCAGCCTGTAGGCGCCGGCTGCCGGTACGGCCGCCTCGCTCACGCCACCTTGGCCGGCAGCTCGTCGAGGATCGCCGCGGTCCGGGCGAACAGCCCCTGGCCGTGGTCCATGCCGTTCTGATCAGCCCACTCGCGGGTCCGCTCGAGCGCCTCACGCAGCTGCGCGGTGGCGTCGGGCGCCGACGCGCCGTGCTCGGCGAGGGCGGCACTGGCCACCTTGTCCGGATCCATGTCGATCAGCTCCCGGATGAGCCGGTCGTCGTCCGGCTCGTCACGCCAGGCCAGCGCGCACGCGGCGGTGAACACCGGGGTGTCGAACTCCGCGTCGGAGGCGATCACGGCCAGGTGCATCAGCGCCTTGGCGGAGAGCCGGTCCTCGTCCGCGACGGCCTGCACCAGCGGCGCGAACTCCCCGAGCTGCTCGTCGGTGACCCGCGGCGCCTTGAGCTCCAGCCGCTTGGCGCGGACCGGCACGTTCTGGTGGACCTCGAGGTCCTCCGGGAGGTCACCCGCCGCGAGCCAGTCGCTGAGCGGCTTCGCCGCCTCCCAGTAGGCCGCGACGTCGCCGGCGCGCTCGCTGGCGCGGTTGGCCAGCGTGCGCTTGGGATCGACGCTGTAGGTGACCAGCCCTCCGCCGAGTTGATCGACCTGGCTGATCGCGTGGTCCAGCGAGGTCCAGCCCGAGACCCGCTTGCCGTGGGCGTAGGTGCCGGGGGCCGCCTGATCGAGCTCACCGACCGGTCCGTACAGCGACGAGAGGTCCGCCCGCGTCCGCAACCCGTCCTCCTCGATGAGGGGCAGCCGCTTCGGCAGGGTGAGGTGGTACACGGTGATGCGGGGCACGCGGAGCCTTTCGGGCGTGGAGTCAGCGGCGGGACCGTCGCCGGACGGCGGCCCTGAAGGGTAGTCCCCCTAGCATGGCTGACGACCCCGAGCGAGCGACCCGACCACGCCCGAACCGACCGTGCAGGCGCTGCCGTCACCCCCGCTGCCCGCGGGGTTGCAGCTGCGGACCGGCAGCTGGGACGACCTGGACGCGGTCGCCGACCTGCTGGCGGCCGCCTCGCGAGCACGCATCGGCGCGGTCACGACCCGGCGTGAGGATCTGCGCCTGCGGTGGCTCGGGCTCGCGTCCCTGGACGCGGTCACGCTCGTCGAGGATCCGGCGGCCGACCCGTCGCTGGTGGCCTACGCGGCCGAGGACGTGCTCGAGGACCCGTTCACCGGCCTGCTCGAGCTCCACGTCGACGCGCAGGTCCATCCCGCCCACGTCGGCCGCGGCGCGGCCACGTTCCTGTTGGGCCGTGCGGCGGGCCACGCTGCCTCGGCGGCCGCGGACGCCGGGCTTGCGGAGGCCACGTTGCGGACCTCGCTGGTCGACGGGGATGCGCAGGCTCGCCGCTTCTTCGACCAGCGTGGCTTCGAAGCGGTCCGCCACCTGTTGGAACTGCGGCTCGACCTGCACGCCCCACCACCGCGCCCGACCTGGCCCGCGGGTGTGACCGTCCGCGCGTTCGACGCGTCCGAGGACGTCCACGCCGCCTGGTGCGCGCACCAGGCCGCGTTCGCCGACGTCGCCACGCACGACCCGCTCGATCTCGACGGTTTCACGGCCACGCGGCTGGAGGGCGGAAGCCCTATCGACCCGTCGCTGTCGTGGCTGGCCGAGCACCACGACGAGGTGGTCGGCTTCGCACTGTGCCGCGCCGGCACCGGCGTCGCCGAGGAGGACGGGTGGGTGCGCGACCTGGGGGTCGTGGCCGCGTGGCGCCGCCACGGCGTGGGCATGGCGCTGCTGCGGACCGCGTTCGCCGGGTTTCGGGCGCACGGGCTGACCGGCGTCGCGCTCGAGGTCGACGACGTGACCCTCGAGGGTGCCGTCGCGCTGTACCGCCGAGCCGGGATGCGGATCGCCCGACGGACCGACGTGCTGGAGCGCACGATCCAGGCCGCTTGACCTCGCTCACCTCGCCTGGGCCGCGTCGGGCCCACCGGAGAAGGGGCGTCGGGACCTTCGCCACCGGAGGTCGGCCGTGGCGTGCAGCTCGCTCGACGGGTTCGTCACCCCCGGCCGCACCCATCACGCGATGTTCACCGTCATGACCGGTGACGGTTCCCAGCGCTGGAGCGGCGCCGCGAGCGCCACCCCCCGGGCCGCGGACGGTTCGCGGACGACCGGGGCGTGCGGGGGATCATCCGACGGAGGGCCCGGGCCCGAGGGTCGAGCGTTGCCCGCATGGATGCGTGCACCGGTCGATGATCCGACCTCCATCCGAGGTACCCGCGCTCATCCACCATCGTGCGCGGTCGTACGACCGCTCTCGTACATGGTGGCGGGGGCGGCGTCGCCGACTGCTCGGATGGGAAGGAACGTCACCGCAGGGCCCGTCCGCGCACATCCTCGGGCATGCACGCCCAGCACGATTGGACGCTGGCGTCCCTCGGTGACACCTCACTGGCGTCGCAGCCGGAACGACTTGCGGCGGCACGTTCCGACCTCGAGCCGCGGACGGACACTGTCCGTTCGACCGACCAGCGGCTGCGGATCGGACGGACACCGACCATCCTCCGCCGCTGGTCCACGCCACAGGGTCGCCGCACGACGGCGCTCTCCGCGGCGAGGACCCACCAGCACGGTCGCCCGGGTGGGGGAGTTCGGGCGCCGAGGCCTGATCTGTCCTGCCACACCGAGACCCGAGACCCCGGTCGCGGACACCTCCTGGGTGATTTGCGGCCGCTGAGCCATGGAGCGTTCATGTCCCCGCGCCGCCTACTGATCCTGTTGCCCGCCCTGCTGTCGCTGCTGTTGCTGCTCACCCCGGCCGCCTCCGCGGAACCCGGCACGTTCGTCGACACCGCCGGCACCAGCCACGAGGACTCGGTCGCGGCACTGGCCGAACTCGACATCGTCCGCGGCTGCGACGACGACCGGTTCTGCTCACAGGACGACCTGTCCCGCGGCCAGGCCGCCTCGTTGCTCGTCAAGGCGCTGGACCTCGAGCCGATCGAGGGAGAGCGCTTCCGCGACAGTGCCTCCAGCGTCCACGGCACCTCGATCGAGACCCTGTCAGACGCCGGACTGATCTCCGGCTGCGAAGAGGGCAAGTTCTGCCCCAGCGAGCAGGTCACACGTGGCCAGCTCGCCAGCATGATCTTCCGGGCGTTCGACGTCCCCGACGCCGACGCGGAGCTCACCTACTTCGACGACATCGGCGGGGCCCACGAACCGGCGGTGGCCGCCCTGGCCGAGGCGGGCATCACCAGCGGATGCACCCTGACCTCCTTCTGCGCCGGAAGCACCGTCCAGCGCGGCCACGCTGCGGTGTTCCTCGCCCGGGCCCTCGACCTGGTCGACCGCGTCGAGATCCGACCGTTCGACGAGCGCAAGCAGGAGCAGGACGAGATCGACGCGGAGGAAGAGGCGAGGAAGGCCGAGGAAGCGGCCGCCGAGCTGGCCCCCGCCGACGAAGCCGTCGAGGTCGCGCTCGCGCAGCTCGGCAAGCCGTACCAGTGGGGCGGGAGTGGACCCAACAGCTTCGACTGCTCCGGGCTGACCTCCTACGCGTGGGCCGCCGCCGGGGTGAGCCTGCCACGGACCTCCAGCGCCCAGTACTCGGCGACCACCCGGATCTCGCGCAGCGAGTTGCGCCCCGGCGACCTGGTCTTCTACCACTCGCCCATCAGCCACGTGGCCATGTACATCGGCGACGGCAAGGTCGTCGAGGCCCCCAACAGCGGCAACAACGTCCGGATCCGCGAGGATGGCCTGACCCGTCGCGGGGTCGTCGGCTACGGCCGTCCGTAGCACCGGACCGGTCAGCGGGCTCGAGCCGACGGCCGGATGGTCGACGCCAGCGGCAGCGGCCCAGGGCGACCGAGCAGGAACCCCTGGGCCGCGTGCGCTCCCAGATCACGCCACGCGGCCAGATCGGACGCGGTCTCGATCCCCTCGACGATGATCCGGCTGTCGGTCCGCTCCGCGAACTGGAGCAACGCGTCAGCGAGAGCACGACGCACCGGATCGCCGGACAGGTTCTGGGTCAGGCTCGAGTCGAGCTTGATCAGGTCCGGTTCGAGCCGGACGATGTGACGCAGGCTGGCGAACCCGGCGCCGGCGTCGTCGATCGCGACCTTCAGCCCGAGCCGACGCAACATCGCGAGCGCCCGCGAGACCTGCTGGTAGTCATCGATCACGTCGTGCTCGGTCACCTCGACGATCAGGTTCGTGCCGTCGACGGTGCACAGCAGCGACAGCAGCCGGGGGTCGGTGAGCAGCTGCGGTGAGGCGTTGAACGACAGCGCGACGTCGTCCGGCCGGCCACGGCTGGCCTCGAAGGCCGCCGCCAGGGTCGCGAGCTCCAGTTCGAGTCCCCGCCCCGCTCGGTGGGCGTGACCGAACCAGATGTCCGGTGGAACGGTCGGATCATCGTCGAAGCGGGTGAGCGCTTCGACGGCGACGATCCGCCCTGAGCCGAGGCCGTAGATCGGCTGGAACACCGTCTGGAACGCCCCATGATCCAGTGTGTGACGGATGCGCTCGGCCCAGCGTGGGTCGTCGTCATGTGACTGCCCGGTCCCCGCGAGCTCGACCTCCCCCCACAGTTGGTCGCTCAGCCCGACCTCGAAGCTGCGGCGCAACGCCCGGGTGGTCGACCCCGAGATCGCTCCGATCGCGATGAAGAAGCCCCCTCGCGCGAGCCAGTTGACCAGTTCCTGGGGCTCGCCCGTCGCGACGTCCAGCGGCATCAGCGGTCCGACCAGCACCATCGCGGCGGCCCCGGCCAGCGCCCCACCGCGGACCCCGAACGGCAGCGCCGCCAGCACGATCGGCGCGTAGAACAGGTGGGGGAACGCGGTCCGGGAACCGCCGGCGGTCCAAACCAGCGCCCAACACCCGACCAATCCGGCCCCAACCAGCAGCATGAGCAGCCACGGCGGCAACTGCTGGAGCTGATGGCTCCAGCGCAACCGCGCATCCAGCCGATGCATCGGGCTCGACCTCCTCGACGTGCTCGTCGCGACCACACGGCGTCGTGAACCACCGTGCCGGAGACAGCCACACTGCCTCACGAAGCAGGATGCTCCGGCCGTGTCTCGGCGGTGTCTCGCCGACGAGACACCCCAGGCGAACCTCGCGCTCACGGGCGCCTCGCGAGCTTCGGCCGGCCCGCCCTGAAGGCTGGCCGATCGTGCGGTCGCTCAGCGAGAGGGCAGGCCCGGCACGGGCGTGGACGCCTCGGCCACATCCGCGGGATCGTCCGCGTCGGCGGCCTCGACCTCGTCGCGGGGGATGCCGAGCAGGAACAGGATCGCGTCGAGGTAGGGCACGGAGACGGCGGTGTCGGCCCGCTCGCGGACGACCGCCTTGGCGTTGAACGCGATCCCGAGCCCGGCGGTGGCCAGCATGTCCAGGTCGTTCGCGCCGTCACCGATCGCGACCGTCTGCTCCAGCGGGACCTGCTCGGCTTCGGCGATGCGTTGGAGCACGGTGGCTTTGCCTGGCCGGTCCACGATCTCGCCGAGGAGGCGTCCGGTGATGACGCCGTCCTCGATCTCGAGCTCGTTGGCCACCGCGTGGTCGATGCCCAGGTCGGCCGCGAGCCGGTCGGTGATGGCGGTGAACCCGCCCGAGACGATCGCCACGATGTAGCCGAGGCGCTTCAGGGTCCGCACGAACGTGCGCGCACCAGCGGTGAGCCGGACCGCGTCGCCGACCTCGTCGAGCGCGCCGGCGGGGGTACCGGCCAGTTGCGCCACCCGCTCGCGCAGCGCCGCTTCGAAGTCGAGTTCGCCGGACATCGCCCGAGCGGTGACCGCAGCCACCTCGTCGCGGCAGCCCGCGTGCTCAGCCAGCAGTTCGATGACCTCGTCCTGGATCAGCGTCGAATCGACGTCGAGCACCACGAGCCGCTTCGCGCGCCGCTCGAGCGTCTCGCGCTGGATCGCGACGTCGATGTGCTGGTCCCGGGAGGCGGAGACCAGCTTCGAGCGCATCGTGTCGATATCCCCGTCGACGACCACGAACTCGTACGACACGACCGGGTACCGCGACAGCCGGTGGATGCGGTCGATGTTGCCGCCGCCAGCGGTGATCGCGCCGGTCACGGCACGCAGCGCGCCGGGGGCCAACCAGCTGCCCATGACGGTCACGACCGCTCGCGGCTTGCTCGCACGGTCGGACGCCTGCTCCACCACCTCGAAGTCCAGCTGGATGCCGTGTTCCCACCCGTGGAACAACAGCTCCTTGAGCACGTGGTCGGCCTGCCCCACACCGATCAGCAGGTCCAGCGACAACCGTTCGCGGACCACGACCTGTTCCATGTCGTAGAGCGAGACACCCGCTTCAGCGAGCACGCCGAGCAGGCCGGTCGTGATGCCGGGGCGGTCGCGTCCGGAGCATCGGACGAGGATCGTTCGGGCTGGGTCCATGAGCAGGGAGCCTACCGAGGACGCCGGTGCCCCCTGGTAGCTGGCTGGTCCCTCCACGAGCCGGGCGTGGCTGCCCGGTCGGCTCCTCGTCCTCGGCGGCGGGGCGTATCGGCCACGGTGCCTACCCTCGGGGTGTGGACCAGCGAACCGACGAGCGGACCGACGCCATGCCCACACGAGGCGGGCGCCGCGTCTCGCGCACGCGGACAGCGAGGCGTGAGTGGACCACGCTCGGAGCCCTCACCATGGCGGTCATGCTGCTCACCGGCTGTGGCGGTAGCGACGATCTGCGGGACCTTGCCCCGGACGAGCCGGCGGGCGACGCGTTGGTCGAGGAGTTCGGCGAACCCATCGACACCGACTTCCGCACGCTCAGCGGCGCGACCCTGACCGTCACGGCCCCACCGGGGGTCATCAGCACCGACCGCCCCGGCAACCAGCTGACGGTCGCCGACGAGCAGGTCACCTTGCAGGTGTTCGGACCGCTGCACACCCGTCTCGACGACGACGTCATCGAGGACGAGCAGCCACCACAGCCGCGCTGGGACGGTGAGCTCCAGCTCGTGACCACCGCCGCCGGAATCGAGGTCGCTACCTGGGAGCGCGGCGAGGTGGCGGCACAGATCGTCGGCTACGGCACGCAGACCGGGGAGCCGATGGCCGACGGGCTGGAGGATCAGCTGGACCGGCTCGAGCTCTCGGTCGTCGACGGCGTGCCGCAGGTCGCCCTCGTGGACGAGCGGCTACGGATCGTCGAGGAACGCAACACCGTCGAGGTGGCGAGCCTGACGAGCGACCTGACGATCCACCCCGCCGTCCCCGAGGACGTCGAGGCGCTGGCGACCGGACATGGCGACGTGGAGATCGAACCGGTCGAGGTCACCGGCGGCCGACGCTACGACGATCCGGCCGGACGCGTCAGCCTGCTGACCGACGGGTTGATCGCCAGCGTCGCCGTCGACCCCTCCGACGAGGAGCAGGCCCGCTTCGCGATCGAACTGATGAGCGTGCTCGAGGTCGAGGTGGAGGTGCCGGCCTCGTAGGCTGGCGCACCATGGTGACCACGAACCCCGCCCTCGCCGAGCTCGGCGGCTACCCGCTGGCACGGCTCCAGGACCTCGCCAACGAGCTGCGTGCCGACGGGCAGCCGCTGCACGACTTCTCGATCGGCGATCCGGACGAGCCGACACCGCGAGCGATCCGCGATGCGCTCACCGACGCGGTCGGTCCGGTCAGCCGCTACCCCACCGCCGCCGGCAAGCGTGAGCTGCGCGAGGCCGTCGCCGGATGGGTCGCGCGCCGCCATGGCGTCACGGTCGACCCCGACGCGCACGTGGTCCCCTCGGCGGGGAGCAAGGAAGCCGTGTTCCACCTGCCGCTGGCGGTGGTGGACCCGCAGGGGCCGCGCCGCCACGTGCTGTTCGGCACGCCCGGCTACCCCGTGTACGACCGCGGTACCCGGTTCGCCGGGGGCACGCCCGATGCCGTGGTGCTGACCCCGGAGGACGGCTGGCGGCTCCACCTCGACGACCTGCCGACCGAACGGCTGCAACGCGCGTGCATCGCGTGGCTCAACTACCCGCACAACCCCACGGGCGCGACCGCCGACCTCAGCTGGTACCGCGAACAGGTCGCCGTCGCCCGCGAACACGACCTGCTGCTGGCCTCCGACGAGTGTTACCAGGAACTCTGGTTCGACCAGCCGGCACCGTCGGTGCTCGAGGCCTGCGACGGCGACCTGACCGGGGTGCTCGCCCTGGTGTCGCTGTCGAAGCGATCGGGGATGACCGGCTACCGCTCCGGAGCGATCGTCGGTGACCCGGAGCTGATCCAGCGGATGCGGATGCTTCGCCCCAACGTCGGCACGGCCTCACCCGATTTCGTGCAGGCGGCGGCGATCGCCGCGTGGAACGACCAGAGCCATGTCGACGACCGGCGTGAGGTCTTCCGGGCCAAGCGCGACGTGATGCTGCCGTTCCTCGAGGCACACGACATCGAGGTGTCCGGCTCGCAGGCGACCTTCTACGTGTGGTTCCGGGCTCCCGGCGGCGACGACGCCGCCTACGCGGAGGCGCTGCTGGGTGAGCGCATCGTGGCCTCGCCGGGTCGCGCGTTCGGACCCGGTGGCGAGGGCTGGCTGCGGCTCGCGCTGGTCCCGACCGTCGAGGGGTGTCGGGCGGCGGTCACCCGCTGGTCGGAGGCGATCGAGGCCGGGCGGCTACCCGGCTAGGCCGGGTCGGAGGTCGCGGCATCGGTCGAGGGCGGGACCGATCCGCCTCCCCGCGCGTCGTCGCCCGGCGTGCCGTCGGCAGCGGCCTTCGCGGCGAGGCGTGCACGCCGGCGGAGGATGCGCTGCTCGACGGCGGAGCTGGCCAGGCCGAACATGTAGACCAGCGAGAACGCGGCCAGGGCGAGCGCCGCCGCGAGGAACACCTCGGAGCCCTCGGGGACGCCGAGTTCGGTGTTGCCGAACCCCGCGTCGGTCGGCCACGGCCACAGGACGCGCACGCTGCCGACCATCAGGCCGATCAGGGTGGCGAGCACGACGTCGTGCGCGCGGGCCAGCAACCAGTTGAGCAGCGTGGAGAACGAGGCGAGGCCAAGCACCAGCCCAGCAGCGAGCACCAGGATGCCCACCGGATCGCGGTCAGCGATGGTGCCGATCACCGCCGGGTACAGGCCCAGGACCACCAACAGGAACGATCCGGACACGCCGGGGAGGATCCAGGCGCACACCGCCACGGCCGCCCCGAGCAGCAGCAGCCACCGCGACGGATCGTCGATCGTGCCGGGACTCACCCCGAGCCCGACGAACGTCGCAGCGGCCGCCGCGACCCCGACCAGCACGTACCACGGTGTGGGGGTGCGGAGCTGACGTCCGGCGACGACGGCCGCGCCGAGCACCAGGCCGAGGAAGATCGCCTGCATCTCCACGACGCGCTCGTCGAGGAGCTCGCTGAGCGGCTCGGCCAGGGAGAACACGGCGAGCGCCATGCCGATCAGCAACGCGATGATGAACGGCCACTCGATCGCGACGAAAGCGCGCCAGGCGTCCTTCGGTCGGGCCCGGATCAGCAGCGACAGGGTGCGCGCACCCTGGCGGATCGTGGCGACGAGTCGCTCGTAGATACCGACGACCAGCGCCACCGTGCCGCCGGAGAAGCCGGGCACGACCTCCGCGGCGCCCATGACGCCACCGGCGATCGCGGTGCCGCCGAGCGCCCACGGGCTGCGCATCGGCGCCCGCGCTTCGAGCGGCTTGTCCGGGATCAGCTCCTCGAGGGGGGCGGTGCCGTCCTCGTAGGCGTCCGGGTCACCAGCGTCCGGGTCGCCAGCGTCCGGGTCGCCAGCGTCGCGGTCCGTGGCTTCCTGCTCGACGTCGCCGGTGACGGGGTCACCCGCGGACGCCGCTTGCGAGCCGTCCGCGTCGACGGCGTCGCGGCCGTGCGGTGCCCCCCCAGGCGTCGACACGCCATCCGGGTCGGCGGCTCCCGCGTGACGGGCCGCCCCCGAGGCGTCGTCGTCTCGTCGCTGGTCACTCACACATCCCCTCCAAACCCCCGTAGACGCTAGCGGATCGCCGACCGACCCATCCGGGCCCCGCCCACCCATGGCGGCGGGACGCTCGCCGGTAGGCTCCCCGGCCGACGCCCGCGCCGGCACGTCACCATCGACGTCGCGGCGCCCCGCACCGACCCTCCGGAGCCATCGATGTCCACGTTCGCCGCCTTCGGGATCGGCCTGGCCACCCGTACCCGTGACACCGGCAAGGTGCTCGACACCTGGTACCCCGTCGCGGCTACCGGTGGGACGGCGGGCGGCGCGGTCGCGCTGGCGGACGCGACCGGCTACGAGGGTGGCACCGTCACGCTGGCTCTGGACGCGGACGTGCTCGAGGGTATGGAGCTCAGCGCCGACGACCCGGTCGCGCGGGCGGCGGCCGCGGTGACCGCCGACACCGCCTCAGCGGCGCCCACGCGCACCGACCGGGTCGCCGTCGCGACGTTCATCGAGGACCTGTCGAGCGCGCCGGTCGACGCCCACGACGTCTACCTGCGGCTCCACCTCCTCTCGCGTCGCGAGGTCCGGCCGCACGGGACCAACCTCGAGGGCGCGTTCGGCCGCCTCAACAACGTCGTGTGGACCGACCTCGGCCCCTGCGACCCGGAGACCTTCGATGACCTCCGGCTGGCGCTGGTCGCGGCCGGTCACCCGGTCCGGGTGAGCTCGGTCGACAAGTTCCCGCGGATGACCGACTACGTCATCCCGTCGGGCGTCCGCGTCGCCGATGCTGACCGCGTGCGGCTCGGTGCCCACCTCGCGCCGGGCACCACCGTCATGCACGAGGGGTTCGTCAACTTCAACGCCGGCACGCTGGGTGCATCGATGGTCGAGGGACGCATCTCCGCCGGCGTGGTCGTCGGCGACGGTTCCGACGTCGGCGGCGGCGCGTCGATCATGGGCACGCTGTCCGGCGGGGGGACGGAGGTCATCGCGGTCGGCGAGGGCTGCCTCATCGGCGCCAACGCCGGGGTGGGTATCTCGCTCGGGGACGGCTGCGTGGTGGAGGCCGGCCTCTACCTCACCGCGGGCACCAAGGTGACCCTGCCGGACGGGCGGGTGGTCAAGGCCGCGGAGCTCACCGGCGAGGACCACCTGCTGTTCCGTCGGGAGTCCACCACCGGCACCGTGGTGGCGCGCCCGCGCGAGGGCCGGTCCGGCGACTGGGGCGGGCTCAACGCGGCCCTGCATGCCAACGACTGATGGGCACCCACGTCACCGATCCTGCGGCCCGTGACGACCTGGTCGAGCGGCTGCTCGAGCACGTCGGTCACCTGTGCGTCACCGGCGAGGAGGGCCCGATCGCCGAAGCGGTCTCCGCCCGGTACGAGGCGCTCGGTGAACGGATCGTCCGCGTCGGCAACAGCCTCGTGGTCGGGGCGCCCGCCCCCGGCTCGCCCCGCCCGCTGGTCCTGCTGGTGGGCCACCTCGACGTCGTCCCACCCACCGAGGATGACCGTGAAGCCAAGGTCGAGGTCCAGGACGACGCCCCGGTCGTGGTCGGCCGCGGCACCTCGGACATGAAGGCCGGCAACGTCGTCGCCATGCGCGCGTTCGAGGACACCGATCTGCGAGCGAGCTCGCCCTACGACCTCGCGCTGGTGCTCTACGCGGGCGAGGAGGGCGCTGCGGAGACCAACGAACTGCGCTCGGTGCTGGCGAAGGTCCCCTGGCTGACGGACGCCTCCCTGGCGATCGTCCTCGAGCCCACCGACGGGCAGGTCCAGCTCGGCTGCCTGGGCGGGCTCCACGCGCTGCTGACCTTCCGGGGCCAGCAGGCGCACTCGGCCCGCCCCTGGCACGGTCGCAACGCCCTGACGCTGGCGGGGCCGTTCCTCGCCGAACTCGACCGCGACCACCTCGTCGACGTCGAGGTCGACGGGGTCATCTACCGCGACGTGTGGTCGGCCACGCAGGCCTGGACCGCCGGCCTCGGGCCCGAAGCGACGCCGACCACCGCGCCGGTCCGCAACGTCATCCCCGGCACCTTCAACGTCAACCTCAACTTGAGGTTCGCGCCATCCCGTGGCCTGGAGGCCGCGGAGGCGGAGCTGCGCGCGTTCGTGGGCGACGCTGCCGAGGTCGACATCGTCGACCGGGTCCCGGGCGCACCGCCGCGGCTCGACCACCCGGTGGTCCGTCGGTTCGTCGACGCGGTGGACGCGCCCGTGGCGGGCAAGCAGGCGTGGACCGACGTGGCCCGGTTCGCGGAGATCGACGTGCCGGCACTCAACTACGGCCCCGGTCTGACCGCGCAGGCGCACCAGCGCGGCGAGTACGTCCCGGTGGACGCGCTGGTGGACGCCGACGTGGCCCTGCGACGGTTCCTGCTCGGCGACCACGCGTCGTCGGAGGCCACGTGACCGAGATCCGCTACGTCGACCTCGATGGCGCGACGCCCGACGAGGCCGTGGTCGTCATCGACGTGCTGCGTGCGTTCACGTTCGAGCCGTGGTGCTTCCACCGCGGTGCCCACCGGCTGCTCGCCGTCGACACCCGCCAAGGCGCCGTCGCCCTGCGCGACACCCACCTGCCGGGCGCGCTGCTGGCCGGCGAGGAGGACGGCCGGCCGATCGACGGCTTCGACCTGGGCAACTCACCCGCCGAGGTGGCCGACCGCGACCTGGGCGGCGCCACGGTGATCCACCGCACCTCCGCGGGCACGCAGGGGCTCACGCGCACCACCGGCAGCGGTGTGGTGCTGGCCGCCTCGTTCGTGACCGCCGCCGCGACCGCGGCCCACCTGCGGGTGCTCGCGCCCGAGCGTGTGACGTTCGTGATCACGGGCGCCTCGCTCGGTCGCGACGGCGACGAGGACCTCGCCGCCGCGGAACTCATCGCCGCGCGGGTCCAGGGGCTCGATCCAGACCCGACCCCGTTCGTGGACCGCGTCGCCACCTCCGACGCGGGGCGGATGTTCACCCCGGAAGGGCCGGCCTGGGCACCGGACGTCGACCTGCCCCTGGCCGTCGAGGTGGATCGCTTCGACCACGCCCTGCTCGCCACCCCGGCGCCCGATCTGGGAGCGATCGAGATCACGCGAGCCTGATCGAGGGTCAGCCCTGAGGTTCGCGGAGCGGCGCCGGGAGGTAGCGCGCCCCGGCCCCGCGGGTGGCAGCGACGTCGCCCGGGTTGGCGATGCCGCAGTGTCGGAGCGAGAGGCAGCCGCAGCCGATGCACGAGTCGAGCCCATCACGCACCGCCTCGAGGGCCTCGATCTCCGCATCCAACCGCTGGCGCCAGGTCCGCGAGATCCGCGCCCAGTCGGCCTTGGTCGGGGTGCGGTCGTCGGGCAGTTGTGCCAACGCGTCGCGGATCTCCTCCAGCGTCAACCCCACGTGCCGAGCCGCGCGGATGAAGGCGAGCCGTCGCAGCACGATCGGTTCGAACCGGCGGTGGCCTCCCGGGTTTCGGGTCGCGGTGATCAACCCTTCCCGTTCGTAGTACCGCAGGGCGGAGGTCGCGACGCCGCTGCGATCCGCGACCTGTCCGACGCTCAGCAGTTCGCTCATGTCCCGCACCTCGCTCTCGGATCGTCGACCGCCTCGCCCGGATGCCTCGCGACCCGGACCTCGCGACCCGAACCCTTCGGCTTGCACCTCTTGACTTATAGCTGACTTCAACTTCTAAAGTAGCTCCCGATCGCCGATGGCACCAGCAACCGACCCCGATCAAGGAGCGAACCCATGCCGACCGCCGTGATCACCGGAGCATCCCGAGGCCTCGGCGCCGCCGTCACCCACGCACTGGCCGCCCGCAGCTGGCATCTGATCGTCGACGCACGCGATGGTGCGGCGCTGCAGCGGATGGTGGGCGACCTCCCCCACGGGGGATCGGTCGTGGCGATCGCCGGCGACGTGCGAGACCCCGACCACCAGCGAGCGATCCGGACCGCCGTGAACGAGCGCGGCGAGCTCGATCTGCTGCTCAACAACGCCAGCTCCCTCGGTCCCTCCCCGCGTCCGACCATCGCGACGACACCCATCGAGGCGGCCCGGCAGGTGCTGGAGGTCAACACCCTGGCGCCGCTCGCGCTGACGCGACAGCTCCTCGAACCGCTCCGTACCACCGACGGCGTGATGGTCAACGTCACCTCCGACGTCGCGTTGGAGGCGCTCCCCGGCTGGGGCGTCTACAGCGCCAGCAAGGCCGCGCTCGAGCAACTCACCGCGGTGCTGGCCGAGGAGGAGCCGCAGCTGCCGGTCTACAGCTTCGACCCCGGCGACATGCAGACCACGATGCACCAGCAGGCGTTCCCGGACGAGGACATCTCCGACCGTCCGTTGCCGGAGGAGGTCGTCCCCGCGCTGCTGCGGCTGCTCGACGAACGCCCCGCCAGCGATCGCTTCCAGGCCAGCGATCTGGCGTTGGCGGTGCCGCGATGACCACCTCGACGACCCCTGCCCCACCGGCGACCGATCCGGCACCGCGCGGCTCGGTCCCGGCAGCGCCCGGCTCGTCCGACGATGCCCCGTCACGGTGGCCCCGGTTCGAGCTCGACCCGGCACGATCGGCGACGGAACCCCCGGAGGCGCGCGGCCTTGAGCGCGACGAGGTCCGGTTGCTCGTCGCCGCGTCCGACAGCGTCCACCACACCCGGTTCCGGGGTCTCCCTCAGCACCTCTCCCCCGGTGACCTGGTGGTCGTCAACACCTCGGCGACCCTCCCGGCGGCGATCGACGCCACGCGGCACGACGGCCAGCACGTCGTCGTGCACGTCTCAGGGCCCACCCGCGGTGGCGAGGCGACGTGGCTGGTCGAGCTTCGCCGGCCCGACGGACACGGACCGGTCACCGACGGCCACGTGGGCGAGGTGCTCGCGCTCAGCGGCGGCCGCACCGTGCGGCTCGTCGCTGCCCACCCGGATCCGGACGCGGCGACCAACCACCGGCTGTGGCACGCGACCACCGCCGGTACGGACCTCACCAGCGAACTGGCCCGGCACGGTCGACCGATCAGCTACGGCTACCTGCGGGATCGCTGGCCGCTGCGGCACTACCAGCCGGTGTTCGCCCGTGATCCGGGCAGCGCGGAGATGGCCAGTGCCGGCCGGCCGTTCACCGACCGCCTGGTGACCGAGCTGGCGGTCCACGGCGTCCCGGTCGCGCCGATCGAACTGCACGCGGGCGTGTCCTCGCTCGAGACCGGCGAGGACCCACCGCCGGAACGGTTCCGCGTCCCCCGACCGACCGCCCGGCTGGTCCGACACACGCGGCGCCACGGGGGCCGGATCGTGGCGGTCGGCACCACCGTCACCCGCGCGCTGGAGTCGGCGCTCGACCACCACGACACCGTCCGCGCCCGCGACGGCTGGACCGACCTGGTCCTCGGGCCCGACCGGCCAGCGAAGGTGGTCACGGGGCTGGTCACGGGCTGGCACGCCCCGGACGCCTCGCACCTTCGGTTGCTCGACGCGGTCGCCGGCCGCGGCCTGGTCGATCAGGCGTACGACGCGGCGCTCGCCGATGCCTATCGGTGGCACGAGTTCGGCGACAGCTGCCTCCTGTTGCCGCCGATGGTCGCAGGGCCTGCGGTAGCCTGACCCCATGAGCAGCGACGTCTCGATCGCCACGGACACCGCGGACGGCGTGGGCGCGTGCGCCCCGACCGAACCGGTCGGTGATGTGGCGATCCCCGACGACCGGACGCTGGCGAGGATGGCCAAGGCGCTCGGCCATCCTGCACGCGTGACGATCCTGCGGCTGCTCTCCACCCGTGAGACCTGCATCACCGGGGACGTGGTCGCGGAGCTGCCGCTGGCGCAGTCGACGGTGTCCGAGCACCTCCGGATCCTGCGCGAAGCCGGCCTCGTCCAGGTCGACCAGGAGGGCACACGCAGCGCCTACTGCATCAGCCCCACCGGCCTCGCGAGCCTCAAGCGGGGCGTCGCGGCGCTGTAGCCGCGCCGTCACGTGGAGGCGAGTGGGCTCGTCACCAGCGGACGGTCGTGGTCGGCGTCCACCTGCGGGACCACCTCGGCGGCGAACCGTTCCGCGACGGCCACCAGCGCCTCCGCACGCTCGGGCGTGAGCTCCTCCGCCGCGACCAGCACGAGCCGGTCGCCGTCCACCGTGACCTGATCGAGGTCCACGCGGTCGCCCACCAGGGGCGTCCACGCGCCGGAGTCGAGGTAGTGGGCCCGAGCGTCCGCGTCGATCTGCTCGGCCCGGAAGGCGGAAGCGAGCCCGTCGGGCAGATCGTCGTCACGTCCGAGTTCCACCGTCGCGCGGCTGGTGAGCTGCAGCGTCGGCACCGGTTCGGCCAGGGTCGCGGCGACCGCGCCACGACGGACCGAGCCCTGCCGCGCCGGCAGGCTCCCGGTCCCCGCGGAAATCTGGACGTCGCCGATCGCCACCGACCCGGCACCGACGTCGGCGAGGTAGACGTTGCGGGCCTTGGAGCTCGAGCGGCCCGTGCCCTTCGACACCGGGACGTTGCGCGATCCGGAGGTCGCGGTCGACCGGTGCGAGGCTCGTCGCGCCTGGGATGACGCCTGCTGCGCGAGCTCGGGCACGGCACCGGCGACCAGGTCGGCGAACTCCCGTGGCTGATCGACCGAGGTCCAGCCCTGGTCGGTCGCCAGCTCCTCGACCTGCGCCGCGCGCTGTCGGCGGCGCAGCGCACGCCCGAGCAGGACCGCCGCGATCAGGACGACGATCGCGGTCACCGCGATGGGGTTGTCGAACAGCGGCTCCACCAGTGGACCTCCAGGGGACGGGTTCGGTCACGCGAACGTGGGACACGGCCGCCGGTGCAGCAACCGCCGGGACACCGGCGACCGGCCGCGGTCGGTGGCGGGTCGCCCGAAGCGACCGTCGTCCACACCATCGGACGGGTCCACAACGGAACCGTCACACCCGCAGGGCACACTGCCAGGAACCAGGTGCGATGACACGAACGATGACCAGAGGGCATGATGTCGGGCCGTGACCGTCGCGCGACGTGCGCGGCCTCGGACTGCGAGCGCGACGTCTACGCGCGGGGCTGGTGCGCCATGCACGACAAGCGGTGGCTCCGGACGGGGACACCGACCCGGGGAGCCGAACGTGCCGAGTGCGACGTGGACGGCTGCACGCGACCGGCCAAGAGCCGCGGCTGGTGCCACGCGCACTACCAGCGGTGGCGGACCCATGGCGACGTGCTCGCCCATCGACCGCTGCGCGCCGCCGGTCCGTGCTCGGTCGAGGGTTGCGACCGCCAGCGGTACGCCCGGGGGCTGTGCAACACCCACTACCGCCGCCAGCTCGCCACCGGCGATCCCCGGCCGGAGGAGCCGATCCGGGTCGTCACCGGCGCCGGGTTCGAGCACCACGGGTACTGGCAGGTGTCAGTGCCTGAGGAGGAGCGCTGGCTCACGGGCGGCGCCTACCGGGAGGCGGAACACCGACTCATCATGGCACGACAGATCGGCCGTCCCCTCCATCCGGACGAGACCGTCCACCACATCAACGGCGACCGGACGGACAACCGGGAGGAGAACCTCGAGTTGTGGTCCGCCTCTCACCCATCGGGCCAACGCGTCGTCGACAAGGTCGCACATGCCCTGCTGCTGTTGGGGCGCTACGCCCCGGACCTCGTGCGCTGGGACCGATGGTCGCAGGCGCCGACCCGAGACGTCCCGGTGATCGATCCTGCCCGTGGCTGGAACGAGATCGATCCCGGTCCAGACGAGGACCAGGATCGACCGGGCTGTGGATAAGCTTGTGGAAAAGCACCCCCGACCAGATTTGAACTGGCGTTACCGCCTTGAGAGGGCGGCGTCCTAGGCCTCTAGACGACGGGGGCAGGACGCTTCACCTGGGGTGAAGCCGGCGGGAGCGTAGCGCGAGGCACGCTCCGAGGTCGAGCCGCGGATCCGCGGCTCGACCAGCTCGGGGGGAAGGACTCGAACCCTCAATAACTGGACCAGAACCAGCCGTGTTACCGATTACACCACCCCCGAAGGTGGGTGCGAC